>CAZGOY010000016.1:0-63282 GCA_964527565.1 uncultured Sulfuricella sp. | reverse complement strand
AAAAAAGCAGCTTAAATGAAACCATTTAGGCGACAACTAGCTTGACAACGACCGTCACCGAATGGCCGGACGGGGTGTTGAAGGCGGCGGCATCAGAGAGCACCAGCGCCGGACGGTTCTTGGCGGCATTGCGGTCGGTGAAGGGAAACGGTACGCGTACCACCGTAAAGCGCTCAAAGCTCACGGTAGGCCTCTTCGTCAGCGCTACCCGCCCACTCGGACAGCGTCCCTTCGACGGCACGCAGGTAATCGAGGTCGAGCGGCTGCACGCGACGCACCTTTGCCGTACCGTCAGCGCCGACTTCCCATGCAATCAGATCGCCGGCCGACACATGCAACGCGGCCCGGACATCCTGCGGGATGGTGGTTTGACCTTTTGCCGTAATCTTGGCGATAGCGAGCATGGCGTTCTCCAGTAAGGATTGCATTACATCCTTACTTTACAGCGGCAATGCTTATGGTTCAAGACCGTAAACCCGGATTTTCCATTGGCCCGAACATTTCATAAGCATCTCGCTTTGGGAAAGCACTTGCTTGGCACGCTCTTGGGCGGCCCCAATCAGGAAGGCACTGACAGTTTGCCCGGTTGTGGCTGCTGCACGAATAATCAATTCCTTGATTTCATGATCGGGAATTGGCATATATTCCCCCGTTTACCTACAATGGCCAGACTGTCCAGTTAATCGCGAGGCCACCATGCAGACATGGCAGCTACAGGAAGCCAAGAACCGCTTGAGCGAGGTGGTTCGTCACGCCCACCAAGAGCCACGGTTGATTACCCTGCGCGGCAAGGAAGCGGCGGTAGTGCCGAGCTTCGACGACTACCTGAAGCTCACCCGACCGCGAAAGACTTGGGCGGAATTGCTCGGTGAAATGGCGCCGTCGGGGATCGAGCTTGACCTGTCGCGCAGCCGGTGATCGACAGCCTGATCGCGGCGACGGCGCTGGCCCACCGACTCACGGTTGTTACCCGCAACACTGCGGATTTTCGGCGTTGCGGCGCAAGCACCTTCAATCCCTGGCAATGACGCCATCCCCTCTTGCCCTATCCCGGCACCGGCATAGGTTTGGCCATCGCCCACAAAGCAGTGCGCATAAGGAGAAAACCCATGAGTGATACCCCCCCGAATCCAGACACCTCTCCCCTGCGCGTGCTGATTGTCGAGGATGTGCCCAGCGATACTGAACTGATGGTGTTGCAGCTTCAGGAAAAGGGCTTGCAGGTCGATTGGCAACAGGTGCAGGGCGAAGCGGACTACCTGGCCGCGCTCGACGCTCAACCTGACCTGATTCTGTCCGACTGGCACCTGCCGCAATTCGTCGGCTCGCGCGCCCTGGCGCTGCTCAAGGAGCGCGGCCTGGACATTCCCTTCATCATCGTTTCCGGTTCCATCGGCGAGGAGACCGCCATCGACGCCATCCACCAGGGCGCCAGCGACTATGTGCTCAAGGACCGTTTGCTGCGCCTGGAGCCCGCAGCGCGCCGCGCCCTGGAGAACAAACGGCTGCGCGACGAGCGCAGGAAGGCGGAAGAAACCCTGCGCGAGAGCGAGGCGCGTTTCCGCTATATCGCCAACAATGGCCGCGCGCTGATCTGGATGGCCGGCACCGACAAGCTATGCTTCTACTTTAACCAGCCGTGGCTGGATTTCACCGGGCGCAGCCTGGAACAGGAAATGGGCAACGGCTGGGCGGAAGGCGTGCACCCGGACGATTTCGACCAGTGTCTCGCAGAATATGTCGCCGCCTTCGACCGGCGCGAGAAATTCAGCATCGTTTACCGCTTGCGCCGCCACGACGGAAAATACCGCTGGCTGCTCGACGACGGCACGCCGCGCCACGATGAGGAAGGCAATTTCATCGGCTACATCGGGCATTGCCTCGACATCACCGAAACCAAGCATGCCGAGGAAGAAGCCAAGGCGCAAATCCGCGAAGTGGAACAAATCAACGCCCGCCTGCTGGAAGCCAACAAAACCCTGGAACAAACCCAGAAGCAATTGCTGCAATCGGAAAAAATGGCCTCCATCGGCCAGCTTGCGGCGGGGGTGGCGCATGAGATCAACAACCCGGTCGGCTACGTCTATTCCAACCTCGGCACGCTGGAAAAGTACCTCGCCGACATTTTCGCCATGCTGGAAAAATACGAGGAAGCCGAGGCGCTCATGGATTGCCACGACCTTGCCGTCGAAGAAATCGCGCGTTTCAGGAAACAGATCGACCTGGTGTATCTCAAGGACGACATCAAGTTGCTGCTCGACGAATCGCGCGAGGGGCTGACCCGGGTGAAGAAGATCATTCTCGACCTCAAGGACTTCTCCCATTCCGGGGCGGATGAAGAATGGCGGTGGGCGGATTTGCAGCAGGGGCTGGAAAGCACCCTGAACATCGTGTGGAACGAACTCAAATACAAGTGCGAAATCGTCAGGGAATTCGGCGAACTGCCGCCGGTTTACTGCCTGCCCTCGCAACTCAACCAGGTGTTCATGAACCTGCTGGTCAATGCCGCGCAGGCTATCGAGGAACACGGCACGGTCACCCTGCGCAGCGGCCTGGAAGGCCAGGACGTGTGGGTGGAGATCGCCGATACCGGCAAGGGCATTCCCCCGGAAAACCTGAAGCGCATCTTCGACCCCTTCTTCACCACCAAGCCGGTGGGAAAAGGCACCGGGCTGGGACTTTCCTTGTCGTACAATATCGTCGCCAAGCACCACGGCAGCATCGAAGTGCAAAGCGAGTCCGGCAAGGGCACGGCATTCCGTATCCGGCTGCCGGTGGAACAACCCGAGACGGCGGAGCAGGCATGAGCCAGGAACCAAGGCCTAGCGGGGCGGAACTGCGCACCCTGTTGTTCATCGACGATGAAAGCAACATCCTTTCCGCACTGAAACGCCTGTTCCGGCCACACGGCTACCGCATCCTCACCGCCGAGGGCGGCGCCGCCGGGCTGGCGCTGCTGGAAAGCGAAGCCGTCGACGTGGTGGTGTGCGACATGCGCATGCCGGGCATGAGCGGCGCCGAAGTGCTCGAACAGGTGCGCCTGAAATGCCCGGACACCGTGCGCATCCTGCTCACCGGCTATGCCGACGTCAGTTCCACCATCGCCGCCATCAACCGGGGCGAAATTTACCGCTACATCGCCAAGCCGTGGAACGACGAGGAAATCCTGCTCACCGTGCGCGACGCGCTGGAACGCAAACTCCTCAAGGCCGAAAAAGAGCGCCTGGAAGCGCTGACCCTGCGCCAGAACGAGGAACTAAAAGGTCTTAACGTCGAACTGAATGCGCTCAACGCCAGCCTGGAAGACAAGGTGCGCCAGCGCACCGAGGAACTGCGCCGGACCATGGATCAACTGACGGTGGCGCACGAAAAGCTGAAAAAGGGCTTTTTCACTTCGATCCAGGTTTTCGCCAACCTGATGGAGTTGCGCGAAAAGACACTGACCGGCCACTCGCGGCGGGTCGCCGATCTGGCGCGCAACCTGGCAAAAAAACTGGGCCTACCCGCCAGCGAAATACAGGATGTCGTGGTGGCCAGCCTGCTCCACGACATCGCCAAGATCGGCCTGCCCGACCGCCTGCTGACCAAGCCCTTCACCACGCTGACCATCGAGGAACGCGCCGAATACGTCAGACACCCGGCCAAGGGCGCGGCGGCGCTGATGGCATTGGAACAACTGGCCAATGCCGCGCGCCTGATCCGCGCCCATCACGAGCGTTTCGACGGCCTGGGCTATCCGGCCAGCCTGAAGGGCCAGGAAATCCCTTTCGGCGCGCGCATTCTCGCGCTCGCCAACGACTACGACGCCCTCCAGTCTGGCTACCTGCTGCCCAAGACGCTGAACGCGGAAAGCGCGTTCAAGATGATTAGCGACGGGCGCGGAAAACGCTACGACCCCCTGGTAGTAGACGCTTTTGTCGCCCTGATGGGCAAGGAGCAGAAGCCCGAATCCTACGGCCCGGAAATCGAGCTTTCCCCGGCGAAGCTGAAGCCCGGCATGGTACTGACGCGCGACCTGGTCAGCCGCGAAGGCATGCTGCTGCTGGCGCGCGATTACGTGCTGGACGAGTCGCTGATCACGCAGATCCGCCATTTCGAGGAAAGCGAGGGGCGTCAGCTCACAATTCACGTCCGCCCGGAAATCCTGGGGGAAAAATCGCCTGCCGCTGCCCATTCCGCCCCACCCACCCCCCCGAACCCTAACGAGGAAACCGCCCCATGAACCAAATCCTGCTGGTTGATGACGAAGCCAACGTCCTGGCTTCACTGAAACGCGAACTGATGGCGCACCAGGGAAAGTTTGCGGTCGAGACCCGCACTTCCCCCGCCGAGGCGCTGAAACTGGCCCATGAACAGGCCTTCGACCTAGTCATCTCCGATTACAAGATGCCGGAAATGGACGGTGTCGCCTTCCTGCAAGCCTTCCGCGAGATACAGCCCGACGCCGCCCGCATCATCCTGAGCGGACAGACCGATCAACATGCGCTGGTGGAAGCCATCAACCGCACCCATATCTACCGCTTCATCGGTAAACCCTGGAACGGGCTGGAACTGGCCGGGGCAATTTCCCAGGCGCTGGCTTTTCACAAGGCGGTGCACGACAACCGCTGGCTGGCGGGAGAATACCGCGTGAAATACGGACACCCGGCCAAATCAAGCGCAACGGAAAAGCGCTACCAGATCCTGGTAGTGGACGACGAGCAAAACACGCTGAACGCTGTGGTGCGCGACCTTTCCCACCGCAGCCCTTTTCAGGGGCTGTGCGCGGCCCTGCGCCGCGAAGCCAACCACGAGCACGCGCAGGTAGCGGACTTCCATTTCATCGTGGAAACCGCTACCTCGCCGCTGGCGGCCTTGCAATTGGCGAAGGAAGTGGATTACGACCTGGTGATCGCCGATTTCCTGATGCCGGAAATGAACGGCCTGCGCTTCCTGGAAGCCTTTCGCAAAATCCGGCCGGACGCGGCGCGCATCCTGTTTTCCGGCCATGCCGACATGAAAATATTGACGGACGCGATCAACCATTCGGAAATTTCCGCATTCATCGCCAAGCCCTGGAGCGAATACGATTTGAGAAGCGCCGTCACCCAGGCCATCATGCACCGCGACCTGCTGCTGGAAAACCAGCGGCTCGCCGATGAATTGAAACAGGGGGGAGGCCCACTGAATTTTCCAATGGATAATCTGGGATGAATGCCGCCAAACCTCGTGGGAGGGGGCTTGCCCCCGAGGGTTGGGTGGAATGACTATCCCAGCTTGTTTTCCCGAAAATCTCGGGGGCAAGCCCCCTCCCACCGGGAGTTGGCGCACCCGATTCAGGCTAATGGACAATCCGGGTTTATGAAATATTTTGGACAGGAGTCATCATGAAAATCGAACAGCGCTACTGGACGGCTGGCTCGGGCTGGCAAACGGAAAAAGAAACGTCGCTTGAAGGGAATGCTTCGCTGGTGCTGATTTTCGGCAGCACGGCGTTGTTGCGCGACGCGGACAGGATGGTGGAGATTCGCGCGCGCTATCCCGGCGCGGTGCTGGCCGGTTGCTCCACGGCGGGAGAAATTTGCGGCATCCGCGTGCGCGACGACTCCCTTTCCGTGACCGCCGTGCGCTTCGAACACACTACACTCAAGCTGGTGCAGGCCACCATCGCCGAGGCCGCCGACAGCCTGGAGGCCGGTGAGCGCCTGGCCAATGCGCTGTCGGCGGAACAACTGGTGCATGTCGTGGTGCTGTCGGACGGACTGAAAGTGAACGGCACCGAACTGGCGCGCGGCCTGCGCGAAAACTTGCCGCCGGGCGTGGCGGTGACCGGCGGCTTGGCGGGCGACGGCAGCGCTTTCCAGCACACCCTGGTTTGCGCGGACGGGGAAGCGGCGGAAGGGCTGGTCGCCGCATTGGGCTTCTACGGCGAACGCCTCAAGGTCGGCTACGGTTCCCTCGGCGGCTGGGACTCCTTCGGCGCGGAACGGCTCATCACGCGCGCCAGGGGCAACGTCCTCTACGAGTTGGACGGCCGTTCCGCGCTCGCGCTGTACAAGGAATACCTGGGCGAGCATGCCGCCGGCCTGCCGGCCACGGCACTGCTTTTTCCCTTGGCGCTACGCACCGGCGAGGAAGGCTACAGTCTGGTGCGCACGGTGCTGGCGGTCAACGAGGACGAACAGAGCATGACCTTCGCCGGCGACATGCCGGAAGGCGGCTATGCGCGGCTGATGAAGGCCAACTTCGACCGCCTGGTAGACGGCGCGGCGGGCGCGGCGCACGCCGGCTACGAAATGCTCGGCTCCAGCGAACCCGAACTGGCCCTGCTCATCAGTTGCGTGGGCCGCAAGCTGGTGCTGAAACAACGCATCGAGGAGGAAGTGGAAAGCGTGCGCGAGGTGCTGGGAAAGAACACCGCGCTGACCGGGTTCTACTCCTATGGCGAAATTTGCCCGCAGGGAACGCTTACCGGATGTGAGCTGCATAACCAAACCATGACCATCACTACTTTTTCGGAAAAGTAGGCATGCATCGCTTGCTGGAACGCCAGATAAAACGCTTTCTCGGCGAAGCCGCCGCGCTACCGCCGCAAATGGCGGCTTTCGTGGCTGCGGTGGACGAAGCCTACCAGGCCGCCGACGCCGACCGGCTGATGATCGAGCGCACCCTTGAACTGATGTCGAAGGAACTGACCGAAACCAACGCCGGCCTGCGCCAGGAGTTGCTTGAACGGCGGCGGGCCGAGGAAGCCATCACGGTGGAAAAGGAAGAGCAACGGGCGCTGATCAAAAAGTTGGAGGACGCGCAAAACCAACTGCTGCAATCTGAAAAAATGGCCTCCATCGGCCAGCTCGCGGCGGGCGTGGCGCACGAGATCAACAACCCCATCGGCTACGTCAATTCCAACCTCGGCACCCTGCGCACCTATCTCGACCAGTTGCTGGAGATGCTGGCGGTTTACGAATCGCTCGAAGCGACGTGCGAACCGGCCAAGCTGGCGCAGATAACTGCGGTGAAAAAAAAGGTGGAACTGGATTTCCTCAAGGAAGACGTGCTCGCCCTGCTCAATGAATCCGGCGAGGGCATCCAGCGCGTCAAGCGGATCGTCCAGGACCTCAAGGACTTTTCCCATGTCGACGAGGCGGAATGGCAACTGGCCGATCTTCACCACGGCCTCGACAGCACGCTCAACGTGGCGCATAACGAAATCAAGTACAAGGCCGACGTGGTCAAGGAATACGGCGACATTCCCCCAGTCGAATGCCTGCCGCACCAGATCAATCAGGTGTTCATGAACCTGCTGGTCAACGCCGCCCACGCCATGAAGGAAGGCCAGCGCGGGCGCATCACCGTCCGCACCGGCACGGAAGGCGACCAGGTGTGGGTGGAAATCGCCGACGACGGCAAGGGCATCCCGCCGGAAAATCTCAAGCGCATTTTCGACCCGTTTTTCACCACCAAGCCGGTCGGCAAGGGCACCGGCCTGGGCTTGTCGCTGGCCTACAGCATCATCGAGAAACACCACGGACATATCGAAGTGCACAGCCAAGTCGGCGAGGGAACCCGGTTTCGCCTCTGCCTGCCGCTGAAACAGCCTGAAAAAGAGGAGCCGGCATGAACCGGACGGAACGGATGGAAAGCCCCACGCTGGAAAACCAGGAAATGCTGGACAGCATCCTCGCTTCGCTCGACGACGTGGTGTGGTCGGTGGCGCCCGGCAGCCACGAAGTGATCTACCAAAGCCCGGCTGCCCACAAGGTGTACGGCTACCCGGCGCAGGCTTTCCGCGACAACCCCAATTTGTGGGCCGAGGTGGTACATCCTGATGATTATGCGCGGGTGCGGGCTTTCCTCGACGAATTACTGGTCGAGGACGAACTGGAAATGGAATACCGCATTATCCGCCCCGACGGCGAAGTGCGCTGGTTGCATGACCGGGCGCGGGTAATCCGTGACGCGGCCGGACAGCCCTTGCGTTTCGACGGCATCGCCAGCGACGTGACCCGGCGGCGGCAGATGGAAGACCAGTTGCGCCTGTGGGGGCGCGCCATCGAATCGAGCTTCAATGCCTTCATGATTACCGACGCCTTGCAGGAAAGCAATCCCATCACCTACGTCAATCCCGCGTTCGAGCGCATCACCGGCTACCGCGCTGAAGAAGTGTTGGGCAAGAACCCCAGCTTTTTGCAAAACGACGACCGCGACCAGCACGGCATCTCGGCGATCCGTACGGCGGCGCGCGAGCAGCGCGATTGCCGCGTGGTGCTGCGCAATTACCGCAAGGACGGCAGCATGTTCTGGAACGAGCTGATCATCGCCCCGGTACGCGATGAAAGCGGCAAGGTGGCGCATTTTCGCGCGCACATCCGCGAAGCATTCAACCGTTATGAAATCTTTCACGAAAACGAACGCCTGGCCGCTGAAGTGATGCACGCCAACGAGGCGCTCAGTGCCGCCAAGCGGGCGTTGGAAGCCACGGTGGACGAAAAGACGCGCGAGGCGGAACACGACCGTAGCGTGCTCAGGGTATCGCAGGAAATGTTGCAATACTTGCCGCTTGCCGTGATCGGCGTGGACGAAGACGGCGTGATCGTCGTCAGCAACCGCAAGGCGGAACGGCTTTTCGGCATGGCGGCGTCCCCCCTGGTGGGGCAACAGGTAAACGAAGCCCTGCCTGCGGAAATGGCGCAGTGCGCGCTGGCATCGATGGCGCAAGGGATGAGCGGACGTCACCCCTGCCGCCTGCCCGACGGCGGTGCCGCAGAATTCTGGTGCCATCCGATGGGCAGCCAGTCCGCTTCGCGGGGTGCGGCACTGTTGATCATGCTGCGGGAAAACGGAGAGGAGTGAACATGGAAAACCATTCCTGGTTCGGCCCGGAAGAAATGAAGGGCATCCTGACGGAACTGGAAAACCAGGAAATCGCCATTGACCAGCATGTGGCGATGTGCGTGACGGATACCGGCGGCACCATCACCTACGTCAACGACAAGTTCTGCGTGCTCAACGGCTACGCGCGCGAAGAACTGCTGGGCAACCAGGCCAGCCTGCTCAAGTCCGGTGCCCACGACGCCGGTTTTTTCAGCGCCATGTGGGGACGCATCAGCCAGGGCGAGGTGTGGCAGGGCATCATTCGCAACCGGCGCAAGGACGGCGCGGAATACTGCGTGGAAGCCACCGTGACGCCATTCAAAAAAGCGACAGGAGAAATTTACGAATATGTGTCGCTCTACACCGACGTCACCGAACTGGAACAGATCCGGGAGGCATTGAGCCGCAGCAACCTGGACCTGGAACAGCGCGTGGCCGAGCGCGCCGCCGACCTGCTCGAAGCCAACCGGAAACTGGCGCAAGACATGGCGCAAATGCTGCGATACCAGCTTGAAGTGCAATCCAGCCACGACCAGATGAAGGCCCTCAACGAACAGCTCAAGGCGGCGCAATACCAGTTGCTGCAATCCGAGAAAATGGCTTCCATCGGCCAACTGGCGGCGGGGGTGGCGCACGAGATCAACAACCCCATCGGCTACGTCAACTCCAACCTGGGCACGCTGGAGAAATACCTGCGCGACCTGTTCGCCATGCTCGACGCCTACCGCGAGGCCGAACCGCTATTGGCCGCCGATCCGGCTACGGCGACCGGCATCCGGGCGTTGCGCGAGAAGCTGGACCTCGATTTTCTCAGGGAAGACATTGCCGCTTTGATGAGCGAATCCGGCCACGGCATTGCCCGCGTGAAGAAAATCGTCCAGGACCTCAAGGATTTTTCCCACGCCGATGAAAACGAGGAATGGCAGTGGACGGATTTGCACCAGTGCCTGGAAAGCACCCTCAACGTGGTCTGGAACGAAATCAAGTACAAGGCCGAAGTAATCCGCCAGTACGGCGAGCTGCCGCAGGTGGAATGCCTGCCCTTCCAGATCAACCAGGTTTTCATGAACCTGCTGGTCAACGCCGCCCACGCCATCGAGGAACACGGCATTATTTTCCTGCGCAGCGGAACACAGGGGAACGGCGTGTGGATCGAAATCAGCGATTCCGGCAGCGGCATCACGCCGGAAAACCTGAGCCGCATTTTCGACCCGTTTTTCACCACCAAGCCGGTCGGCAAGGGGACGGGACTGGGCTTATCACTTTCCTGGAGTATCGTGGAAAAACATGGCGGACACCTCAATGTGGCGAGCGAACCGGGCACCGGAACCACATTTCGCCTGTGGCTGCCGCTCACCCGCTCCGCTGAAAAAGCCGAATAGCCGGAACATTTCACAAAAAATCACTTTCCCGGCACCTTGATGCGGCCTACATAAGCTTACAATTGCGCGGTTGACCGCCCGGCATGGCATTGCTATGTTAGCGCCTCATCGTTTCGTAGCGTATTCATTCCCGCCCATCTACCGCCATGCCGCAACCCCGCTCCCGTTTCCGCTCCCTGTTAACCGCCTTTCTCCTGCTTGCCGTTATGGCAGGTGGCGTTGTCTGGTGGAAACAACACAGCAGCGCTCCGCCCGCAGAAAAATACAAGACCCAGGCCGCCGAGCGCGGCAACATCGTGCAGACCATCTCCGCCAACGGCACGCTGAATCCGGTGAAGATGGTCAATATCGGCACCCAGGTTTCCGGCACGGTGAAAAAATTGCATGTCGATTTCAACAGCATCGTCAAACCCGGCCAGGTGCTGGCGGAACTCGACCCGGCCTTGTTCGAGGCGCAACAGCGCCAGGACCAGGCCAACCTGGCGGCGGCGCACGCCAATCTCGAACTGGCGCGCGCCAAGGAACAGCGCGCCCGCCTGCAATTCCAGAAAGGCTTCATTTCCGCCGATGCCATCGATCAGGCGAAACAGCAGCTCGACGCCGCGCTCGCCCAGATCGCCGTAACCGAAGCGCAATTGGAGCGCGGACGCACCAATCTGCGTTACACCGTGATCCGCTCGCCGATTTCCGGCGTGGTGGTGGCGCGCAGCGTGGATGTCGGCCAGACCGTGGCTGCGAGCTTCCAGACGCCGACCCTGTTCCAGATCGCGGGCGACCTCAAGGACATGCAGATCGAGACCAGCATCGCCGAGGCCGACATCGGCAGCATCCGCATCGGCCAGGCGGTGAATTTTTCCGTCGATGCCTTCGCCGAGCGCCAGTTTTCCGGCCAGGTCAAGCAGATCCGCCTCAACCCCACGGTGCAGCAGAACGTGGTCACCTACAACGTGGTGGTGGCGGTCAACAACACGGATGGACTGCTGCTGCCGGGCATGACCGGGCACGTGCAGATCAGCACCGGCAGGCGCGACAACGTGCTGCGCGCCCCCAATGCGGCGCTACGCTTCAAACCGAAAAAGGACAACGGCGAGGAAACGCCGGTCAAGAAAGGAGAAAAGCGCAGCGGTGCGACGGTGTACCGGCTGGAAAACGGCGAGCCGCAAGCCGTCAAGGTGAAAACCGGCTTGTCGGATGGGACGTTCACGGAAGTTCTCGATGGCGCGCTTCGCGAGGGCGACCCCCTGATTACCCGTGAACTCGGCCAGAAGAAGAAGGAAGGCAACTTCAGCCTGCGCCTGTTCTAACTATCATGGCAGTTACCGCCACCTCAAACGATGAAAAATACGCCGACTTGGTAGGAGGGGGCTTGCCCCCGAGAATTTTGGCTGGATGCACGCCAAAGCAAAAAGCTCGCGGGCAAGCCCGCTCCTACCGGAGACGCTGTTTTTCACGTTAACGGACATTCCGATGTCGCTGATTCGCGTCGAAAACCTTCACAAGCACTATGAAATTGCCGACGGGCAGGCCGTCCCGGTGTTGCACGGCGTCAACCTGCACATCGCGGCGGGGGAATTCGTCGCCATCATGGGACCGTCCGGCTCCGGCAAATCCACCTTCATGAACATTCTCGGCTGCCTCGACACCCCCACCTCCGGCAATTATTTTCTCGATGGAAGAAATGTTTCCACTCTCGACAACGACCAACTGGCGGCGTTGCGCAATCGCTCCATCGGCTTCGTGTTCCAGGGCTTCAATCTGTTGAAGCGCGTCAGCGCCACGGATAACGTCGCCCTGCCCCTGCTTTACGCCGGTGTGGGGAAAAACGCACGCCGGCAGCGCGCGCGGGAGATGCTCGCCCGAACCGGTCTGGAGAACTTTACCCGCTCCTTGCCCAACCAGCTTTCCGGCGGCCAGCAGCAGCGCGTCGCCATCGCCCGCGCGCTGATCAACCAGCCGCCGCTGATCCTCGCCGACGAACCCACCGGCAACCTGGATACCCACACCAGCCAGGAGATCATGGAGCTATTCACCCGCCTGAACCGCGAGCAGGGCATTACCATCATCCTGGTCACCCACGAACCCGACATCGCCCATTACGCGCAAAGACTGGTGCGCTTCGTCGATGGCCGGGTGGCGCACGACGGCGCGGTCGCCGGTCACGCCGAGCACGGATAAATGCCTAATGGAACCGACCGCATGAAACTCCTCGCCATCCCCGCCGAAGCCCTGCGCGCCATGTCGCTCAATGGACTGCGCACGCTGCTCACCATGCTCGGCATGATTATCGGCGTAGCGGCGGTGGTGCTCATGCTGGCCATCGGCCAGGGCGCGCAGAATACCGTCAGCGAATCCATCGCCTCGATGGGCAGCAACCTGTTCATCGTCCTGTCCGGCGCCAGCACTTCCGGGGGGCTGCGCATGGGTGCCGGCTCGGTGCCGACGCTGACTTTCGCCGATGCCCAGGCGCTCGCCAAAATCCCCGCAGTCAAAGCGGTCGCGCCGGTTTATCCCGGCACCGCCCAACTGGCCTATGGCGCGAGCAACTGGAGCACCCCTGTCTCCGGCACCACGCCGGAATTCATGGAAGTGCGCAACTGGACCCTGGAAAGCGGCCATCCCATCGAGGACAGCGACGTGCGCGGCGCCACGCGCGTGGTGGTGCTCGGCAAAACCGTTGCCCAAAACCTGTTCGGCGACGAAGACCCCACCGGCAAGACCATCCGCATCAAGAACCTGCCGTTCCTGGTGATCGGACTGCTGGCACCCAAGGGACAAAGCCTGGACGGGCGCGACCAGGACGACACGGCCTTCGTTCCGGTCACCACCGCCCAGCGCAAGCTGTTCGGCAACCCCTTCCCCGGAACGGTGCGCTTCATCTCTGTGCAGGCCAGATCCGCCGCGCTCATGGAAGAAGCCGAACGCGAAATGAAACAGGTGCTACGCCAGCGCCACCGCCTCGCCGAGGACGCGGAAAACGATTTCACGCTGCGCAACCTGACTGCTGCGGCCCAGTCCGCAGCGGGTTCAGCCCAGGCCATGTCCTTCATGCTGGGCGCCATCGCCTCGATCTCGCTCTTGGTCGGCGGCATCGGCATCATGAACATCATGCTGGTGTCGGTTACCGAACGCACCCGCGAAATCGGCATCCGCATGGCTATCGGCGCGCGTCGGCGCGACATCCTGCTGCAATTCCTGCTGGAAGCCCTGATGATCTGCATCGCCGGCGGGCTGGCCGGGGTATTGCTGGGGGTGGGCGGCGCCTGGGCGGTTGCCCGTTTCGCCGACATGGCGGTGGTGGTCAGCTCGGGTTCCATCCTGCTGTCCTTCGCCTTCGCCGCCACCACCGGCGTTTTCTTCGGCTTTTATCCGGCGCGCCGCGCAGCGGGACTCAAGCCGGTGGAAGCGTTGCGCTACGAGTAATCCGGCCCTGCTCGGGGAAACTAAAGAGACACCTGCATTGTTTTCAGGGCACGAACTTCATTTTCGGGGGCTGGATAAGACACTCGGCTGGAATGCCCAATTTCTCGTGCAACTTCCAGATCATGTTCAGCGTAAGCGGCCGTTTGCGGTTGAGAATCTCATAGACACGGTTCAAGCGCCCGATGACAGGAACCAGGTCTTTCGGCGTCAGCCCGGCCTGATCCATACGAAACTTGATGGCCTCCACCGGATCGGGCAGACCGATGGGAAAGTGCCTGGCCTCGTAGGCTTCCACAAGGGTCAGCAGGATTTCAAAGCGATCACCATCAGGCGTGCCGGGGATCGGTTCGTTGTCGAAGCAGAACGAGACTTCGCGTAGCGCAGCCTTATAGTCCTCTTCGGTGCGGATCGGTCGAATTTCCATGTCAGGCCTCCATCTCAACGGTTTCAGCGTCTATGTCATCGTATTCCTTGTGCGTGCCGATGAATTTCACATAGACAGCTTGGTAATGGTAGGCAACGGATACCACCAAGCGGTAGTCGTTTCCCTTAATATTGAACACCACGCGCCGGTTCTTGAGTATGCTCGCACTCCGATATTGTTCCTTGATCCCGGCGGGCTGCGTCCATGTCGCTTTCCTCGCCTCATCCACCCAAGACTTGAGCGGCTGTTCCGCATCCGGGTATTTTTCCCAGAAGGTGCGGAGAAATTTCACGGCAACGATGTTCATGGCGCAATTATAGTCCCGTTTTGGGATATACGCATATCAAACAAGCAAAGGGATACCCTCTTTGTTTTTGAGCCTTACATTTCCCCGCTCACGCTGACAAACGCCGCGCGCGGCGCCCCTACCTGAAAGCAGAAAGGGGCCAGGGTCATTTAACCAACTCCTGACCCTCAAATCACCGAGGGTGCAACAACCCAAAACCCCCGTCGTTCTCAAGGCTGCGAGGGGGGAGTTGTCGTGTACGCCCGGCACGGGCGCACTCTTGGCTACAACACTAGCTGACCTGCTGGTAGTGGTAGCGACAGGCAATCACCACCAGATCGTCGCCATCGACGCAATAGATGAGACGGTTCGTGTCGTCGATACGGCGCGACCAGAAACCGGTGAGGTTCTCCTTCAAGGGTTCGGGTTTGCCGATACCGCCGAAGGGATCGCGGATGCAGTCCTTGATCAGTTTGTTGATGCGCTTGAGCGTCTTGCGATCCTGGTCTTGCCAGTAGGTGTAATCCTCCCAAGAGGCCACCGTCCAGGTAATGCGCAGGAGGTTTTTACTCGGCATCGACCAGATCCCGCTGCTTAAGCTTGCCTTGACGGTACTGCTGGATGGAACGTGCCAGATGTGCGGCATTGGCGGGTGACTTCAGCAGATGAACGGTCTCCATCAAGCTGTTGAACGTGTCGAGCGACATCACTACCGCATCCGACGCATCACGCCTAGCGATGACCGTGAAGTCGGCATCATCAGTGACCTGATCGATAACCAACTTGAGGCTATTGCGAGCTTCTGAGAAATTAACGATGCGCATGGTGTCTGCCCTTGATTGACTTGTTCAACATAGAGGACAAGTCTAAGCCATGCTGTGACATATTGCCAGCAATGCGAAACAATCCACCGAGGGCGCAACAACCCAAAACCCCCGTCGTTCTCAAGGCTACGGGGGGTATTGCCGTCTACGGCGCCGCCACGCCGGCAGGGAGGCCCGGCTCGAAGAGGCTGCGCCGACTTCGAAGATTGTTCAGGCCCTTATTTTCTTTTCAGGAATTCGCTGAATTTATCCGCCGGCAGGGGATGGCTGAACAGGAAACCCTGCATCTCGTCGCACTGGTGGTTTTCCAGGAAGGTCTGCTGGCCGCAGGTTTCCACGCCCTCGGCGACCACCTTCAGGGTGAGGCTTTGCGCCAGGGAAATGATGGCATCGACGATGGCCGCATCGTCGCGGTTGGAATTCACGTCGTTGACGAAGGAGCGATCGATCTTCAGGGTGTCGATGGGCAGGCGTTTGAGGTAGCTCAGGGAGGAATAGCCGGTGCCGAAATCGTCGACGGCGATGCTGATGCCCATAGCCTTCAACTCATTGAGCACGATGATGTTTTCATCGATGTTGTGCATCAGCAGGCTTTCCGTCACTTCCAGTTCCAGATAGTGCGGATCGAAACCGGTTTCGTCGAGTATTTTGCGCACGCTGCCGACAAAATCGGTTTGGCGGAACTGACGCGCGGACAGGTTGACCGACACCCGCAGGGCTCCGTGCCCCTGCTTGTGCCACTCGCGCGTCTGCGCGCAGGCATGGCGCAGCACCCAGGCGCCGATGGGGATGATCATGCCGGTTTCTTCCGCCAGCGGAATGAACTGGGCGGGGTTGACCAGCCCGAGGTCGGGATGGTTCCAGCGCACCAGCGCTTCCATGCCCACCAGCTTGTTGCTGTGCGCGTCCATCAGGGGTTGGTAGTAGACCTCCAGCTCGTCGTGCTCGACGGCGCGCCGCAAGCTGGTTTCCAGCGCCAGACGCTCGAACGAGCGCGCGTTCATGTCGGACAGGTAGAACTGGTAATTGTTGCGCCCCAGTTCCTTGGCACGATACATCGCTACGTCGGCGTTTTTCATCAGCGCTTCCGCATCCACGCCGTCCGCCGGGAAGAAACTGATGCCGATGCTCGCGCCGATGTGCAGTTCGTGGCCGTCGAGCACGAAGACGCGGTTAATCGAATCGAGAATTTTCTGCGCCACCAGCGCGGCATCCTCGGCGTGGCTGATCTGCGGCAGCAGGATGACGAATTCGTCGCCGCCCTGGCGGCACACGGTGTCGCCCTGGCGCACGCAGTTGAGCAGGCGTTGCGCCACAGCTTGCAGCAGCAGGTCGCCGACATTGTGCCCGAGCGTATCGTTGATGATCTTGAAGCGGTCGAGGTCGATGAACATCACCGCCACCTGGTCGTGGCTGCGCTGCGCCTGGATCAGCGCCTGTTGCAGGCGGTCGTGGAACAGCGTGCGGTTGGGCAGATCGGTAAGCGCGTCGTAATGGGCCAGGTGACGCACCCGCTCCTCGGCCTGCTTGCGTTCGGTGATGTCGGAAAAGATGCCGACGTAATGGGTGATCTCGTCCTGCAAATTTTTCACCGTGCTGATCGACAGCCACTCCGGGTAGATTTCGCCGCTCTTGCGCCGGTTCCAGATTTCCCCGCTCCACTTGCCGCCCTCGCGCAGGCAGTTCCACATTTCCAGGTAGAACTCGCGCGATTGGCGCCCGGCGCTGAGCATGCCGGGGTCGCGTCCCAACGCCTCCTCGCGCTGGTATCCGGTAATTTCACTGAAAGCCGGATTCACCGAAATGATGCGGTTGTCGCGACCACTGACCACGATGGCATCGGAAGAGTTTTCAAATACTGCCGCCGCCAGCCCGCGCTCCACTTCCGACTGCATGGCACGCGCGCATTGCAGCAGGACCTCGCCGAGAAGGTCGGTATTGACCGGCTTGATGACGTATTTGTCGACGCCGATGTCAATGGCCTTGAGGAAGAAATGGGTTTCGTTGAAAGCCGTGGTGACGATGACCGGGGTGGACGGACTGAGGCCCTTGATTTTCTCCGCCATTTCCAGCCCGTTCATCACCGGCATGAGGATGTCAGTGACCACGATGTCCGGCTTGAACGCCTCGAAAGACAGCAGCCCCTCGTGACCGTTGACGGCGGTGTGCAGCGTGCCCACACGACGGCGCAGGAAATGCGCCAACTGGTCGCGAATGTCCTCGTCGTCCTCGACATACAGGACGGTGAATTGTTTCAGCAGACTCGTATCGCCGCCGTTTCCCGGCTGGTCGTTCGACATGTCCTTCCCCTCTCCAATGGATTTACTTCAGAGTCAGCGCTTCGCCCACCCTCTAGCGCCGCCGTATTGACCTACTTGTGGTTCCGTAGCGCGCGCCTCCCAGGCAACAACCAGCAGCCACGCCAGGAAAAAGACCAGCAACAAGCGCAACAGATCGCGGTTCATCATTTCGAAACCCTCACTGCGCGCAAACAAATTTCAGAATATCCTCATCCACGCTGCCGACCAATACCGCCGTGGCTTCCTGGGCAAACAGGCGCTGCCTGGTGATGGTGTTGCCATCGGCGCCCTGCGCCTCGCTCGAGGCCAACAGGATGGTGCGTTTTTCGCAGTCGATACGCTGTTCCAGGACCAGATATTTCACCGGATTGCGCCCGATTTTCATTTCATTGGTATCGTCGATGACGTGGCGACTGGTGAAATCGAGTAGCGGCTTTTGCCCGCGGATACTGCTCTTATCTACTTCACGGACATTGTTGCTGATCTGGGAAACCAGCACCCACTCCGCCGCGTGCCCCCCTGTTACTACGAACAATAGCAAAACCGTCATGAAAAACCGCATCAGAATTTACTCCGTAACCCGTTACATTTAGACTGGCGCCCTGCCGCGCCCCGGCCAGGCGGGAACTCGCTACCCGCAAAGCGGGTCGAACCCGGCGTAATATTAGTGTTAGTGAAACCTGCTCTTTGGAATTAATCAAAAGACTGGGGGGTGCCCTGCCTATTTTACCAAACCCTGCCCCGGCGCACACCGGCGCCATTGTCACTTATTTTCGGAGAAAGACATAATGACCCGCATCACTTCGCCGCTCGCCCTTGCCTCCCTGTTGCTGGCCTTCTGCGGGAACGTCCTGGCCGGCGGCCTCTTCGACACCATAAAAATGGGCACGGCGCCAGAAGTGGAAAAACTGTTTGCCGCCGACCCCAAGCTGATCCACAGCAAAACCGAGCTAGGTTCGACCCCGCTGCACATCGCCGCCACCAATACCTCCCCGGAAATCGCCAAGCTGCTCCTGTCCAGAGGCGCTGCCATTAACGCCAGGGACAACAACGGCGCCACTCCCCTGCATCTGGCCGCCTTCACCGGCAAAAAAGCGCTGGTTGAACTGCTGCTCAACAGCGGTGCCGACGCCGGCGCCAAGGACCACAACGGCACCACCCCGCTGGAATACGCCGAGCGCGGCATGGACAAACCCACCAAAAACGTGCTGGTGCTGTGGCTGCTGAAGAATCCACCGGGGCAAGCCGCGAAGAAGAATTGAGAATACCCTTTAGACGCCAGGCTAGAACAAAAGCCATTTCATCGACGGTGACTGCGGAAATCCGGCGCAACGAAAAGGGCCGCCCTTTGCGGGGCGGCCCTTTTACCGGCTGTAGCCGGTACTGGCTTATTCTGCAGCAGCCGCGGCTGCAGCGGCAGGCTTGGTGCGCGCCACCAGTTTTTCCTTGATGCGCGCAGACTTGCCGGAACGCTCGCGCAGATAGTACAGCTTGGCACGACGCACGTCGCCGCGACGCTTCACCTCGATGCTGGCGAGAATCGGCGAATAGGTCTGGAAGGTACGTTCGACGCCCTCGCCGGAGGAAACCTTGCGCACGATGAAGGATGAGTTGAGGCCGCGGTTGCGCTTGGCGATCACTACGCCTTCATAGGCTTGCAGACGCTCGCGCGTGCCTTCCTTCACCTTCACTTGCACCACCACGGTATCGCCGGGGGCGAACTCGGGGATGGTCTTGCCCAAACGAGCGATTTCTTCCTGCTCCAGTTGTGCGATCAAATCCATTGCAATAACTCCTAACTATCATGATTGATTATCGGCATCCTGTTCCTGCTTCAACTGAAATTCAGCCAGCAGCCCGGATTCCTCTTTTGTTAACTGGCGCGCTGCCAATAAATCCGGCCTCCGCAACCAGGTTCTGCCCAGGGATTGCTGCAAACGCCAGCGTGCAATCCGGGCATGGTGGCCGGACATCAAAATATCCGGCACCCCTTCCCCCCGGTACACCTCGGGACGGGTGTAATGGGGGCAATCCAGCAAACCGTTCACGAACGAATCCTGCGCTGCCGAATCCGCATCGCCCAGCGCACCGGGCAATTGCCGCACTAGGCAATCGAGCAGCACCATCGCAGCCAGTTCGCCGCCGGACATGACGAAATCGCCCAGCGAAATTTCCTCGTCCACCTCGCGCCGCAACAGGCGCTCGTCGACGCCTTCGTAACGGCTCGTCAGCAGCACCAGTCCGGGCAATTCGCCCAATTCCAGCACCACCTGATGGGTCAGCGGGCGGCCTTGCGGCGAAAGGTGGATCACCTTGGGCGCCGCGATGCCCGCTTCATTCTGTTGCGACTTGGCCGCATGGATGGCTCGTTCCAGCGGCTCCGCCAGCATCACCATTCCCGGCCCGCCGCCATAGGGGCGATCATCGATGGTGCGGTAGTTGTCGGTGGTGAAATCACGCGGATTCCACAGGCGCAACTGGTACAGCCCCCGCTCCTGCGCCCGGCTGGTCACCCCGTGCCGGGTGATGGCATCAAACATCGGTGGAAACAGGGTGATGACGTCGAACTGCTTAATAATCCATGCCCCAATCCACGCGCACCTGGCCCGCCGCGAGATCCACCTCGATCACGTACTGGGCGATGAAAGGGATCAGGCGTTCCTGCGCGCCCTGCACGACCAGCACGTCGTGAACTCCGGTTTCGAGCAATCCGCTGACCTTGCCCAGCGCTTCTCCCTGCAAGTTCACCACTTCCAGCCCGATCAGGTCGGACCAGTAATATTCGTCCTGCGCCGGACGCGGCAATTCGGCACGCGGCACCGCAACCTGCCGCCCCTTGAGCGCCAGCGCGGCATCGCGGCCGACGACACCGGCAAGCTGGGCTACCAGGGTTGCGCCATGTACTTTACACGCGCTTACCGCCACTTCACGCCAGTCCGCGCCATCGTTCAACCACCAGCTTGAGAAACCGGCGAGACCGTCCACCTTCTCGGTAAAAGGCTGAATCCTCACCCAGCCATGCACACCGAATGGGGCGGCGATACGCCCCATTACCACCCAATCGTCAGGCAGCGGCACGCTTGACGATTTTGGCCACGGCGTCGCTCAATTGCGCGCCCTGGCCCTGCCAGTAAGCCAGACGCTCGCTGTTCAGGCGCACCGCTTCCTGGCCTTCATTCGCCACCGGATTGTAGAAACCCACGCGCTCGATGAAACGGCCATCGCGGCGATTGCGCGAATCAGCTACCACCACATTGAAAAACGGGCGCTTCTTGGCGCCGCCACGGGCAAGTCGTATCACTACCATGTTTTTGACCCTTAACTGGAAAAATGCGATCTGAAAAGGCGAGGATTTTACGGCATATTCCGACGTTGTGGCAAGTTTATCCGGCGTTAAAAATCACCCCATAGCGTTTGAATGGCGGCCAGCGCGGCCAGCGCGGCGGTTTCCGTGCGCAGGATACGCGACCCCAGACGCAGCGGAATGAATCTGGCGTGACGGGCCGCTGCGCTTTCCGCTGCGGAAAACCCGCCCTCCGGGCCGATCAGCAAGGTGACCGGGCGTTCCGGCTTGGGAAGGTTACGCAGCCCCGTTTCCGCATCGGGCGACAACATCAGGCGCAACCCGTCATCCGGGAAATCGCCGAGCCAGTCGGCAAAACGGCGGATGGGCGCGACCTGGGGGATGCTGTTGCGCCCGCACTGTTCGCAGGCGGCCACCACCACGCCCTGCCAGTGCGCGACACGCTTGTCCGCGCGCTCGCCGGACAAGCGCACCACGCTGCGCTCGCTCTCCAGCGGCTGGATGCGGGCGATGCCCAGTTCAGTGGCTTTCTGCAGGGTAAGATCCATCTTGTCCCCGGCGGAAATCGCTTGCGCCAGGGTCACGCGCAGCGGGGATTCGCACTCGACGGCACGATGCTCCCCGACCTGGACGATGACGCCGCGCTTGTCGATCTGAACGATGGTCGCGGCAAACTCGCCGCCCTTGCCGTCGAACAAGGAAACGCTGCCGCCCTCGCGCAGGCGCAGCACCCTGGCAGCATGATGCGCGGCCTGTTCCGGCAGGGCCGTGCGAGCACCGCTCGCCACCCCATCGGGACAAAAAAATCGTGAAACACCCATAATTTTCCCAATGCCTGCTCTACTTGTTGCGTCTGGTTCTACTTGCTTGCGGCGCAAGTATAAGGTCAAATGTCAGCGTCTGTGAGAAAGCCTTCAGGAGGAAATTTCAAGAATGGTCAGTCTGGAAACCCCCGTATGTGATTTTGGCTGGAAAGCCCCCGATTTCGATCTTCCCGCCACCGACGGCAAACGTTACCGTCTGGCCGATTTGCGCGGCCCCAAGGGGCTGCTGGTGATGTTCATCTGCAATCACTGCCCCTACGTCAAGGCGATCCGCGACCGCCTGGTGCGCGATTGCCGCGAACTGCACGCGCTGGGCATCCATAGCGTGGCCATCATGGCCAACGATCCCGCCGATTACCCGGAGGATTCCTTCGACAACATGAAAAAAATCGCCGAGGAATTCGCCTACCCCTTTCCCTATCTGTGGGACGAAACCCAGGAAATCGCCAAATCTTACGGCGCGGTGTGCACCCCGGATTTCTTCGGCTTCAACGCCGATCTCGAATTGCAATATCGCGGCCGTCTCGACGCCTCCCGCAAGGAAGCCGCGCCCGCCGACGCAAGGCGCGACCTCTTCGAAGGCATGAAGGAAGTCGCCCTGACCGGCCAGGGGCCGCGCGCGCAAATCCCCAGCATGGGTTGCTCGATCAAGTGGAAAAACACCTGAATTCCACATCCATGCTTTCATCCGTCCTCGCCACCATCAAATCCGTCGCCCAGGACGAGATCATGCCGCGTTACCTCAAGGTGGCGCGCCAGCAGAAAGGCGATGGCAGCCTGTTCACCGAAGCCGATGTCGCCGCACAAACCGCGCTGGTGTCCGGCCTGCGCCGGGTGCTGGATTGCCCGGTGCTGGGCGAGGAAATGACGGTAGAGGAACAGGAAACCCTGTGGCGCGAATCCAGTGCCAGCGGCTTGTGGTGCATCGACCCCATCGACGGCACCTCCAATTTCGTCAACGGCCTGCCCTATTTCGCGGTCTCCGTCGGTCTGGTGCGCGAAGGGCGCAGCGTGCTGGGGGCGGTTTACGATCCCGTGGCGAATGAAATGTTTTACGCCGAGAAAGGGCGCGGCGCCTTTCTTGACGGCGTCCGGCTGCCGATCAAGACCCACGTGCCGCCGCTACGCCATGCCATGGCCGCCGTCGATCTGAAGCGCCTGAACCGCGAACTGGCGAGCGAAATCGCTGCCGCCCCGCCGTTCTCGTCGCAACGCAATTACGGCGCCAGCGCGCTCGACTGGTGTTACACCGCCGCCGGCCGTTTCGATCTTTACCTGCACGGCGGACAAAAGCTATGGGATTACATCGCCGGCGCGCTGATCCTGGAGGAAGCCGGCGGCTCGATATGCACTTTTACGCACGACGACTTCTGGCTGGACGACCTGTGGAAAAGACCGGCCATCGCCGCGCTCGACAGCGGCCTGTTTCACGAATGGAAGGTTTGGGTACGCGCCCGCCGCCAATAGGAGATTGTTTTATCTGATTTCTTTTGGCGCTACTGCAAACGGCCAACTCTTATATCTTTTACTTATAAAAAAATCTCTGGAAACAAGAAAAATGTTTTATTGCCCATCTTCCAATGACTAGGTAATAATCAGCCTTTCTCCGAAAATACCCCCAAGCAAAAAAGGAATGAATCGATGGCAACCCGTAAAGACCTAGCGAACGCGATTCGCGCCCTCTCCATGGATGCGGTGCAGAAAGCCAACTCCGGCCACCCCGGCGCCCCCATGGGCATGGCGGAAATCGCCGAAGTGGTGTGGAACCACCATCTGCGCCACAACCCGGCCAATCCCAAATGGTTTGACCGCGATCGCTTCGTGCAGTCCAACGGGCACGGCTCGATGCTGATGTATTCCCTGCTGCACCTGACCGGCTACGATCTGCCGATTGACGAACTGAAGAAGTTCCGCCAGATGCACTCCAGGACTCCCGGTCACCCCGAGTATGGCTATACCCCCGGCGTGGAAACCACCACCGGCCCGCTCGGCCAGGGCATCACCAACGCGGTGGGCATGGCCATGGCGGAAAAGCTGCTGGCCAATGAATTCAACAAGCCCGGCCACGAAATCGTCAATCACCACACTTACGTATTCCTCGGCGACGGCTGCATGATGGAAGGCATCTCCCATGAAGCCTGCGCGCTGGCCGGCACCTGGGGTCTGGGCAAGCTGATCGCTTTCTGGGACGACAACGGCATTTCCATCGACGGCCATATCGAGGGCTGGTACACCGACGACACCGCCAAGCGCTTCGAAGCCTACGGCTGGCACGTCATCCCCGGCGTGGACGGTCACGACCCGGTAGCAGTCGATGCCGCCGTGCAGCTGGCCAAGAAGAACACCGACCAGCCCACACTGATCTGCTGCAAGACCATCATCGGCAAGGGCTCGCCCAACAAGGAAGGCACCCACGACGTACATGGCGCCGCGCTGGGCGACGCTGAAATCGCCGCCACCCGCGCCCACATCGGCTGGAACTATCCGCCGTTCGAAATCCCCGCCGACGTTTACGAAGGCTGGGATTGCCGCACCAAGGGTGCCGGCCTGGAAACCTTATGGAACAATAAATTCGCCGAATACGCCGCCGCCTTCCCCAAGGAAGCCGCCGAATTCAAGCGCCGCATGGCCGGTGAACTTCCCGCCAACTGGAAGGACCATACCGCCGCCTTCATTAAGGCCGTCAACGACAAGGCGGAAACCGTCGCCACCCGCAAGGCCTCGCAAATCGCCATCAACGGCCTGGCCCCGGCCCTGCCGGAATTCCTCGGCGGTTCCGCCGACCTGACCGGTTCCAACCTGACCAACTGGTCGGGTTGCCACCACGTGCATGGCAAGAAGCCGGGCAACTACATCAGCTACGGCGTGCGCGAATTCGGCATGGCGCACATCATGAACGGCATGGCGTTGCACGGCGGCCTGCTGCCCTTCGGCGGCACCTTCCTGATGTTCTCGGAATATGCGCGCAATGCCCTGCGCATGTCCGCGCTGATGAAGCAGCGCGTGATCTACGTGTTCACCCACGACTCCATCGGTCTCGGCGAAGACGGCCCGACCCATCAGCCGGTCGAGCAGACCGCCACCCTGCGCATGATCCCCAACATGGACGTGTGGCGTCCGTGCGACACGCTGGAAACTGCGGTGGCCTGGGCACAATCGGTGGAAAAGAAAACCGGCCCGAGCAGCTTGATCCTGTCGCGCCAGAACCTCAATTTCCAGAAGCGTAACGACGCGCAAATCGCCGATGTCGCCAAGGGTGCCTACGTGCTTGCCGATGCCGCCAGCCCCAAGCTGGTGCTGATCGCCACCGGTTCGGAAGTGCAACTGGCGCTGGATGCCAAAAAGGTGCTGGATGAACAGGGTATCGCCACCCGCGTGGTGTCGATGCCTTCCACCAACGTCTTCGACCGCCAGGATCAAGCCTACAAGGACAGCGTGCTGCCCAAGGGCGTCAAGCGCGTCGCCATCGAAGCTGGCGTCACCGATGGCTGGTACAAGTACGTCGGCGAAGGTGCCGTGGTTGGCATGCACAGCTTTGGCGAGTCCGCCCCGGCGGGCGAACTGTTCAAGCACTTCGGCTTCACCGTGGAAAATGTCGTCAACACCGCCAAAGGCGTTCTGTAATCAGGCATTCACCGTAATGGCGCACACTGCATGCGCCATTACGGTTCAACCAAGCTTCGTTCAACTTCCCAAGGAGTAAATTATGGCTATTAAAGTCGGCATCAACGGTTTTGGTCGTATCGGTCGCATGGTGTTCCGCGCAGTCGCCAAGGATTTCCCCGGCATCGAAATTGTTGCCATCAACGACCTGCTCGAACCGGATTACCTGGCTTACATGCTCAAGTATGACTCGGTGCATGGCCGCTTCAACGGCGACATCGCTGTGGATGGCAACAATATGGTGGTCAACGGCAAGAAAATTCGCCTGACCGCCGAAAAGGACCCGGCTAACCTGAAGTGGAACGAAGTCGGCGCCGATATCGTCATTGACTGCACCGGATTCTTCCTGACCACCGAATCCTGCCAGGCACACATCACCGCTGGTGCCAAGAAGGTCGTGCAGTCCGCTCCTTCCAAGGACGACACCCCAATGTTCGTGTACGGCGTGAACCACGACAAGTACAAGGGCGAAGCCATCGTTTCCGGCGCTTCCTGCACCACCAACTGCTTAGCCCCCGTCGCCAAGGTGCTGCATGACAACTGGGGCATCAAGCGCGGCCTGATGACCACCGTGCACGCTGCCACCGCCACCCAGAAGACCGTTGACGGTCCGTCCAAGAAAGACTGGCGCGGCGGCCGCGGTATCCTGGAAAATATCATCCCGTCGTCCACCGGCGCTGCCAAGGCCGTCGGCAAGGTCATCCCCGAGCTGAACAAGAAGCTCACCGGCATGGCCTTCCGCGTCCCGACTTCCGATGTTTCCGTGGTTGACCTGACCGTCGAGCTGAACAAGGAAGCCGCCTATGAAGACATCTGCAAGGCCATGAAGGCTGCTTCCGAAGGCGCCATGAAGGGCGTGCTGGGTTACACCGAGGAGAAGGTGGTGTCCACCGACTTCGTCGGCAACAGCGCTCCCTCCACCTTCGACGCCGAAGCCGGCATTGCCCTGGACGGCACCTTCGTCAAGGTGGTGGCCTGGTACGACAACGAGTACGGCTATACCTGCAACATGCTGCGTCTGGTCGAGCACGTCGCCAAGTAATTCGGTAGGGTGGGCACGGTTTTTCGTGCCCACGCGCAACGGTAGGGTGGGCACAAAATACCGTGCCCACCCTACCAATGTGAGCCGTAAGGCATGGGCCCACCCATTCCTTACACCTTACTTACACAGGAGCTTCAAAGCATGAATGTCATCAAAATGACCGATCTGGATCTCAAGGGCAAGCGCGTTTTTATCCGCTCCGACCTGAATGTTCCCGTCAAGGAAGGCAAAGTCACTTCCGACGCACGCATCACCGCTTCCATGCCTACCATCGAGCATGCCATGAAAGCCGGCGCCAGGGTGATGGTAACCTCCCACCTTGGACGCCCCACCGAAGGTGAATGGAGCGAGGAAATTTCCCTCAAGCCAATAGCCGAAGTGATGTCCGTCAAGCTGGGCAAACCGGTACGCCTGATCAAGGACTGGGTCGATGGCGGTTTCGAGGTCGCCGAAGGCGAAGTGGTTCTGCTGGAAAACTGCCGCGCCAACAAGGGCGAGAAGAAAAACGTCGAGGAAACCGCGAAGAAATACGCCGCCCTGTGCGATGTGTTCGTGATGGACGCCTTCGGTACCGCGCACCGCGCCGAAGCCTCCACCTACGGCGTGGCCCAGTTTGCCCCCACCGCCTGCGCCGGCATGCTGCTGAGTGAAGAACTGGATGCCCTGACCAAGGCCTTGCTCAGCCCCGCGCGCCCGATGGTGGCCATCGTCGGCGGTTCCAAGGTTTCCACCAAGCTGACCGTGTTGGAAGCCCTATCAGAAAAGTGCGAGCAACTGGTGGTTGGCGGCGGCATCGCCAACACCTTCCTCAAGGCGACCGGCAAGAACGTCGGCAAGTCGCTGTGTGAAGACGATCTGGTACCTACCGCCCAAGCCCTGATGGAAAAAATGACCCAGCGCGGCGCTACCATTCCCATTGCCGTGGACGTGGTGTGCGGCAAGCAATTCGACGCCAACGAACCCGCCGTGCTGAAAGACGCCGACAGCGTGGCGGACGACGACATGATTTTCGACATCGGCCCGAAATCCGCCCAGGAACTCGCCGACATCATCATGAAAGCCGGTACCGTGGTGTGGAACGGCCCGGTCGGCGTGTTCGAATTCGACCAGTTCGGCGAAGGCACCAAGACCGTTGCAATGGCGATTGCCAATACCAAGGCCTTCACCCTGGCCGGTGGCGGCGACACTATTGCCGCCATCCAGAAATACGACATATACGACAAGGTGTCCTACATTTCAACCGCCGGCGGCGCCTTTCTGGAATTCCTCGAAGGCAAGAAATTGCCCGCTGTAGAAATCCTGGAAAAACGTGCAGCCAAGTAATCCCGTCACATTGCATCAATATCCCGGGCTTATGCTGAGTCCCCCTGGATAACTGAATGGACTATATGCGAAGAAGAACAAAGATTGTCGCCACCCTGGGCCCATCGTCCAGTTCCCCCGAGGTACTGGATAGAATGATGGCCGCCGGTATCGATGTCGTGCGCCTGAATTTCTCGCACGGCACTGCGGAGGAACACATTCAGCGCGCCGAACTGGTGCGCGAAATGGCACGCGAGCGGCACCGTCCGGTGGGGGTCTTGGTTGACCTGCAAGGTCCGAAAATCCGCATTGGAAAATTTGCCGATGGCAAGGTCACGCTGATCAAGGGCGACCAGTTCATCCTTGACGCGGCCTGCTCGCTTGGTAACCAACAACGCGTTGGCCTGGACTACAAGGAACTGCCCAACGATGTAAAAAACGGCGATCACCTGTTGCTGGACGATGGCCGTATTGTCATGAAGGTGGACCACGTTTCCGGCAACGAGATTATCTGCGAAGTAATCAACGGCGGCGTGCTATCCAACAACAAGGGTATCAACCGCCAGGGCGGTGGTCTCTCGGCAGCAGCACTGACCGACAAGGACATGGAGGACATCAAGACTGCTGCCGCGCTAAAGGCTGACTACGTTGCCGTGTCCTTCCCGCGCGACGGCGGCGACATGCTGCTAGCACGCCGTTTGATGCAGGCAGCGGGGTGGAAAACCATGCTGGTGGCAAAAATTGAACGCGCCGAGGCCATCGAAGCGCTGGACGGCATCCTGACTGCGTCCGATGCCATCATGGTGGCGCGCGGCGACCTAGGCGTGGAAGTGGGGGATGCCGCAGTTCCCGCCCTGCAAAAACGCATGATTCGCATGGCGCGCATGAAGAACAAGCTGGCGATTACCGCCACGCAGATGATGGAATCGAT
Organism: uncultured Sulfuricella sp.; assembly: GCA_964527565.1. GTDB lineage: Bacteria > Pseudomonadota > Gammaproteobacteria > Burkholderiales > Sulfuricellaceae > JAGXQV01. The sequence goes on along the minus strand of CAZGOY010000016.1, from coordinate 34,727 downwards.
GATCAACAGCCCGATTCCCACCCGCGCGGAAGTTTCGGACGTGGCCAACGCCGTGATCGACGGCACCGACGCAGTGATGCTCTCCGCCGAGACCGCTGCCGGCCTGTACCCGGTGGAAGCCGTGGCCGCGATGGACCGCGTGTGCCTGGAAGCGGAAAAGGAGCACATGACCGATACGCTCAACCTCGACCTGATGCGCGAATACACCAAGATCGACCAGTCCATCGCCATGTCTGCCATGTTCGCCGCGCATCACCTGGACATCAAGGCCATCGCTGCGCTCACCGAATCCGGTTCGACCGCGCTGTGGATGTCGCGGGTAGATTCCGACGTACCGATCTATGCACTCTCACCGGTAACGGAAACGCGCCGCAAGCTCACGCTGTATCGCGGCGTCTATCCGATCCGTTTTGAAAATCCCAAAAACGGCGACCGCGAAAGGATCCTGCTGGAAGCCGAGCAGGAGTTGCTGCGGCGCGGCGAGGTGCGCCACGGCGACCTGATCGTGCTGACCATCGGTGAGTCGGTGGGCAAATCGGGCGGCACCAATACCATGAAAATCGTGCGCGTCGGTGAGCGCGGCCCCATCAGCGGACAATAATTACCCGCCCGACCGAGGGCGTATTTCAGTTACATCAGTCAATTAACAGGAGAAAATCACATGGCACTCGTTTCGATGCGTCAATTGCTCGATCACGCTGCCGAGCACGGCTACGGCCTGCCGGCGTTCAACGTCAACAACCTGGAGCAAGTGCAGGCGATCATGGAAGCCGCTGCCGAATGCGACGCTCCGGTGATCATGCAAGGTTCCGCCGGTGCGCGCAAATACGCCGGTGAAGCTTATCTGCGCCACCTGATCCTGGCAGCCGTCGAAGCCCACCCGGAAATCCCAGTGGTCATGCATCAGGATCATGGCGCCTCCCCGGCGGTGTGCATCCAGGCCATGCGTTCCGGCTTCACCAGCGTGATGATGGACGGCTCGCTGATGACCGACGGCAAGACCCCGTCCAGCTTTGAATACAATGTCGATGTTTCACGCAAGGTCGTTGAAATGTCCCACGCCATCGGCGTTTCCGTCGAAGGCGAATTGGGTTGCCTAGGATCCCTGGAATCCGGTCACGGCGAAAAGGAAGACGGCCACGGCGCAGAAGGCGTGCTGTCGCACGACCAGCTTTTGACCGACCCCAACGAGGCAGCCGAATTCGTCAAGGCCACTCAGGTCGATGCCCTGGCCATCGCCATCGGCACCTCGCACGGCGCCTACAAGTTCACTTCCAAGCCTTCCGGCAAGATCCTGCGCATCGACCGCGTCAAGGAAATCCATGCCCGCATCCCCAATGTCCACCTGGTGATGCATGGTTCTTCCTCGGTGCCGCAGGAATGGCTCAAGATCATCAACGAATTCGGCGGCGACATGGGCCAGACCTACGGCGTGCCAGTCGAGGAAATCGTCGAAGGCATCAAGAACGGCGTGCGCAAGGTCAACATCGATACCGACCTGCGCATGGCTTCCACTGGCGCTATCCGCAAATATTTGGTGGAAAACAAGAAAGACTTTGACCCGCGTAAATACTACGCCGCTGCGCGCAAGGCCATGAAAGACATCTGCAAGGCACGCTACGAAGCCTTCGGTGCCGCCGGTCAGGCTTCGAAGATCAAGGCCATATCCATGGACGACATGGCAACGCGCTATGCCAAGGGCGAACTGAACGCAGTCATCAAGTAAGGCGCGCCGGTAACACCTTGCCATTGCAAAATGGGTGGTCACCATTACAGTGACCACCCCGCTATAAAAACTGAAAACCGCACGCGCAGCGTGTTGACAAAACCGCTGCAACCATGGATAATGCTGGTCTTTCGGGGGTATAGCTCAGCTGGGAGAGCGCTTGCATGGCATGCAAGAGGTCAGCGGTTCGATCCCGCTTACCTCCACCAAGTTTAGGTCCCCATCGTCTAGAGGCCTAGGACACCGCCCTTTCACGGCGATAACACCGGTTCGAATCCGGTTGGGGACGCCAGTTACTTCCGGCAGGAAAATACCGGAATGGCATAAGTCAACCAGTCACCATGGCTGGATTGCTCAAAAACACACCGAGTAATTCAAAAATTCTGCAATGTGCCGCAAATCTGCGGTAAAGCAGCACCTGTTTGCTTTCGCCTCCAGTTGCGCTTCATCGCAAATTTCCGCGTCTTTTCGCTTTATTGCCGCCATTCGGCGCCGCCAATAGCAGCGCCTTGATCACAATTCACTTCACCCGCACCAACGGAACTTCGTCGGGATGAACGATCCCGCCGAACCCAGCAAAGTGCCTGCATCAAATCGATGCCGGGGTAAAGTCTCAACGATTGCGTCCGCCGGAACGATGCGCTGATGCCGGTTTCGGTCCTGCCATTCCACTTGACGCACCGCGACCTGGTGCGCCACGGCCCGGCGCTTTGGGCGCCTGCGTCGTTGCTGAAGTTCGGGCACGGGACTGACCACTACGTCCCGGCGCCCCGCCGCCCCGGTTGTTGCTGCGCCCGTTCTGGATTGGTTCCGGCTTGATGTTGGGATCGGGCGCGAAGCCGGGAATTATTTCCTCGGGTATTTCACGCTTTATCAGTCTTTCGATGTCCGTCAGCAATTTCAACTCATCCACGCACACCAGCGACGAGGCTTCCCCTTCCGAGCCGGCGCGTCCGGTACGCCCGATGCGGTGCACGTAATCCTCCGGCACGTTGGGCAACTCGAAATTGACCACGTGCGGCAATTCGCTGATGTCGATGCCGCGCGCGGCGATGTCGGTAGCCACCAGCACCTGCAACTCGCCGCTCTTGAATTCCGTCAGGGCGCGGGTGCGCGCCGACTGGCTCTTGTTGCCGTGAATCGCCAATGCCGGAATACCTTCCTTGGAAAGCTGCTCGGCCAGACGGTTGGCACCATGCTTGGTGCGCGTGAACACCAGTACCTGATGCCAGTTGCCCTGCCTGACGAGGTGAGCAAGCAATTCGCGCTTGCGCTCGCGGTCGACCGGGTAGACTTTCTGCGCCACCTTGTCGGCGGTGGCATTGCGGCGCGCGACTTCGATCAATGCTGGGTTGTCGAGCAGGCCGTCGGCCAGCAGCTTGATCTCATCCGAGAAGGTTGCGGAGAACAGCAGGTTCTGCCGTTTTTTCGGCAACAGCGCCAGAATACGCTTGATGTCGCGGATAAAACCCATGTCCAGCATGCGGTCGGCTTCGTCCAGCACCAAAATTTCGATATGCGACAAATCCAGGGTTTTCTGCTGCACGTGATCGAGCAGGCGTCCAGGGGTGGCCACCAGGATATCCACCCGACTGCGCAGACGGGTGATCTGCGGATTGATGTTCACGCCGCCGAACATGACTAGGGAACTCAGCTTCAGGTGCTTGCCGTAAGTGCGCACGCTTTCTTCCACCTGTGCGGCGAGTTCGCGCGTGGGCGTGAGGATCAAGGCACGAATCGGCGGACGCCCTTCGGACGGCCCCTTGACGCTCTTGTCGGAGAGGCGTTGCAGGATGGGAAGCACGAAACCGGCGGTCTTGCCGGTGCCGGTCTGTGCGCCGGCCAGCAAATCGCCGCCCGCCAGCACGGCTGGAATCGCCTGCAACTGAATGGGTGTGGGAATGGTATAGCCGTGTTCGGTGACGGCAAGAACGATTTCTTCGGACAAGCCGAGGGATGCGAAAGACATAAAACTCCGGAAAAAATAGAATCGGCCCGCCGCTCATATTGAGCGCCAGTCCAGGCAGATCAGGGGGGAAGGCAAAACCAGGATGGTGCGCCGCGAAGACTGGATAAAGCGGCGCTGCGGGGCGATTGTAACAGAGTTCCGGGCTAACCCGCCCGGATTTCAAGCGGGCGCTGGCAGTCGTTACAGACAAAAGCGCTTACCTTGCCAGCGCGCCTTCCACCTCGTCGCGCCGCGCCTTACCCTGCAACACTTCAACCAGATCCAGTGCAAAATCCAGCGCCGTGCCGGGGCCGCGCGAAGTGATGACCTTGCCGTCATGCACCACGGCAGCGCCATTTGGCTGCGCGCCGGTAGCGGCATGATCCAGGCAGTTGGGATAACTGGTGGCCTGCTTGCCGTTCAGCAGCCCGGCCTGCCCCAGCACCGCAGGTGCGGCGCAGATCGCGCAGGTATATTTTCCGGCTTGCGCCATTGCCTGCAGCAGGGCAATGATGCGCGCATCCGCCTTCAGATGGTTGGTGCCGGGCTGGCCACCGGGTAGCACCACCATGTCGAATTCCTGTTGCAGCGCCTGATCCAGCGTGGCATCGGGTATCAGTTGCACGCCGTGGGCCCCCTTGGCCGCGCCTTCCGCCAGTCCGGCAGTCAGCACTTCAATGCCAGCGCGGCGCAGGATGTCGATGAGGGTGACGGCTTCGATTTCTTCAAAGCCGTGAGCTAGGGGAACAAGCACGCTGGGCATATTCAATTCCTATTCCTAATCGCGGAAATTCTGGAATTGCAGCGGAAAGTCGCTAATGCCCTTGCGTATCAGCGCAATCGTTTCCTGCAGGATGTCGCGTTTTGCCCCGGAAACACGCACCGCATCCCCCTGGATGCTGGCCTGCACCTTGAGCTTGCTGTCCTTGACCAGCTTGACGATTTTCTTCGCCAACTCGGTTTCCACGCCGGTCTTCACGGTCACCGCCTGCTTCACCTTGTTACCGCTGACTTTCTCGATCTTGCCCTTGTCCAGACAGCGCACGTCGATGCTGCGCTTGGTGAGCTTGCCCATCAGGATGTCGAGCACCTGTTCGAGCTTGAAATCATCGTCGGCCCATACCGTCAGCACGAACTCGGCCTGCTCGATGCGGGCATCCGAGCCCTTGAAATCGAAGCGTGTGCTGACTTCCTTGTTGGCCTGATCGACGGCGTTACGCAGTTCCTGCTGATCTACCTCGGAAACAATATCAAAAGTCGGCATCAAATCACCCCGCGCAGCAGGAAGATTCAACGATGAAGTGGCAAACGTAGTCGAGCAGCTCCACCGTCTCGATCTCGAAACTGCTGTTACCCGGTACGCTGAACTTCTCGCCGACCTTGAAGGTGCGCCAGTCGGAGGCGCCCGGCAGCTTGACCTTGCACACCCCGGCGTTGATTTCCATGACTTCCGGAGCGCCGGTGTTGAAGGTGAGCGTGCTCGGGAAGATCACGCCGACGGTTTTCTTGCTGCCGTCCGGAAACACCACGGTGTGGGAAATGCACTTGCCGTCGAAATAGACGTTGGCTTTCTTGATGACGGATACGTTGTCGAATTGGGACATGTTCTGCTTACTCCATTAGCGGTTGTTGAGCTTGGCCGCGATACGCATGCGCAAGGCGTTCAGGCGGATGAATCCGGCGGCGTCGGCCTGATTGTAGGCGCCTTCGTCATCCTCGAAGGTGGCGATGGTCGGGTCGAACAGCGAATCGGTCTTGGAATCGCGCCCCGCGATGATGACGTTGCCCTTGTAGAGCTTGAGGCGCACCCAGCCGTTGACGTGGCTCTGGGTATGGTCGATCAGCACCTGTAGCGCGCGGCGCTCCGGGCTCCACCAATAGCCGTTGTAGATCAGGCTGGCGTAGCGCGGCATCAGGTCGTCCTTGAGGTGCGCGACTTCGCGGTCGAGGGTCAGGGATTCGATGGCGCGGTGCGCTTTCAGCATGATGGTGCCGCCGGGCGTTTCGTAGCAGCCGCGCGACTTCATGCCGACATAGCGGTTTTCCACCAGGTCGAGGCGTCCGACGCCGTGCTTGCCGCCGAGGCGGTTGAGCTCGGCGAGGACTTCGGCGGCGGACAGTTGTTTGCCGTTGATAGCAACGATGTCGCCCTTCAGATATTCGAGATCGACGTATTCCGCCTGGTCCGGGGCCTTTTCCGGGGAAACTGTCCAACGCCACATATCTTCTTCGGATTCGCGTGCCGGGTCTTCGAGCACGCGGCCTTCGTAGGAAATATGCAGCAGGTTGGCATCCATGCTGTAGGGGCTGCCGCCGGCCTTGTGCTTCATTTCGACGGGAATGCCGTGGGTCTCGGCGTAGGCCAGCAGCTTTTCACGCGACAGCAGGTCCCATTCGCGCCACGGCGCGATGATCTTGATGTCGGGTTTCAAGGCATAGGCCCCCAACTCGAAGCGCACCTGGTCGTTACCCTTGCCGGTGGCGCCGTGGGAAATGGCATCGGCACCGACTGCGTTGGTAATCTCGATGAGACGCTTGGCGATCAAGGGACGGGCGATGGAGGTGCCGAGCAAATACTCACCCTCGTAAACGGTATTGGCGCGGAACATCGGGAAAACGAAATCGCGCACGAATTCCTCGCGCAAATCGTCGATGAAAATATGCTCCGGCTTGATGCCGAATTTGAGCGCCTTCTGGCGCGCCGGTTCGAGCTCCTCTCCCTGGCCGATATCGGCGGTAAAGGTCACTACTTCACACTGGTAGGTATCCTGCAACCACTTGAGGATGACCGAGGTATCCAGACCGCCGGAATAGGCGAGGACGGCTTTTTTGACGTGACTCATGAGAAGGTTCCGCTTGATTATTTAGGTTAACTGTCGATCCGGCCCAGCAGGAGAAACTCCATCAGCGCCTTTTGCGCGTGCAGACGGTTTTCCGCTTCGTCCCACACCACGCTTTGCGCGCCGTCGATGACTTCCGCCGCCACTTCCTCACCGCGATGGGCCGGCAGGCAGTGCATGAACAAGGCTTCACGGCGGGCATTGCCCATCATCTCGGCATCCACCTGCCAGTCGGCGAAAATACGCTTGCGTTCCTCGTTTTCCGCCTCGAAGCCCATGCTGGTCCACACGTCGGTGGTGACCAGATCAGCCCCCTTGCAGGCTTCCATCGGGTCGCTGAATTCCTCGTAGTGATCGGTGCCGTACAGGCCGGCGCGCTCCGGCTCGACCTCGTAACCGGGCGGGGTGGACACATGAACGTTGAAATCGAGGATTTCAGCGGCCTGCAGCCAGGTGTTGCAGACGTTGTTGGAGTCGCCGATCCACGCCACCGTCTTGCCCTTGATCGAGCCGCGATGCTCGATGTAGGTAAAAATGTCGGCAAGAATCTGGCAGGGATGATATTCGTTGGTCAGCCCGTTGATCACCGGCACCCGCGAACGGCTGGCGAAACGCTCGATGATGTCCTGCTCGAAGGTGCGGATCATCACCAGGTCGCTCATGCGCGAAATGACTTCAGCCGCGTCTTCCACCGGTTCGCCGCGCCCGAGCTGCGAATCGCGAGTATTGAGATAGATCGCCATGCCGCCCAGTTGCTGGATGCCGGCCTCGAAAGAAAGGCGGGTGCGCGTGCTGGCTTTTTCGAAAATCATCACCAGGGTGCGATCGCCCAGCGGCTGGTAAGGAATGTATTTCTTAAATTTTTCCTTGATCCAGCGCGTACGCTCGAACAAATAGTCGATCTCGTCGCCGCTTAAATCCTTGAACTGCAAAAAGTGTTTGATGTCCATAAGGTTCGGATGCCGCTATTTGGAGAGAAATTCCCGGATCAGGCGGCTCAGCATCTCCACCAGTTGTGCCGCCTCAATGCGGTTGATGACGAGCGGCGGCAGCAGGCGTACCACGCTGTCGGCGGTAACGTTGATAATCAAACCCTGCGCCAGGGCCAGCTTGACCAGTTCGCCGCACGGCCTGTCGAGTTCTACGCCGATCAGCAAACCCAGGTTACGCACCTCGACCACACCCATGGCGCCCTCCAGGCTCTGCGCCAGGCCGTCGCGAATCAACGCGCCCATCGCCGTGGCGTTGGCGCACAAATCCTGCTCCTCGATGACCTGCAACACCGCCAGCGAGGCGGCACAAGCCAAGGGATTTCCGCCGAACGTGGAACCGTGATTGCCCGGCTTGAATACATCTGCGGCCACGCCCCGCGCCAGACAGGCACCGATCGGCATCCCGGCGCCCAACCCTTTGGCCAGCGCCATCACATCGGGAAGAATGCCGGACAACTGGCAAGCGAACCAGGCGCCGGTCCTGCCGATGCCGGTCTGCACTTCGTCCAGCATCAGCAGCCAGCCGTTTCTGTCGCACAGTTCGCGCAACTCTTTCAGGTAAGCCAGCGGCGGAATATTCACCCCCCCCTCGCCCTGCGCCGGTTCGACCAGCACGGCAACCACGTTGCGGTTGTGCTCGGCGATTTGCGCCACCGAAGCGACATCACCGTAAGGCACGCGCACGAAACCGCTCACCAGCGGCTCGAAACCGGCCTGCACCTTGCGGCTGCCGGTAGCGGTCAGCGTGGCCATGGTGCGCCCGTGGAAACTCTTTTCCATGACGACGATGGTCGGGTTATCGATCCCCTTGTTGTGGCCGTGCAGGCGCGCCAGCTTGATGGCGGCCTCATTGGCCTCCGCGCCGGAGTTGCAGAAAAACGCCTTGTCCATGCCGGACAACTGCGCCAGCCGGTCGGCAAGCTCGTCCTGGCGAACGATGCCGTAAAGATTGGATGTGTGGATGAGTTTGCCGGCCTGCTCGCTGATCGCCTTCACCAGTTTGGGGTGGGCATGTCCCAGCGCGTTTACGGCGACCCCCGCAACGGCATCCAGGTAGCGCTTGCCCTCGGTATCCCATAGCCAGACACCCTCACCGCGCTCGAAGGCGACAGGCAACCTGGCATAGGTGTTCATCAAATGTGACATTTTGGTTTCAGTTCCCTCAAGTTCAAACGGCTAAAACAAACACGGCGGCTGGCGCCGCCGTGTTACGAAAAATCCATTATTTTTTGCGTTGCCGGAAATCTGGATTGCTAAAGGCGTTATATTTAGCGGAAAGCCCTGCTTCATGCAAGTAAAATTTACTGCCGCATTTGGCCATTTGCCCCCGCCAAAAATAGCATTCTGTTTCTTCGCAAATTTGATATGATGGGTCTTATATATGACCAACGAAGCCTCAAGCCCTATTATCATCCAGGGACTCACCCCATCCGGCAAGCCGTTCCGCCCCAGTGACTGGGCAGACCGGCTGTCCGGCGTGTTTTCCGTTCTGGGCGCGGATCACCGCTTGAATTATTCGCCCTACGTCAAACCCACCACTATCGACGGCGTGCGTTGCGTGGTGGTCGACCGGAAACTGGAAGAACTGGAGCCGCGCGCTTTCCGTTTCCTGCTGGGATTTGCCAAGGACAACGAATTACGGATAATCGGCAACGAATAGCCGCGAACCAATTAAAAAAGCGCAACCGGATTGCCTCCAGTTGCGCTTTTTTTTGCGCCCGGCGAAACCTTGATTAAGCGGCCAGTGCCTTGATGGCGGCGCTCAAACGGCTCTTGTGGCGCGAGGCCTTGTTCTTGTGGACGATATTCTTGTCGGCGATACGATCGATGACGCTGACGGCCTGCTGATACACCACCTGGGCGGCGCTCTTGTCACCGGCTTCGACGGCCTTGATGATTTTCTTTACAGCGGTGCGGAATTCAGAACGCTGGCTGGCGTTGTGCTGACGCTGTTTTTCCGACTGTCTTGCGCGTTTTCTGGCTTGGGCGCTATTTGCCATGGAAGCTCCTTGAAATTCTTCGGGTTGCTGCTTGAAAGCGCGCCATCATACTGACAGTCCGCCCGCTTTGCAAGCGTTTTCAGCGGGCATTTTCCACCAGCGCCCGCAACTCGGCGAACAGGGCGCGGCTGCTTTTCGGGGGGTGGCCGCCGGCCTGTTCCTTGCGCGCGTTGCGCACCAGGGTGCGCAGCTTCTGGATGTCGGCGGCGGCGAATGCCTGCGCCAACTCGCCCATGGCCGCATCTTCGACGAGCAGCCGCTCACGCCAGCGTTCGATCAGGTGAAAGCGCGCCGTCTGCTCGCGGCTGGCGCCGCTCCATTCGTCGAGCTTGGCCTGGATTGGCGCCGGATCAATTTCGCGCATCAATTTACCGATATATTGCATGTGCCGCTTGCGCGCACCGTGCGCATGAATGCGCCGCGCCTCTATCGCTGCGTCGTGCAAGGCTTCCGGCAGATCAAGCTGACGCAGGCGCTCATTGTTCAATTCCGCCAGTTGTTCACCCATATGCTGCAAGGCATGCATGTCCCGCTTGCGCTGGCTTTTGCTGGGCGCTTCGTCGAAATCATCCTCATCGGAAGGGATTAAAGGGTCTTCGTGCATGATTCGCCACCGGATTGCAAAATGCTATGATACCTGCCTTTTCAGGACGGATTGAAGCTCATGCTGGCACAGGATTCCCGTTTTACCTATTCCATTGATGCCTTGCAGCAGATCACCCAGGACATTCTCGCCAAGGCGCGCAAGGCCGGGGCGACCGCCTGCGAGGCCGAGGTGTCGCAAGGTTTCGGCCAGGATGTCTCGGTGCGCCGCAGCGAAGTGGAAACCATCGAATACAACCGCGACAAGGGGCTGGGCGTCACCGTCTATTTCGGCCAGCGGCGCGGCCATGCCAGCACCTCGGACCTGTCGCCCGCCGCCATCCGCGACACTGTGGACGCCGCCTTGAGCATCGCCCGCCACACTGCCAGCGACGAGTTTGCCGGCCTGCCCGACGAGGCCCTGCTGGCGCGCGACATTCCCGATCTCAGCCTGTACCACCCGTGGGAACTGTCCGTGGAAGCCGCCATCGAGCTTGCCAAGAACTGCGAAGAGGCGGCCATGCGCGTCGATGAGCGCATCAGCAATTCCGAAGGCGCCAGCGTTTCCACCCAGGAATCCCTGTTCATGTACGGCAACAGCCTGGGTTTTCTCGCGGGTTATCCTTCATCGCGCCACAGCGTCAGTTGCGCGGTCATCGCCGGTGAAAACGATGCCATGCAGCGCGATTACTGGTATGACTCGAAACGCGCTGCTGCCGATTTGGGCGACGTTGAAGCCATCGGCCGCCGCGCCGGCGAGCGCACCGTGCGCCGCCTTGATGCGCGCAAGATCGATACCACGGAATGCCCGGTGCTGTTCGAGGCGCCGATAGCCTCCGGCCTGTTCGGCCACTTCGTCAGCGCCATCAGCGGCGGCAGCCTGTACCGCAAATCCTCCTTCCTGCTCGACAGCCTGGGCAAGCCAATATTCGCCCCGCTGGTAAACATCCGCGAACTGCCGCACCTTGAAAAGGGGCTGGCGAGCAGTCCTTTCGATAATGAAGGGGTGGCGACGCGCGCGCGCGACCTGGTCAAGGGCGGCGTATTGCAAGGCTATATGCTGGGCAGCTATTCGGCGCGCAAGCTCGGCATGGTCACCACCGGCAACGCCGGCGGCAACCATAACCTGATTATCGAGAGCACCGGGCAGGATTTCGAACAACTGCTGAAGCTGATGGGCACCGGCCTGCTGGTCACGGAACTGCTGGGACACGGCATCAATCCGGTCACCGGCGACTACTCGCGCGGCGCCGCCGGGTTCTGGGTGGAGAACGGCGAAATCCTCTACCCCGTCGAGGAAGTCACCATCGCGGGCAATCTGGCGCAGATGTACCGCGACATCAGCGCCATCGGCAGCGACGTGCTGGCTCAAGGGTCGAAGCAGTGCGGCTCGACCCTCATCGGCAAGATGACGGTGGCGGGAAACTAAATACCAGGTGCCCTGATGCAGATATTCCGCAGCGTCCCCCCCAGCGCCACACCCGTCGCCCTGACCATCGGCAACTTCGACGGCCTGCACCTCGGCCACCAGACCATGCTGGAACGGCTTGAGGCGGCCGCGCGCGCGCGCGGCCTGCCGGCCTGCGTGATGACTTTTGAGCCGCACCCGCGCGAATTCTTCATGCCCTTCGCCGCCCCGGCGCGCCTGACCAGCCTGCGCGAGAAACTCGAACTCTTCGAGCAATACGGGGTGGACCGGGTTTATCTGTGCCGCTTTACCCACCGCTTCGCCCACATCGCCGCCGAAGAGTTCATCTCCGACCTGCTGTGCGAGCGCCTGCAAGCCAAGTGGGTGCTGATCGGCGACGATTTCCGCTTCGGCGCGGGGCGTCGCGGCGACCTCGCCATGCTGCAACAGGCCGGCATCCGCTGCGGCTTCGCAGTCGATCACCTGCCCAGCGTGCTGGAAGGCGAACTGCGCGTTTCCAGTACGGCGGTGCGTGAATCTCTCGCCGAAGGCAACCTGGAACAGGCCGCGCGCCTCCTGGGCCGCCCCTACAGCATGAGCGGACGGGTGGTGCATGGCGACGGAGTGGGACGCAAGTTCGGCTATCCCACCGCCAATATCCAGTTGAAGCACAACAAGCCGCCGCTCTCCGGCATCTTCGCGGTGAAACTGCACGGACTCGGCGAACACGGGTTGCCCGGCGCCGCCAGCCTAGGGATCCGCCCCACCGTCAAGCACGACGGCAAGCCCACCCTGGAAGTGCACGTTTTCGATTTCAACCGGCAAATCTACGGCCAGCACGTGCGCGTGGATTTCCACCACAAGCTGCGCGAGGAACGGAAATTCGCCAGTCTCGACGAACTGATCGAGGCCATCGGCAACGACGTGAAGCAGGCGAAAGAATACTTTTCGAGTCTTATTTTGCAAGCGCAATAACGCCAAGGAAACTGTGATGCTGATCGAACGCCTGCATTTGACCAACCTGTTGAGCTACGGCCCGGATGCCGAACCGGTTGAGCTGGGTGCGCTGAATGTGCTGATCGGCCCCAATGGATCGGGGAAATCCAATTTTCTAGAAGCATTGTCGCTGTTGCAAGCAGCCCCTGCAGAGGTAACTCGACCGATTCGCGATGGAGGAGGCATACGTGACTGGCTGCACAAGTCTTCTAAGCGTCAAACATCTGTCACGCCTGCCAGACTGGAAGCGATTCTTCGTTATCCTGAAGGCAGACAGAACCTGAGATACGCCATTGAATTTGACGAGGAAGGTGAACGATTTACAATTCGGGACGAAGTAGTCGAAAACGAGAAGCCGAATTACAACCACACGATTCCTTTTTTTTATTACCGATGGAACGATGGTCACCCCAAATTGTTTGTTAAAGAGTTTGGGGAACGAAAGCTGGACCGGGAATTGATACGCCCCGACCAATCTATTCTCAAGCAAAAACGTGACGCCGATTTGTACCCGGAAATCACTTATGTGGCGGAACAATTCGAGCAAATGCGCCTTTACCGAGAATGGACTTTTGGACGCTATGCTACTCCTCGACTTCCACAAAAAACCGATCTCCCTAATGAGACCCTTGAGTCCGATGCTTCCAACCTCGGTCTGATCCTCAACCGCCTGCGCCGCAATCTGGATACTCGCCGCAAACTAGTTGATGCGCTACGTATCATTTATGAGGGTATTGATGATGTGGATGTCAGCGTTGGGGGCGGAAATGTGCAGGTATTGCTTATGGAGCGCTGTGGCTCGATTCCTGCCACACGACTTTCGGATGGAACACTCCGTTACCTCACTTTGTTGACACTACTTTGTGATCCAACCCCGCCGCCCTTGGTTTGTATCGAAGAACCCGAACTGGGCTTGCACCCCGACGTTTTACCCACGCTTGCCCAATTGCTCAGGGATGCCTCGGAACGCACACAATTGGTGGTTACCACCCACTCGCCCATTTTGGTGGATGCGTTATCGGAAACTCCTGAAGCAGTGCTGGTTTGTGAACGAGACGAATCGGGTAGCCGCCTCACCCGTTTGGATAGGGATGAAATGAAGCCGTGGCTGGAAAAATACCGTCTAGGCCAGCTTTGGACGCGAGGTGATCTAGGGGGGACGCGGTGGTAAATAAAGCAAAAAACGACGTTCTCATCTATGCAGAGGGCGGAGGCGACAGCGATCAGTTAAAATCCGAGTGTCGGCAAGCTTTCGCTGAATTTTTCGCCAAAACCGAATTGGGGACAACCAGGCGCCCCCGTGTGGTTGCGTGTGGTGGTCGCAGTTCGGCCTACGACTCATTTGTGACAGCCATTTCCCAAGGAAAAAATGCCTTGTTGCTTGTCGATAGCGAATCGCCTATAGCACCAACCAACCAAACTCCTAATAACTTCAATCCCTGGGCACATCTACTCGCAAGAGACAATTGGGCTACTCCGGCGACTGCTTCCAATAACGATTGCCACTTAATGACGCAATGCATGGAAAGCTGGTTTATTGCCGATTGGTCCGCTGCTGAAAATTTTTTTGGGCAGGGGTTCGATAGTAACCGGAAACCCAACGGAGCTATAGAGACGGTGGCAAAAAGCGATGTTTATACAGCATTGGAACTTGCCTCAAAAAACTGCAAAACCAAAGCACCTTATGGCAAGGGCGCGCATTCATTCAAACTATTGGCTTTGATAAAGCCGGATATAGTCATGCAAGCATCTCCCTGGGCCAATCGATTCATTGATGAACTAAAAAAGCGTAAACCCTGAATCTGAACAAGCTCTCTAGTTCAATCAGATTACGCAAAGAGACTAAACGACAGACCATGGCTGACTACAAAGACACCCTCAATCTCCCCGACACCCCTTTCCCGATGCGCGGCGACCTCGCCAAGCGCGAACCGGCGTGGCTGAAGGACTGGCAGGAAAAGCAACTCTACCAGCGCATCCGCGAGACTTCTGCGGGACGCCCCAAGTTCATCCTGCACGACGGCCCGCCCTATGCCAACGGCGACATCCATATCGGCCACGCGGTGAACAAGATCCTCAAGGACATCATCGTGCGCAGCAAGACCCTGGACGGCTTCGACGCGCCCTATGTGCCGGGCTGGGACTGCCACGGCCTGCCCATCGAGTTGCAGGTGGAAAAGACGCACGGCAAGGAGATTCCCGCCGCCAGGTTCCGCGAGTTGTGCCGCGACTACGCCAAGGCGCAGGTCGAGCGGCAGAAGGCCGATTTCATCCGCCTGGGCGTGCTGGGTGAATGGGACAATCCCTACCTGACCATGGACTTCAGGTTCGAGGCCGACATCATGCGCACCCTCGGGCAGATCCACGCCAAGGGCCATCTGTTCCAGGGACAGAAGCCGGTGCACTGGTGCGTGGATTGCGGCTCGGCGCTGGCGGAAGCGGAAGTGGAATACGAAGACAAAACCTCGCCGGCCATCGACGTGGCTTTCGCGGTGAAGGACCCGGCCGCGCTGGCCAAGGCTTTCGGCATCAACCCGCAAGCCCAGCCCGCCTTCGCGGTGATCTGGACCACCACGCCGTGGACGCTGCCCGCCAACCAGGCGGTGTGCGTGCATCCCGAATTCGTCTACGACCTGATCCTCACTGAAAAGGGCTTCCTGATCCTGGCACGCGACCTTGCCGAGGTCTGCATCACTCGCTACGGCTTCGACGCCGTCGAGGTGATCGCCAGTTGCCAGGGCGCGGCGCTGGAGCATCTGGAATTGCAGCACCCTTTCTATGAGCGCACGGTGCCGGTCATTTGCGGCGACCACGTGACGCTGGAAGCCGGCACCGGGCTGGTGCATACCGCCCCGGCGCACGGCCTGGAAGACTATGCGGTGGGCGGCAAATACAAGCTGGAAGTGGATTGTCCGGTAGGCCCGGACGGCAAGTTCTACGCTTCTGTACCGCTGGTCGGCGGCCAGTCGATCTGGGCCGCCAACAAGACGGTGGTCGAGACACTTGAACAGAAAGGTCGCCTGCTGTGCCACGTCAAGCTCCAGCACAGCTACCCGCACTGCTGGCGCCACAAGACGCCGATCATCTTCCGCGCCACCCACCAGTGGTTCATCGGCATGGACCGCCCAACGAATGATGCCCCTACGGCGAAGAATGCCGCAAAGGAATACGTAGCCGTGGGTTTCCATGGCGATCAGGAAAGCACCCTTAGAGCACGAGCGATGAAGGCGGTGGACGCCACCGAATTTTTCCCCGCCTGGGGCCGCGCGCGCCTTGAGGCGATGATCCGCAACCGCCCCGACTGGTGCGTCTCGCGCCAGCGCAACTGGGGTGTACCGATGCCGATCTTCGTCCACAAGGAAACCGCCCAGCCGCACCCGCGTACCGCCGAATTGCTGGAACAGGTGGCGCAGCGCGTGGAGCAACAGGGCATCGAAGCCTGGTTCAGCCTCGATGCCGCTGAACTGCTGGGCGACGAGGCCACCGCCTACAAGAAGACCAGCGACACCCTCGACGTATGGTTCGACTCCGGCTCCACCCACGCCTGCGTACTGAAGCGCCGCGACACCTTGGACCACCCCGCCGACCTTTATCTTGAAGGTTCCGACCAGCACCGTGGCTGGTTCCAGTCGTCGCTCTTGACCGGCTGCGCCACCGACGGCCACGCGCCCTACAAGGCGCTGCTCACCCATGGCTTTGTGGTGGACGGCAACGGCCACAAGATGAGCAAATCCAAGGGCAACGTGATCGCCCCGCAAAAGGTGATGGACACGTTGGGTGCCGACATCCTGCGCCTGTGGGTGGCCTCCACCGACTACTCCGGCGAACTGACGATCTCCGACGAAATCTTGAAGCGCGTCACCGAAGGCTACCGCCGCATCCGCAACACCCTGCGCTTCCTGCTCGCCAACCTGGCCGACTACGACCACGCGACGCACGCCATGCCGGTGAGCGAATGGCTGGAAATCGACCGCTACGCCCTGGCCCTGGCGCGCGAGTTCGAAAGTTCCGCGCGAGGCCATTACGACAAGTACGAATTCCATTTCGTGGCGCAGAAGCTGCAAGCCTTCTGCTCGGAGGAAATGGGCTCGTTCTACCTCGACATCCTGAAAGATCGCCTCTACACCGCCGGCACCGATTCCAGGGTGCGCCGCTCGGCGCAGAATGCGCTCTACCACATCACCCACAGCCTGCTGCGCCTGATGGCGCCGATCCTCTCCTTTACCGCAGAGGAAGCCTGGGCCGCCTTCACCGGCAAGACCGGCGACAGCATCATGCTGCACACCTGGAAAGACGTGCTGCCCCATCAACCCGAGGAAACCGCCATCGCCGCGCGCTGGGCCGAACTGCGCCGCCTGCGCGCCGACGTGCAAAAGCGCCTGGAAGAGGTGCGGGTAGCCGGTGCCATCGGCTCCTCGCTGGCCGCCGAAGTGGACTTATATGCCATCGGCGAAATCCACGACCTGCTGGCTTCCTTCGGCGACGACCTGCGTTTCGTCTTCATCACCTCGCAGGCATGCCTGCACCAGGGCGAACACCCCGACGCCCCGGCGGGCGAAGTGGGCGTCGGCATTCGCGTCACGCCCAGCGCGCAGCAGAAATGCGAGCGCTGCTGGCACTACCGCGCCGATGTCGGCGCCGACCCTGCGCATCCGACGCTGTGCGGACGTTGTGTCAGCAATCTTTTCGGCACCGGGGAAGCGCGCCATTATGCGTAAGTGGTGGGGATGGCTCTTCATCAGCGCCGCCGTAATCGCGCTCGACCAGATCAGCAAGCAGTGGGTGGTCCACACTTTCAGCTACCGCGAGGTGCTGCCGGTTGCGCCCTATTTCAACCTGACGCTGGTCTACAACCCCGGCGCGGCGTTCAGCTTCCTGGCCGGTGCGGACGGCTGGCAGCGCGAATTCTTCACCGCCATCGCCGTGACCGCTTCCGCCGTGATGGTCTACCTGCTGCGCAAGCACCCCGGCCAGAAGCTGTTCTGCCTGGCCTTGAGCCTGATCCTCGGCGGCGCGCTCGGTAACCTGTGGGATCGCCTGACCATCGGACAGGTGGTCGATTTCCTGGATTTCTATGTCGGCGACCTTCACTGGCCGGCCTTCAACGTCGCCGATTCCGCCATCACCGTCGGTGCGGTCCTGCTGGTCTGGGACGGATTCAAGCAGAAATAACGGCTGGACAGATTATCTTGCCGTCTGCGGCAGTTGTTCGGAAAAACCGAACAACTGCATTTTCATCCAGCTCGCCATCCTAAAAAATGTGCTCGCTAATGGTGCCTTTGGCCTTGCCGAATAACTCGGTCAACTGCTTCTGGCTCAGCCACAAGGTTTCCGCCTCCAGCATCACGTCGATGCGGGTGGAGCCGTCTTCGCTTTGGTAGATCAGGAATTGTTGGGGTTCAGTCATGCTCTCAACTATTCAGGCTGAGTGTTTTTTCGGCAAAACAGTTTTCAAGTAATCCTCTGTTGCCTCAAATATCGGATCAGCCTGATTATATTTTCTCATCAGTGGAATCACCTTGGTGCGCACCCCCATGCCTCTAAAATCCACATAACCATAGTCACGCAACACTTCCATTATTATGGGATTTCTCGGAGAACGCTGTCCCGCAACCATTTTTCCAATTGTCATTGAGTTTTGCAGCGCCCCAGGACTGATCACTTCAACCCTGTTGGAATAAATACCTACTTCAATATCAACAAAGCGTGTCCAGTCCCGATGAGCCAACGCATTTACGACGACCTCTCTAATTGCATCCATTGGATAAAACAAAATTTTCTCCCGTCTAAAATTTCCATCAATTTCAGATGATTCCTGGGAAAGAAACGGGGACGTTTGCTCAATAAACCGTTCGATAATTCCGCCATCGATCAGTTTTTTTCCGGATTTTGTGATGTCCCAACGCCCCACAAGCGGGCCATCCAGAATAACATCAAGCAATGCTCGATATTCCTTATCAGCGTTTTCAAAGGCAAATATTCTCAACCCTGCTTGTCTTAAATGGCTGCGCGGACTTTTTCCAAACAGAACCAATCCCGCAACAGAGCAATAAATCTTGTCTCCGGCCTCAACCAAAAAACCTAATCCAAGCAACCTTATTTCCCACTCCAGCGATGTATGGGGTAACTCCGGGTCGTCAAGAATGTCCTTGAGATAGTTTTGAAGCCTGGCATCGTCAAGACAACTCATATCTGTTCTTGGAACGGGCATCAATTCGGTATGCAACATCCCACCCAATTCAAAGAGGCGCATCTGTTGCTCTCTTGTGGCCAGTTGCGATGTTGAACCGATACGAATGTAGATTTTTTCAGCACCGCCCTCTCGTAACACGTAGGGTTTCGATACACCCTGAGGGAATGTAATGACAGCGACGGTGTTTTGCTCATCTATCTTGACCTCCTCATAAAAGGGAAGGAGTAATGGATGTATTTTGTCTCGAAAAATGTTCATCACCCATTCTTCAAGATGATCACGATGGATGCCCGATATAGCACCGTCATCATCAACACCCAGAATCACCCTGCCCCCTTGAAAATTTGCCAGGGCGACAATTTCTTTAGCCAACTGTTCAGGGCGAATATCATCTCGCTTGAATTCAACCCCGGAGTTTTCACCGTTAGCGATGATTTCCAATAATTCAGTTTTCAGCATGGTTTACCTCATTATTTCTAGTTAGCTTGTCCATCTTCGAAGATGTGCTCGCTGATCGTTCCCTTGGCCTTGCCGAATAGCTCGGCCAGCGCTTGAAGGGTTCGGCCTTGGGGGAAGGGATGGACTGGATGATGCGGAGTAGTTGCTCCACATTGCCAGCGAGCGTTTTGCGCCCAATGCCGTCTGCATTGGGCATCGCTACCTGGGGACAATTTGTCCCCAGGTAGCTGCCCAGTTCTGGTTCTCGCTTACGGAGTTTCTTGAGGTAATCGGTGGGATTGGCCGAATCGGTCAATACCTGCACCATGTCCACCACTGAAAAATACCACCTCTGCTCGGCATCATTCCATACAGACCGAATCCTTGTGGACTCGAATAGTTTGATGTTGCTCATTTTTCATTCTCTCCCTGAGCCATACTTTCGATCATCCTGTTGAATTCGCTTTCGACCTTGGTCTTGAACTCGGCCTCGATCTGATACACCTCGGTAAACTCGGCAAAGGCCCAGCGTCCGTAGGACGCCAAGATGATTCACGCCGGGCACCCAGTAGGTATCCATGGTGGATTTTTTCACTACTGCGTCCTCGCGCCGGTAGCCCTTGATCTCGCCCACCAGATGCAGCAGGTCGTCGTCGCCGTGGCCGTCATCCACCAGCACGATGAAGTCGGGCAGGTATTTGCGTGTTTCGGAGCCGAAGCGGTAGGGCACTTCCAGACCGAGTCCGTGGTTTTTCACGTAGGCGCGCACTTTGGGGTGCGATTCGGCGATGCGGCAGAATTCCCCTTCTCCAGCCGCTATCGAGCACCACCCAGTTAAGGAGAATCTCGTTTAACCGACTAATATAACGTGCGTTACGCCAATAATGCTTCGTAAGAAGCTTAAACGAAACCGCCCATGAATGATTCTATCCCAAGCCAACTTCGTTTTTCCGCCATTGCCGGTTTTTCTGCCGGAGCCTCATCCCCAATATTTGGGTTCATGTCGTATGGTTGCCCCAGCTCCCAGTGAGGTACACAACAAAAAATCGGCACAAGAGCATATTCCCTGTGTATAATGCGCAGTTCTTCGCGGCATGATCTTTAAGATTGATTGATCTCAAATTGCCGTGAACGTTTATCGCTCCTGACCTCCTCACTTTCAGAATCCCCTGAAATTGCAACGACTTCCCGGTTAGCGACGATATTTTTTCGCCGCGTGGTGGGTGTTGCGATTTCCCGTTTCCCTGATTCGGGTTTACGCCGTTTTCCGCCTGCGTAATGTTTTATCCGAACTCTTAAGGAAACAACCCGATGTCATTCGAAAACCTCAAGCTG
This sequence comes from uncultured Sulfuricella sp., assembly GCA_964527565.1. Taxonomy (GTDB): domain Bacteria; phylum Pseudomonadota; class Gammaproteobacteria; order Burkholderiales; family Sulfuricellaceae; genus JAGXQV01. Next base: position 14,269 of record CAZGOY010000016.1, on the reverse strand, counting down.
CACCCCTCGATTCTCAAATCCATTGTCGAAGCAGGCTATACCACGCCGACCCCGATCCAGGAACAGGCCATCCCCGAAGTGCTGGCCGGTCACGACCTGATGGCCTCGGCACAAACCGGCACCGGCAAGACCGCCGCCTTCATCCTGCCGGCCCTGCAAAGACTTACCGTGCCTTCCCCGGTGCATGGCCGCGGGCCGCGCATCCTGGTGCTGACGCCGACGCGCGAACTGGCGACCCAGGTCAACGAGGCCGCGTGGAAATACGGGCGCGCCCTGCACGTGAAAACCGTCTCCATCCTGGGCGGCATGCCCTACCCGCTGCAAAACAAGCTGTTGTCGCAACCGGTGGACATCCTGGTCGCCACGCCGGGACGCCTGATCGACCACCTGGAACGCGGCCGTATCGATTTCTCGCGCCTGGAAATGCTGATCCTCGACGAAGCCGACCGCATGCTGGACATGGGCTTTATCGACGACGTGGAAAAAATCGCCGCCGCCACCCCGGCCAGCCGCCAGACCCTGCTGTTCTCCGCCACGCTGGACGGCGTGGTCGGCAACTTGGCCCAGCGCCTGTTGAAACAGCCCAAGACCATCCAGGTTTCCGGCCAGCAAGCCAAGCACGAAAACATCGACCAGCGCCTGCACTACGTGGATGACCTGGCCCACAAGAACCGCTTGCTGCAACACATCATCACCGATGTCGAAGTGAAGCAGGCGATCATCTTCACCGCCACCAAGCGCGACGCCGACCAACTGGCGGAGGACCTGTTCGCCCAGGGCCATGCCGCCGCCGCGCTGCACGGCGACATGAACCAGGGTGCGCGCAACCGCACCATCACCAAGATGAAGCGCGGCCAACTGCGCGTGCTGGTCGCCACCGACGTGGCGGCACGCGGGCTGGACGTTTCCGGCATCAGCCACGTCATCAATTTCGACCTGCCGAAATTCGCCGAGGACTACGTGCATCGCATTGGCCGCACCGGGCGCGCTGGCGCTTCCGGCATCGCCGTTTCCTTCGCTTCGCAGCGCGACGGCATGCACCTGAAGCGCATTGAACGCTTCACCGGCCACAACATCGCCCCGCACGTCATCCCCGGCCTGGAACCCAAGCGCCCGCAACGCCCGAGCACGCCCAAGCCCGCCGGCAAGGGCTCCTACGCCAAGCGCAGCGCAGCCCCCAGCGGCGAACGCACCTTCCGCAACGACACGCGTCCCGCCACCACCGGCGGCTACAAGAAACCCGGCCACGGCAACGACACGCGCCGCAGCTTCGGCGACCGGGGCAGGTAAACCCGGCTCCAGCGGATACCGTCAAGCCGTTCCTGGTTTACACCAGGGACGGCTTTAATTTTTTGGCTAGAGGTCGTTTGTGTTGAGGCCGGTGTGCTTGGCGATGCGTGCCAGCATACGAGGCCCGATCTCTTCGCCGCCATGAAATGCAAACACGAAATCGGGCCAACCTTTACGGCAAAGGGTGCGATGCGAGCCGGATTGGCGCTTGAGTTCCCAACCGATGCCGAACAGCGCGGCAAGAACCCGTTTAGCCTTCACAGAAGGCCACTGGCTCATGCGGCTACGAGTTCAATGCTGATCGCTATGGGACGGCTTTCGCCGGTTTCGATACGCTCCGCGAGCGCGCGCAAGGCCAACGCCTCGGCCTTTGCCATCGCCTCATCAGCGGTAGCCCCGTAAGTCAACACGCCCGGAATTTCGGGAACCTCCGCCAGCCAACGGCCATCGGCTTCACGCTCGTATTCGATGTGGTAATTCATGGTCTCTCCCTGAAACTGGGACATCACGGACAAATTGGCGAAGCATCGCAGTATTCCGGCAACAATTCAACAAATCTCAAAAATCAAGGCATTCCATCCCGCCTGCCGACTACTGTGTTTCAAGGTAAAATGCCCGCCATGCAGCTCTCCCCGCAATCCACCGTTCAGCACTACGAGAATTTCCCGGTCGCCTCCATTCTGCTGCCGGGACGTTTGCGTCGCCCCGTCGGGGTGATTTACGCCTTTGCCCGCGCCGCCGATGATTTCGCCGACGAGGGTGATTTGAGCGACGCCGAGCGTCTGGCATTGCTCGACGGCTTCCGCAAGCAACTCGACATCATCGCCGCCCAAGGTACGCCGGAGACCCCGCTGTTTCGCGATGTGGCCGAAATCGTTGCCCGCCACAGCCTGCCGCTGCCGCCGTTTTACGCCCTGCTCGACGCCTTTTCCCAGGACGTGACGAAAAAGCGCTATGCCGATTTCGGCGAATTGATGGACTATTGCCGCCGCTCCGCCAACCCGGTGGGCGAACTGCTGCTGCACCTCTACCAGGCCGCGACGCCGAAAAACCTGGCCTGGTCCAATGCCGTGTGTTCCAGCCTGCAACTCATCAATTTTCTGCAGGACATCGCCATCGACCTCAAGGAAAAAAACCGCATCTACCTGCCGCAGGACGAGATGGCGCGCTACGGCATCCGCGAAAGCGCGCTGGCGAACGGCATGATTTTCGGGCGCTGGAACGAATTCATGCTGTTCCAGATCGAGCGCGCCCGCAAACTGCTGCATGCTGGCACCCCGCTCGGTAAGGCTTTGCCGGGACGCATCGCCCTGGAATTGCGCATGATCATCCTCGGCGGTGAAACCATCCTGCGCAAGCTGCACAAGAACACCGACGTGTTCAACGAACGCCCGGTGCTCCAGGCCGGCGACTGGGTTTACATGGCCTGGCATGCCCTCAGATGGAAATTCCGCACATGACCCCCGAACACTATTGCCAAGACAAGGCCGCCAAAAGCGGCTCCAGTTTTTATTACAGCTTTCTGTTCCTGCCGCCGCAGCGGCGGAGCGCCATTACCGCGCTGTATGCGTTTTGCCGCGAAGTCGATGACGTGGTCGACGAATGCAGCGATGTCAGCGTCGCCCGCGCCACCCTCGACTGGTGGCGAGCGGAAGTGGCGCGCGTCTATCACGGCCACCCGGAACACCCGGTCGGGCAGGCACTGGCGAAGATCGTGCACCCCTTCGCCCTGCCCGCCGCGCAACTCTACGAAATCATCGACGGCATGGAAATGGACCTGACGCACAAGCGCTACGGCAGTTTCGACGATCTGGCCCTGTACTGCCACCGCGTCGCCGGGGTGGTCGGCCTGCTGTCGGCGCGCATCTTCGGCTACCGGGACAGCGCCACCGAAACCTACGCGCACGAACTGGGCCTGGCCTTCCAGCTCACCAACATCATCCGCGACGTGGGCGAGGACGCGCGCCGCAACCGCATCTACCTGCCGCTCGACGAACTGGCGCGCTTCAAGGTTCCCGAAAGCGACATCCTGGATGGGCGCGAAAGCGCGGCGTTCCGCCAACTGATGGCCTTCCAGGCGCAGCGCGCCGACGAATGCTACCGCAAAGCCTACGCCGCCCTGCCGGCGGGAGACCGCCGCGCCCAGCGCACCGGGCTGGTGATGGCGGCGATTTACCGCACCCTGCTGGAGGAAATCCGCCGCGACGATTACCGCGTGCTCAATCAGCGCATCGCGCTCACCCCCCTGCGCAAATTGTGGATCGCCTGGAAAACCTGGCTCCGCAACTGATGAAGCCGGGCGCCGGGGTCGCGGTGATCGGCGGCGGTTACGCCGGGCTGGCCGCTGCGGTGGAACTGGCCCACGCCGGCGTTCCCGTCACGCTTTTCGAATCCGCCCGGCAGCTTGGCGGGCGCGCCCGGCGCGTCGATAGCCACGGCATGTTGCTGGACAACGGCCAGCACCTCCTGCTCGGCGCCTACCGCGAACTGCTGCGCCTGATGCGCCGGGTTGGCGCGGAAGACGGCGCCCTGCTGCGCTTGCCCCTGCAACTCGAATTCCCCGGCCATTTCAGCCTGCGCGCGCCGCGGCTGCCCGCGCCGCTCCATCTGCTTTACGCGCTGCTCAACGCCAAAGGACTAAGTGTGGGTGAACGGCTGTCCGCCGCCCGCTTCATGCTCGCCCTGCGCCGCGACGGCTTTCGCCTGCCCGCCGATATTTCCGTCGCCGCGCTGCTAGCCCAGCACCGCCAGAGCGGCGCGCTGCGCCGCTACCTGTGGGAGCCGCTGTGCCTGGCTGCGCTCAACACACCGCTGGAAGACGCCTCGGCGCAGGTGTTCCTCAACGTGCTGCGCGACAGTTTCAACCGCCGCCGCGCCGATTCGGACATGCTGCTGCCGCGCGTCGATGCCACCCGCCTATTCCCCGAACCCGCCGCCCGTTACATCGAGCGTCAGGGCGGCGAAATCCGGCTGGGACTGGCGGTACGCGACATAGCCCGGCGGGAAGGCGGCTATGCCGTGACCACGGACGCAGGCACGCGGGATTTCAGCCGGGTGGTCTGCGCCGTGCCGCCGCAACGCCTGGCGGGGCTGACCGGCAAGCTACCGGAACTGGCCGCCATCACGGAGCTGACTCGCCATTTCAGCTACCAACCGATCTATTCGCTGTATCTGCGCTACCCGGAAAGTGTCGCGCTGCCCGCCCCCCTGCTCGGCCTGAGCGACGGCCTGGCGCAATGGGTGTTCGACCTGGGGCAACTGGGGCGCGACGCAGGGCTGCTGGGCGTGGTCATCAGCGCCGCGGGGGCGCATGAGGCGCTCCCCCGCGACGCACTGGCGCGACGGATACACGATGAACTGTGCCGTACCTTCGGCCATCTTCCCGCACCGCTGTGGACGCAGATCATCGCCGAAAAACGCGCCACTTTCGCCTGCACCGCCGGGCTGAAACGCCCGTCAAACCACACCCCCCTGCCGGATTTTTACCTGGCCGGCGACTACACCGCCGGCGACTATCCCGCCACGCTGGAAGGCGCGGTGCGCAGCGGCGTGAAGGCGGCCGGGCTGGTCCGGTCGGGATAGGTGCAGTCGGCGCAGCTTGCATACAGACAATCGGTTTTGAACTAAGCGACAGGCATCACAATCATAGTGGGCGACTCTTGAATTTTGCCCTCGGCTGGGCGAATGACAAACTTTGACAGGGAGAGACTTGACCATGACACACGATGAACAACAATCCATTCTGGGCATTGCCCTGCACGCAGCTTTCGCCGACGGCGTCAAGGATGACCGGGAACGCGAGGAAATCCGGCGGATTGCCGAATCCCTGGCCGGTGAAGCGGACGCGCCAGACCTGGCGCGCCTCTATCAGGATGTGTTGCTCAAGCGCGTGAGCCTCTCAGCGGCAGCTGCCAAACTGACTGACCCGGCACAGCGCCAGCTTGCTTATGAGATGGCTGTGTGCGTGTGCGAGTCGGATGATCGGCTGACTGATCCTGAGCGGCTTTTTCTGAACCAGCTGAAAGGCTTGCTCAAGCTCGACACGGCAGTCACTGAACGCCTTGAGAGCGAAATCGATGCCGTCGTCAAGATAAGCGAAACGCCCGCGCCAACCGCCAGCGTAGCGGCCATGGCTGCCGCCTCGGGAACCGTCGTTGCTGCGGCACCCTCTGCTTCCGACGGCGAGCTGGACAAAACCATCCTCAACTACGCCATGCTCAACGGCGCGCTGGAATTACTGCCGCAGTCTTGGGCATCGATGGCCATCATCCCGATACAGATCAAGCTGGTCTACAGCATTGGCAAGGCGCACGGCATTGAACTCGATCAAGGCCACATCAAGGAATTCATTGCCGCAGCCGGTGTGGGCCTGACTTCGCAGTACCTGGAGCAGTTCGGCCGCAAGCTGCTGGGCGGTTTGCTCGGCGCGGCTGCCGGCAAGGCTTTTGGCAAAATCGGGCAGGCGGCCACCGGCATGGCGTTCTCTTTCGCCACGACCTATGCGCTGGGCCAGGTCGCAAAACGCTACTATGCGGGCGGACGGGTAATGAACTCGGCGATGCTGCGCGACACTTTCCAGAGCCTGCTGGAACCCGCCAAACAAATGCAGACCCAGTACCTGCCGCAAATCCGGCAACAAGCCGAAACACTCGACATGGGCAGCGTCATGGCCCTGGTTCGCGGGAACTGAGGGATTGCTCTCCGTCACCGGCGCACCCGGCCCCGGCTGCGCCAGTCGGCGGAGAAGCCCATCTCGTCGGCGCTACTGCGGCTGCCGGACGCGCGCCTTAACAGAAAGTAGATCATGAGCACACCCCAGAAATCCCTTTCCTGGCACGCCGTATCGCCGGAATCCGTCGCCGCAGAATTGCGCGTTGATGCCGCCGCCGGGCTGACACAAGCCGAGGCCCAGGACCGGCTCGCCACGCACGGCCCAAACCAGCTCGCTGGCAAGCCCCCGCGCCCTGCCTGGCGCAAGTTCCTTGACCAGTTCCGCAACTTTCTGGTCATCGTGCTGCTCGGCGCTGCCGTGCTGGCCGGGGCGGTGGGTGAGATCAAGGACGCTCTGGTGATCGTCATTGTGGTGCTGCTCAATGCAACGCTGGGGTTCTTCCAGGAGCATCGCGCCGAAGCGGCGCTGGCGGCGCTCAAGAACATGCTGGCGCCTGTTGCGCGCGTGCGCCGCACCGCTCGCGCAGCGCTGATCCCAGCGGTCGATCTGGTTCCGGGCGACATCCTGCTGCTCGAAGCCGGCGACCGCATCCCCGCCGACGCCCGCGTGCTCCATGCCCATTCCGCCGAGGTTGCGGAGGCTGCGCTCACCGGGGAATCGCACGCGGTGGCCAAGCACCCGCAAGCGGTCGATGAAAAATCGGCGCTGGCGGAGCGGCGCTCGATGGTCTTCATGAACACCGTTGTCACGCGCGGCCGCATCGAAGCCATCGTCACCGCCACCGGCATGGGCACGGAGATGGGCAAGATCGCCGGCCTGCTGGCCGAGGCCGCCGAATCGGCCACGCCCTTGCAGGTGCAGCTCGACAAACTGGGCAAACACCTTGCCGCTATCGCCGGCGCCGTGGTGACGCTGATCTTCGTGATGGGCGTGATGCGCGGCGACGATCTGGTTCAGACGGCAATGACCGCGATTGCGCTGGCCGTGGCGGCGATTCCCGAGGGCTTGCCGGCGGTGGTGACGGTCACGCTGGCGCTGGGCATGCACCGCATGGCCCGCCGCCACGCCATCGTCAAAAAACTGGCGGCGGTGGAAACCCTGGGCTGCACGACCGTGATTTGTTCCGACAAGACCGGCACGCTGACCCTGAACCAGATGACGGCGCGGCGCTTCTATTGCCAGGGCCGCAGCTTCATCGTCAGCGGCGAAGGTTACGGCGGCGAAGGCAGCATCGCGCCGGAGGATGGGCAAGCGCCGCCGGAATGGGCGGCGCTGCTCGCCCCGGCAGCCTTGTGCTCCGACTCCCGCATCCAGGACGGCGAACTGATCGGCGACCCCACCGAAGGCGCACTGCTGGCGCTGGTACAAAAATCCGGCGTCGATACGGAACAACTTCTGGAACAGCATCCGCGCATCGCCGAAATTCCTTTCGATTCGGCGCACAAGTTCATGGCGACCTTCCACCACGACGGAAAGGTCGTGCGCATGTGGTTGAAGGGCGCGCCCGATGTGCTGCTGGTTCGCGCCGCCCGCCACCTGACGCTGACCGGCGAGCAGCCCATCGACGAGGCCGCGCGGACCGAATTCGCCGCGCGCAACGCCGCCTATGCGGATACCGCGATGCGCGTGCTCGCGCTGGCCGGTCGGAGCATCCCCGCCGCCGAATTCGATCCGGCAGGCGATTTGATGCGCTGGGCCGACGAGCTGACGCTGGTGGCACTGGTCGGCATCATCGACCCGCCGCGTCCCGAGGCGAAAGAAGCCATTCGCGTCTGTCAGCAAGCCGGGGTTGCGGTAAAAATGATCACCGGCGACCATCGCGCCACGGCAGCCGCCATTGCCCACGACCTGGGGCTGACCGGCGAAGTGCATGAAGGCCGGGAGATTGAAGGGCTTGACGGCGCGACGCTGAGTGAGATGGTTGAGCGTACCGCCGTGTTCGCCCGCGTCTCGCCGGAGCACAAGCTTTCCATCGTCGCAGCGTTGCAGGCGCGCGGACATGTCGTGGCCATGACCGGCGACGGCGTCAATGACGCGCCGGCGCTGAAGACTGCCGACATTGGGGTAGCCATGGGCATCACCGGCACCGAGGTCACCAAGGAGGCCGCGACGCTGGTGCTCACCGACGACAATTTCGCCAGCATCGTCCATGCCGTCGAAGAGGGCCGCACCATCTACGACAACATCGTCAAGTTCGTGCGCTTCCAGCTCTCGACCAATATCGGGGCGATTCTCACCGTGCTGGGGGCGCCACTGTTCGGCATGCCAACGCCGTTCACGGCGATCCAGATCCTTTGGGTCAACATCATCATGGACGGCCCGCCGGCCATGACGCTGGGGGTCGAGCCAGCGCGGCCCGGCATCATGAATTCGCCACCGCGCACGTCCGATGCGCACATCCTGTCGCTCGGCCGTCTCTGGCGCCTCGCGCTGTACGGCCTGACCATGGCGGCCGGCACCTTGGCCGCCTATGCCTGGGGGGCGCAGGCGGGAAGCGGTGGCGGCAGCGGCCACGCCTACGCGATGACCCTGGCCTTCACCACTTTCGTGTTATTCCAGTTTTTCAACATCTTCAACGCCCGCGCCGAGTTCGGCAGCGCCTTCAACCACCAGTTCTTCAGCAATGGCAAGCTATGGCTGGCGCTCGTCGGCGTGGTGGGCTTGCAAGTGGTGGTGGTCCACTGGGCACCCGCTCAAATGGTGTTCGATACCGTCGATCTGAGCCTGAACGACTGGCTGCTGGCGGCGGCGATCAGCTCATCGGTGCTGGTGCTTGAAGAAATGCGGAAACTCTTGCTGAAATGCCATTGGTCCAAAGGGTCTTCAGGGCAGGGAAACTGGTAATTGTAAGTCGCGTAAACGGCACGCCTCCCCCCTTGGAAAAGGGAGAACCCAGGTAGCCCAGGACAGGACGATACGTAACGGCATCGAAGTTGCACGTATAATCCCGAAAACACAAAAATTAGTTGCCAATAATCAATTCAGGGAGAACTCCGTGCATTCCGAACCACTCGTATTGAGCAAGCCTGCCCCCGGCATTTCCGACCTGCCCGCGCTGGGCATGGATGCGAACAATATCGTTGACGATTTCCGCCGCTATTTCAGCCATACCCTGGGGCGCGACAAAATGTGCCTGTCGGCCTTTCACGTCTATTCCTCGCTGGCGCTGGCGTTGCGCGACCGCCTGGTGGAGCGTTGGAAGAACACCCGCTACGCCTGCGACGAAGGCGACAGCAAACACACCTATTACCTGTCCATGGAATTTCTCATGGGCCGCATGCTGGGTAACGCCATGCTCAACCTGAATGTCGATCAGGCCACCACCGAAGCCTTGCGCAAACTCGGTATCGTGCTGGAAGAAATCGCCGACCAGGAAAACGACGCCGGTTTGGGGAACGGCGGCCTGGGACGGCTGGCCGCCTGTTTCCTGGACAGTTGCGCCACCTTGCAACTGCCGGTGATGGGCTATGGCATCCGCTACGAGTACGGCATGTTCCGCCAGAAAATCGACAACGGCAACCAGCTGGAAGAACCCGACCACTGGCTGCGCGACGGCAACCCCTGGGAAATCGAGCGTCCCGAATACACCTGCCGCATCCGCTTCGGCGGGCACGTGGAATACCGCAACGGCACCGCCGACGGGCGCCTGCGCGCCTACTGGGTGGGCACCAGCGACGTGCTGGCGGTGCCTTATGACGTGCCGGTTCCCGGCTACCGCAACGACACCGTCAACACCCTGCGCCTGTGGAAATCCGCCGCCACCGACGAATTCAACCTCAACGAATTCAACGCCGGCAGCTATACGGAAGCCGTTGCCGCAAAAAATGCCGCCGAACACATCACCATGGTGCTGTATCCCAACGACGCCAGCGAAAACGGCAAGGAACTGCGCCTGCGCCAGCAATATTTCCTCGCCTCGGCCAGCTTGCAGGACGTGCTGCGCCGCTGGGTGCTGACGCACGGCAACGATTTCTCGCGCTTTGCCGAAAAGAACTGCTTCCAGCTCAACGACACCCATCCCACCTGCGCAGTGCCGGAACTGATGCGCCTGCTGATGGACGAACACGGCCTGGAATGGGATGCGGCCTGGGACATCGTGCGCCGCACCGTGGCCTACACCAACCACACCCTGTTGCCGGAAGCCCTGGAAAAATGGCCTGAACGCATGTTCCGCCGCCTGTTGCCGCGCCTGCTCGACATCGTCCACGAAATCAACGCGCGCTTCCTGCGCGAAGTGGCGCGCCGCTGGCCGGGCGACGGCGAACGCCAGCGCCGCATGTCGATCATCGAGGACGGCCACGAGCCGCAGGTGCGCATGGCCTACCTGGCGGTGGTGGCGGGCATGTCGGTGAACGGCGTCGCCGACCTGCATTCGCGCCTGCTCACCCAGCACCTGTTCCGCGATTTCTTCGAGCTGTGGCCGGAAAAGTTCAACAACAAGACCAACGGCGTCACCCCGCGCCGCTGGCTGGCCTGGTGCAACCCAGGGCTTTCCGCACTGATTACGCGCAGCATCGGCGAAGGCTGGGCCACGGATCTCACGCAACTGCGGCGCCTGGCACCGCTGGCCGACGACGCCGCCTTCCGCGCGCAGTGGCAGGCCGTCAGACAGGCCAACAAGACGCGCCTGGCGGAACTGGTGAATACGGACTGCGGCGTGGAATTCGACGTGGCGGCGCTGTTCGACGTGCAGGTCAAGCGCATCCACGAATACAAGCGCCAGTTGCTCAACGTGCTGCACGTCATCCACCTGTACGACCGCATCAAGCGCGGCGACACGGAAGGCTGGGTACCGCGTTGCGTGCTCATCGGCGGCAAGGCCGCGCCCGGCTATTTCATGGCCAAGCGCATCATCAAGCTGGTCTGCGCCGTTGCCCAGGTGGTGAACGAAGACCCGGATACCGCCGGACGCCTGCGTGTGGCCTTCCTGCCCGACTATCGCGTCACGGCCATGGAAATCATCAGCCCCGCCGCCGACCTCTCCGAACAAATCTCCACCGCCGGCAAGGAAGCCTCCGGCACCGGTAACATGAAATTCATGATGAACGGCGCGCTCACCATCGGCACCCTCGACGGCGCCAACATCGAAATCCGCGAGGAAGCGGGTGCGGACAACTTCTTCCTCTTCGGCCTCACCGCCGAGGAAGTCGAAAGCGCGCGCAACGGCTACGATCCCGCCGCCATCGTGGCCGGCGACGAGGACTTCCGCCGCGTCGTCCAGTTACTGCAAAGCGGACATTTCAACCTCTTCGAACCGGGCGTCTTCGACGCAGTCATCGGCTCCCTGCTCAACCCCCACGACCCGTGGATGACCGCCGCCGATTTCCGCAGCTACCTCGACGCCCAACGCCGCGTGGAACAAGCCTGGCGCGACCGCGACGGCTGGACGCGCATGAGCATCCTCAACACCGCCGCCAGCGGCAAGTTTTCCAGCGACCGCACCATCCTCGACTACAACCGCGACATCTGGCACCTGCCGCAAGTGCAGGCCTGGCCGGTGGAATAAGCTGAAACGGCAAATGCGCATTTCATGAAAAACCGCGTTGCCTGCGGGAGTGTTCCCTGCCACACCCGCAGGATAAAGTGGAATTCATGAAGCATCCGGGCTAAGATTACGCGATCTTACGCTCCCGCTTACTTCAAATCAGCCCCATGGAAACCATCCGTCTCTCCAGCAAAGGACAACTCGTCATTCCCAAGGAAATGAGGGAATCCCGGCACTTGAGTACCGGAACCGAATTCATCGTATCGTTTGACGGCGATGAACTGCGACTGCTGCCGGTTCCGGTTTTTCCCCGTACACGGGTGGAAGAAGGTGTCGGAGCCCTGGCCAGACCCGGCAGACAATTTATCGACAGAGAAGAAACCGACCGGCTGATCGCAGATATGCTGCATTCCGAAGACCAGGCCAGCCAATCTTGATCGCGCTCGACACCAACGTCCTGGCGCGCTATCTACTCAATGACGACCCTGTCCAGGCCAGGGCAGCCAGCGCCCTGCTCGCTCTGGAAAAAAATTACACCGCCCCCCCGACAGTGATGCTGGAACTGGTATGGGTGCTCAGGACAAATGGCTGCGACCGCAACGAAATTCTCAAGGGGCTCCGCCTGTTGCTGGGGCTGCCCAACTTCAGGCCCCTGGCCTTCGAAGCGCTGTGCTACGCCCTCCGCTGGTTCGAGGAAGGCATGGATTTTGGAGATGCCCTGCACCTCGCCATGAGCGCAGATGAAGACAGCTTTATTACTTTCGACAAATCACTGGGCAAACTGGCCAACCAGCTCGGTGCCATGCCCGCCACAAAAATTTTATCGACATGAAAAATTACCAAGCTCCCCCAAACCTGCTCAAAGACCGCGTGATTCTCGTCACCGGCGCGGGCCAGGGCATCGGCAAGGCTGCCGCGCTGGCTTTCGCCGCGCACGGCGCCACCGTGATCCTGCACGGCAAATCCACCCGCAAGCTGGAAAAGGTTTACGACGAGATCGAGGCCGCCGGCCATGCCCAAGCGGCGATTTTCCCGCTCGACCTGGAAAAGGCCACCGATGCCGACTTCGCCGCGCTGGCACAGGCCATCGGCAACCAGCTCGGACGCCTCGACGGCATCCTGCACAACGCCGCGCGCATCAACCGCCCGCAACCGCTGGCCGACCAGACGCTGGAGCAATGGCTGTACTACCTGCGCATCAACCTGGCCGCGCCCTTCGCCTTGACACGCGCCTGCCTGCCGCTGTTGCTGGCTTCCCCAGACGCCTCGGTGGTGATGACCTCGGAAACCCACGGCCACACTCCGGCGCCCTACTGGGGCGGTTTCGCGGTATCCAAGGCGGGACTGGAAATGCTGATGAAAATCTGGGCGCTGGAACTGGACGACCACCCCGGCCTGCGCTTCAACGCCCTCATCCCCGGCCCGGTGCAGTCGCCGCAACGCGCCCACACCCACCCGGCGGAAGAGCGCGCCAAACTGCCCACCCCGGCGGACCTGATGCCGGCCTATCTCTACCTGATGGGCGCCGACAGCCGGGGAGTCACGGGGCAGGTGTTAAGCGCGCAGTAATTCATCCCACCCCGTCTTGCCTTTGAAGAAAGGGAAAGTTATGCTCCACCGAGCATTTTATGAATGAGGGACATTGATGTCGGTCGCCGAGCAAATTTATGAAGCCGTCAAACCCCTGCCGGAACCCTTGGCGCTGGAGGCGCTGCACTTTGTCGAATATCTGAGCAGCAAGGCGGCGGATCACGCTGAGATGGCCGACCTGATGCACGCGCAGGAGCGCGCGATGCGGCACGTCTGGGATAACCCGGATGACGAGGTGTGGAATGATGTTGAAACCCTCTGACATTGTTCAGATTCCATTTCCATTTTCCGATCTGTCCAGACATAAGCGCCGACCGGTATTGTTGCTTACACCCCCGGACAACTTCGGCGATTTTCTTGCTGCGGCGATAACCTCCCAATCAGGGCATAACGATGCCATCCCCTTGCAAGACAACGATCTGGCTCAGGGGAAATTACCGAAAACAAGCTGGGTGCGCGCAACAAGACTGTTTTCCCTCAACCGGGAGATCGTGATCCTGACCTTGGGCAATCTCACCCCGGAGGCGTTTGACCGAATCCACGAAAGAATCTGCGCACAGCTCGGATGCAGGCTCTCAGCGGGCAAGTGTTAAACGCGCAGTAATTCGACACTATTTGCTAATCAGCTCCAATAAAGAGCACGCTCATGATTGCCTGAAAAAGCGTAACTGTTTTCCCAGCCAGTAAGTCAACTCCGTCTGGACATGACTTCGCAGAAATCTCAAGCAGTTGATTAAATTTCTGTATCAGTTCTACTCTGTCTACATCATTCAACTTCCCAATAGTGGAAAGAAGCCGTATCGCAGTGATTGAACGTGAGCAATCTGAATCACTTATCAGGTGTTTCAGTAGCGATTCAGCCGAAGGGGAAAACGCCCATTTACGCAATCCTTGCATGTATCTTGCTGATAATGGCCACCCACGCCCGATCGAAATTTCGATCATTTTGTCGATGCAGGCGAGAGCCGTTTCCGCATTTCCATTGATTCCACATAGGACCAACACGACAGGAATGGGTAGTTGGGGTAGTTTCTCTTGCTGCAACAATGAGCGAAGCACTGGATCATCCGGCCAACCCACTGCCAAGGCATAGAGGAATGAAGGGAGGCGCTGGGTTGTGCTAGTTACGTCATTAGGCGCCCCAAAATTATGGAGTTCATCCAGGGCTTGCTGGTCGCTGTCACCGCCGGATGTAAATTGACACAGAGCGCCGATTGAAAACTGATACACCG
>CAZGOY010000015.1:29518-63591 GCA_964527565.1 uncultured Sulfuricella sp. | reverse complement strand
AGTTCGGTGGCTCTCGCAGGCTTGGGCGGGGCGGCGGATAAACGCTATTCGTTATATGGAAAATGCCGCCAAGCTGATGGAGCTCTATCCGGCGCTGGCCGAAGTCGCTCCGGCGTTGCGCGCCGAGGTGTTGGCGCAGGCGCAACTCATCTCCGTGCCCGCCGGCACGGTGCTGTTCGACGAACGCCAGCCCTGCCAGGGTTTTCCCTTCGTGCTGGCGGGGGCGGTGCGCGTGCTGAAGGCCGCGCCCAATGGGCGCGAGCTGCCGCTTTACCGGGTCTTGCCGGGGGAAACCTGCATCATCACCTCCAGTTGCCTGCTCGGCCATGCCGATTACAATGCGCGCGGCGTCACGGAGGGCGCCACCGAACTGGTGTTCCTGCCGCGCCCGCAATTCGACCGCTTGCTTGCCAGCCCGCCGTTTCGCGCTTTCGTGTTTCAACTGTTTGCCGAACGTATCGCCGAGCTGATGCAACTGGTCGAGGAAGTCGCCTTCCGCAAGCTCGATCAGCGCCTGGCCGCGCTGCTGCTGGGCAAGGGGCAGCGCCTGCACGTCACCCACCAGCAACTGGCCGACGAACTGGGCAGCGTGCGCGAAATGGTGACCCGCCTGCTCAAGGGTTTCGCCGGGCAGGGCCTGGTGGCGCTCGGGCGCGAGCAGGTGGAAATTCTCGATGCCGCCGGCTTGCGGCGGATTGCCGCTGGGTGACTTAGGTTACAGACATGCCCGCTGCCGCATGGCTAAATGCGCTCACCGTTTCTTAATTCATTGAAGGAGAGCACCATGAAAGCGAATGTCGGCGGAATCGACCGTGTATTGCGTATCGTAGCGGGGCTGGTCTTGATCGGCCTGGCCGTGGCCGGAATCGGCGCCCCCTGGACCTGGATCGGCGTCGTGCCGCTGCTCACCGGCGTCTTCAGCTTTTGCCCGTTCTACCCCCTGCTGGGCATCAACTCCTGCCCGATGAAAAAGGGCTGACCGCTCCCGCGTCGGCCTGGCCCGGATATTTCATGAGTGCCGCCCAACGCCGTAGGAGGGGCCTTGGCCCCGAGATTTTGATTTTTCCATTGCTGAAAACGGAAAAGCTCGGGGCCAAGGCCCCTCCTACCGGTAAGGCTGCGTTTTTTATGAAACATGCGGGCTAAGCAACCGGATGTTTGAGGGATGGTAGAATAGCGCCTTTTTCCAGGCGCGCATCTCCTTGGACATTCCCCTGCTTCTCAAAGCCTTCATCCTCGGCCTGGTCGAGGGGCTCACCGAATTCCTGCCGGTTTCCAGCACCGGGCACCTGATCATCGTCGGCGATCTGCTCGATTTCAATGACGCCAAGGGCAAGGTGTTCGAGATCGTCATCCAGCTGGGTGCGATTCTGGCAGTGTGCTGGGAATTCCGTGCGCGCCTTTCCGGGGTGGTGCGCGGGCTGGGGCGCGAGGCGGCGGCCAACCGTTTCGTGGTGAACCTGGTCGTCGGCTTCCTGCCGGCGGGGGTGCTCGGGCTGATGTTGCACAAGCTCATCAAGGAACATCTGTTCAACCCGTTCACCGTGGCCATCGCCCTGATCGTCGGCGCGCTGATCATCTTCTGGGTGGAGCGCATGAATCATGTGCCGCGCGTCAACAGCATCGACGACATGGACTGGAAAGACGCGCTGAAGGTCGGCTTTGCCCAGTCGGTGGCGATGTTTCCCGGCACCTCGCGTTCCGGCGCCACCATCATCGGCGGCATGCTGTTCGGCCTCTCGCGCCAGACCGCCACCGAATTTTCCTTCTATCTCGCCATCCCCACCATGTTCGCGGCGACTTTCTACGATGTCTACAAGAACTGGGCGCTCCTGTCGTTGTCCGATCTGGACGTCTTCGCCACCGGCTTCGTAGTATCCTTCATCAGTGCCTTCTGGGCGGTGAAGGGCTTGCTGCGCTACGTGGCGCATCACAATTTCAATGCCTTCGCCTGGTATCGCTTGGTCCTGGGTTTCATCGTTCTGGTTTATTTCTGGTAATTCCATCATGGCCGACACTCCCCCCATCGTTCTGGTTTTTTCCGCCTCCGACCCCACCGGCGGCGCCGGGATGCAGGCGGATTTGCTCACGCTTTCCAGCATGGGCTGCCACCCGCTTTCGGTGATTACCGCCATCACCGTGCAGGACACTCTGGGCGTGGAGGAAATCCTGCCGCTGGATGCCGACTGGATCGTCGATCAGGCGCGCTGTGTGCTGGAAGACATGCCAGTGGCGGTCTTCAAGGTCGGCCTGGTGGGCAGCGTGGAAGGCATGGCGGCCATTGCCGAAGTGGTGGGGGATTATCCCGACATTCCCCTAATCCTCGACCCGGTGCTGGCTTCCGGGCGCGGCGACGATCTGGCTGATGACGACATGCTTTCGGTGTTGCTGGAAATGCTGGTTCCGCAAACCACCCTGATGACGCCCAACAGCGTCGAGGCCCTGCGCCTGGCCATGCACGAGCGCGACGACGACGAAACGCCGGGCTTGCCGGAGTGCGCCGAATACCTGGTCGGTCTGGGCTGCGAATACGTGCTGATTACCGGCACCCACGAAAACACGCCGAAAGTGGAAAACGTGCTGTACAACGAGCGGGGCGTGGTGCGCAGCGACGCCTGGCAGCGCCTGCCGGACAGCTACCATGGCTCCGGCTGCACACTGGCCTCGGCGATTGCCGCCGCCATCGCCCACGGTTTGGAAGTCAGCGAGGCGGTGAAGGAGGCGCAGGAATTTACCTGGCAGACGCTGAACGCGGGATTCCGTCCCGGCATGGGGCAATTCATTCCTGACCGCATGTTCTGGGCGCGCGCGCCGGAGGGCGGGGGGCCTGAAAGCGCAGAGGTGGACGATGACGAGCCACGCGATTAGCGGCCTCTATGCCATCACGCCGCAATGCGCCGACACCGGCGTGTTGCTGGACAAGGTGGAGCGGGCGCTGCAAGGCGGCGCGCGCCTGGTGCAATACCGCGACAAGAGTGGCGACGTGGCCTTGCGTTTCGAGCAGGCCAGCGAACTGCTGGCGCTATGCCGCCGTTTTTCCGTACCGTTGATTGTCAACGACGACCTGCGCCTGGCCGACTTGTCCGGTGCCGACGGCGTCCATTTGGGG
The DNA here is from genome assembly GCA_964527565.1 of uncultured Sulfuricella sp. Taxonomy (GTDB): domain Bacteria; phylum Pseudomonadota; class Gammaproteobacteria; order Burkholderiales; family Sulfuricellaceae; genus JAGXQV01. Next base: position 60,482 of record CAZGOY010000015.1, on the reverse strand, counting down.
CGCGGCGACGGTTCCTTGCGCGCGGCACGGCTACTGCTCGGCCCCGGAAAAATCATCGGCGTCTCTTGCTATAATGGCCTGCAACTGGCGCGCGCGGCGCAGGCGGATGGTGCGGACTATGCTGCTTTCGGCAGCTTTTTTCCTTCCGCCACCAAGCCGCAGGCCGTTGCCGCCCCGCTTGATCTGCTGCACGAAGCGCGGCGCGAGCTGACGCTTCCGCTGGTCGCCATCGGCGGCATTACCCCGGACAATGCCGGGCAATTGCTCGCGGCAGGCGCCGCTGCGCTGGCCGTAATCAGCGCCGTGTTCGATGCGCTGGATGTCCGCGCGGCGGCAGCCGGTTTTGCCGGATTGTTTGAACCACTCACGAACCCTCCTTCAACCACGATCCATTGAGCCCATCATGACCTCACGCAACCAACAGCTTTTCGACCAATCGCAAACCTGCATACCCGGCGGCGTTAATTCGCCGGTGCGCGCCTTCCGCTCGGTGGGCGGCACGCCGCTATTCTTCAAGCGCGGCCAGGGCGCCTGGCTGTGGGACGAGGACGACAGGAAGTACATCGATTACGTCGGCTCGTGGGGCCCGGCGATTCTCGGCCACGCGCACCCGGAAGTGCTGGCGGCAGTGACCAAGACCGCAGCCGATGGCCTGTCCTTCGGCGCGCCGACCGCGCTGGAACTGGAGATGGCCGAACTGCTGTGCAAGCTGGTGCCGAGCATGGAGCAGGTGCGCCTGGTCAGCTCCGGCACCGAAGCCACCATGAGCGCCATCCGCCTGGCGCGCGGCTACACGGAGCGCGTCAAGATCATCAAGTTCGAGGGCTGCTACCACGGCCACGCCGATTTCCTGCTGGTGAAGGCCGGCTCCGGCGCGCTCACCTTCGGCCATCCCAGCTCCGCCGGGGTGCCGGAAGAAGTCGCTGCCCACACCCTCGTTCTCGACTACAACAACGTGGAACAGCTGGAAAGCACCTTTGCCGAAATCGGCAAGGAAATCGCCGCAGTGATCGTCGAACCAGTGGCCGGCAACATGAACCTGGTCAAGCCCGGCGCCGAGTTTCTGCATACCTTGCGCGACCTCACCAAGATGTACGGCGCGGTGCTGATTTTCGACGAAGTGATGACCGGCTTCCGCGTCGGCCTCAAGTCTGCGCAGGGGCTGTTCGGCATCACCCCCGACCTCACCACGCTGGGCAAGGTGATTGGCGGCGGTATGCCGGTCGGCGCCTTCGGCGGCAAGAAGGAGATCATGCAGAAACTCGCGCCGCTCGGCCCGGTGTACCAGGCGGGCACCCTGTCCGGCAACCCGGTGGCGGTCGCCGCCGGGCTGAAGACCTTGGAACTGGTGCAGCAGCCGGGTTTTTACGAGAGCCTTGCCGCCATGACGCTCAAGCTCACCGAGGGCCTGACGGCGGCGGCGCGCGAAGCGGGCATCCCCTTCAGCGCGCAAGCGGTGGGCGGCATGTTCGGCCTGTATTTTCGCGCCACGCCGCCAGCCAGCTACGCCGAGGTGATGGAGAGCGACAAGGAAGCGTTCAACCGCTTCTTCCACGGCATGATCGAAGAAGGGGTTTACCTTGCCCCGTCGGCTTTTGAGGCCGGTTTCGTGTCGGCGGCGCACAGCGAAGCCGACATCGACGCGACCATCGCGGCGGCGAGCCGCGTGTTCGCGCGCATCAAATAGTTCCACTTTGTCAGATTGACTCGCAACGGTTTTGGCTCCCTCCCCCGACGGGGGAGGGTTGGGGTGGGGGTGTTTAAATCAAGCGGATAAATGATTTGCTCGCCCCCATCCTGTCCTTCCCCCGTGGGGGGAAGGGACGTTCTAACGCCACTTGTCTTGAAATCTGACAAAATAGAAGTAGGCTATCCAGAGATTGTGGCGTGTAATATAAGGCTGTGAACAGCAAACAGATACTCAAGCGTCTGGAATCAGAAGGTTGGCGGCAAGGGTGACCATGTCAAGCTGAAACATGCCGATAAACCCGGTCATGTGGTGGCTCCCCATCCACGCAAGGATCTGGTTGTCGGCACACTACGCAATATTTACCGGCAAGCCGGTTGGGACTGGAAGGAATAAGCCATGCTCTATCCCGTTTATGTGCACTTGGGTGACGAAAACCATGCCCATGGGGTGACGATTCCTGATTTTCCCGGCTGTTTTTCCGCTGCCAACGATTGGCAGGATTTGCCGCGCATGGTGCAAGAGGCCGTCGAAGTTTACTGTGAGGGGGAGAACATGAAATTACCCGCTCCTACGCCATTGGAAACCTTGGCCAGGCTACCCGATTTTCAGGATGGCGGCGTATGGCTCCTGGTGGAAGTGGATACGGCTCGCCTTGATACCCGCCCGGTGCGCCTTAACATTTCTTTACCTGCGGGGCTGGCCCGTGAAATAGATGATTACGCGCGTGCTCATGGCGCGACGCGCTCCGGTTTTCTCGCCGAGGCGGCGCGTAATGCGTTGCGGTGAATTCAGGGCGTTTTTTATAAAAATCGCCGGCGCTGTCAGCGTTCCCAATCCTCGACGCGCAGCCCCGCCACCCGCTCGAATTCTTCGGTGTTGTGGGTTATCAGAATCAGGTTGCGCGCCAACGCCTGCCCGGCTATCAGCACATCGTAGGGGCCGATGGGGGTTCCCTTGGCGGCCAGGGCGGCCCGGATTTCCCCTGCCTGGCGGGCATCTTCCTTGTCGAAATCCAGCACCTCAAATTGCAGATTATCCACTAAGGCGACATTCTGACCGGTACGCTGGCTCTTGAATGCGCCGTAGAAAAGTTCGTGAAAGACAATCGACGAGATACCGATGTCGGCTGGCCTGTTTTCGCGGACACGCTGTGCGAGCGGTGAAATCCTGCGGTTCAGCAAGGCGATGATGGCATTGGTGTCGAGCAGGTAAAGCATCACCTGAACAGTTTGTCCAACTCGGGGCGCTCCTGCTGCCCGGATGACTCGTTGGCGGCTGCGATGAAATCCTCATCGAGCTGGGTGCTCAGGGCATCCAGCCAGCCCCAATCGCTGGCGACGGGTTCGAGAATCACGGAATTGCCGTGCCGCCGGATATGAACCGCCTCGCCGTCGAAGCGAAAATCCTTGGGCAACCGTACTGCTTGCGACCTTCCTGACCAGAATAGCTTTGCGGTATCCATAATATTTACTGCCTTGCTGGAGATATGACAAAAATATATACCCAATTGCTGGCTCCGGCAAATATGGGTTCCCGATGTTTCACTGCTGCCGCGACAGTTCCACCTGGAACTGGAGCTGGTGGAAATGCGCGTAGGCGCCGCCGTGCGCCAGCAGTTCGGCGTGGCTGCCGCTCTCGATGATGCGTCCGTGCTCCATGACCACGATGCGGTCGGCGTTTTCGATGGTCGAAAGGCGGTGGGCGATGACCAGGGTGGTGCGGTTCTGCATCAGGTTTTCCAGCGCCGCCTGCACCAGTCTTTCGGATTGCGTGTCGAGGGCGCTGGTGGCTTCGTCGAGGATCAGGATGGGCGCGTTCTTGAGCAGCGCGCGCGCAATCGCCAGGCGCTGGCGCTGGCCGCCGGAAAGGCGCACGCCGTTTTCGCCGATCAGGGTGTCGAAGCCTTGCGGCATGGCCTCAATGAAATCCAGGGCGTTGGCGGCGCGCGCCGCTTCCACCAGCGCCGCGCGCTCGGCATTTATGCCGTAGGCGATATTGGCGGCGATGCTGTCGTTGAACAGCACCACTTCCTGGCTGACCAGGGCGATGTGGCGGCGCAGTGCGGCCAGCCTGATGTCCGCCAGCGGCGTGCCGTCGAGCAGGATGCGCCCGCCGCTGGGTTCGTAAAAGCGCGGGATCAGGTTGACCAGCGAGGTCTTGCCGCTGCCGGAGGTGCCCACCAACGCCACGGTTTCTCCCGCGTGCACGGTGAGCGAAATACCGCTCAGCGCCGCGTTGTGCGCCTGGGGGTAGCGCAAGGAAACATCGTCGAATTCGATCTCGCCGCGCAGCGTGGCCGGTTCCTGCGTGCCGTGGTCGGCCTCCAGCGGTTCGTCGAGGAAGGTGAACACGCTTTCCGCCGCCGCCAGCCCGCGTTGCAGGGACTGATTGATCCCGGTGATGCGCTTCAGCGGGCCGAACAGTAACAGCATGCCGGTCATGAAGGACATGAAATCGCCCGCCGTGAAAGTGCCGCTGGTGGCGCGGGTGCTGGCAAAATGGACGATCACCGCCAGCGCGCAGGCGATCATGAACTGGGTGAGGCCGGTGCTCACCGAGGAGGCGGCGCTCTGCTTGACGGTGTTGCGGCGCAGGGCGTCGGTGGTGCGGGTCAGGCGCGCGGTTTCGCTATCCTGGCCGCCATACACCTTGACGACGCGCTGCCCATGCACGGTTTCGCCGAGCACCTGGGTAAGGTTGCCCATTTCCTGCTGGTTGTCGCGCGACAGCTTGCGCAGGCGCCGGGCAACGATGCGCACGCTGCCGGCCACGGCGGGGATGACCACGAAGCACACCAGCGTCAGTTGCCAGTCGGTGTAGAGCAGAAAAGCCAGCAACCCGAGGATGGTCAAGCCGTCCTTGACCGCCACGGTGATGACGTTGAAGCCGGCATCGGTCACCTGGCCGACATCGAAGGTGATGCGCGACATCAGGCGCCCGGCGGGCTGGTCGTCGTAAAACTGCACCGGCAGACGCAGCAGGCGGGCGAACATTTCGTCGCGCAACTGGCGCACCAGTTGACTGGAAAGCCAGGCGGTGGAATATTCGTTGGCAAAATTGGCGATGCCGCGCACCAGGAAAATCCCCACGATGTAAAACGGCACCTTCGCCATCATCTCGTCGTCGCGGTTCACGAAGCCGCTATCCACCAGCAGTTTCACTAGCCGGGCGAACAGCGGCTCGGTTGCCGCCATGACCAGCATCGCCAGCAGGGCGACGGCAAAAACCTTCCAGTAGCGTGCCAGGTAGCCGAGCAGGCGGCGGTAGATGACGGAACTGCGGGGCGAGTGGGGCACGGTTTCGGGGAATCTTCAGTTGGAGCGAGGCGGAATTATAACCGACCGGGCGCTGATGCGCGCCAGTCCGCTCGGGCGGGGCGCTGGAGAATAGTCCAGCATCGAGGATGCTTGCCGGGTGGCGTCAGCTTTTTTGATAAGGTACGCGCACACTTTTCAGCATGGGAATGAGTACATCCGTATCGAGAAGCAACTGAGGTCTCACACTGGCTCTCCTGTTGCGGCAAGGCGATCCGCTTCGTGCCTGAGTGCGGTAAAGTCCGGCAAATCCGTGCGGTTTTTCCACATTCCGGCAGCCTCTTCGAGTATTTGCCTGCGCGGCAATACGCTGGATTGTTCGACCAACCGATCAATTGCCTCGCGAATCAACTGGCTTTGGGATTTTCCCGTAGCGCCTGCAAGGGTGCGTAATGAGAGCTGCTCCTGTTCTGTGAGATAAACTTGAGTTCTTACCATGATGTCAGCTTGGCCGATATTTGATGTATGTCAAACCCGGGCAAGTCAAGTTGAGGCGGCTGGCCAGTTGCGGAAAACATGCCATCGTTGCCGGGAAAAGCCCCTGTTTCCGGGGCTTTTCCATGGATGCCGATCTACTGGTCGTCGATCAATTCGCGCCAGGAGACCCGGCGCGCGCCGCCGATGCTGCTGCTCCCCAGTTCGCGGTTCCGGTGCAATACCCTTCGGGGATTGCACCCTACTGGCTACTTGCTGCGAATGGCAGTCAGGGAATCGAGGGGGAATTTACCCAGTTCTCAACCACAAGGCCGGGATAATCCTTGAAATCCGCTTCGTTATTGGTTACAAGCGTGACGCCGACACTCACGGCATGGGCGGCAATAAGGCGGTCGAGGGCATCGCGGCGGCGGTCGCGCACCGCAGCGGCGATAACACCATAGCTCTCGGCGGCGCGTTCTCCGAAGGGCAGCACCGGAACGCGCGCCACGAACCGGCGCAGCGCATGTTCAGCCACCGCACGGTCTCCAATGGTGCAACGTTCAATGCCATGCCTCAGCTCGGCATACGTTACAACCGACATCAGCACCTGTCCCACGGGGATTGCCTTGAAACGTTCAATGATCTGCGGCGGATGAACATTCATCAAATAAATACAGATATTGGTGTCAAGCAGGTATCGCATCGGTCACATCCTGTTCCGGTCGAGCGCTCCCCCAATCACGTTCCTTTTGCTCATGAAAATCGCGCCCATCCACCATGAAGTTTTTCGGAAAGGAAGCGAGAATCTCCACCAGATCATCCAGTGTCTCCCGGATCACCGGGCGCACCACGAGTGTATTGCCCACGCGCTCTATTTCGACTTCCTGCGTTGGATCCGCGAAAGCCAATTCTTTTGGAATGCGTATTGCCAACGAATTTCCGCTCTTGAATACTCGGGTCAACATAATGGCGCTCCAATGCAATGTATATACAGGATATACTTGATTGAAAAATTGTTCAACCTTCTCCAAATCTGCGATGGCCCACTCTTCCGGCGCAAGAAAAAGCCCCTCGTCTCAGGGGCTTTTTCCTGGGTGGCTGCCGCCTACTGATCGTCGACCAGTTCGCGCCAGGACACCCGGCGCGCGCCGCCGCCGGGGGTGCCGACCGGGATGTTGAAGGTGTGGGTTTCGCCTTTTGAGGTTCTGACCAAACCCACGACGGTGTTGTTCGGCAACACCAGAATCTGCGGACGCATGGAGAGTGCGCCGGAGATACGCAAGCCCACCGAGCCTTCTTCCGAACCATCGACCGCTTTTCCGGAGCAGGCGTCGAAATACATGATCCAGCTATCGCCGCCCACCGTGCAGGCACTGCTGCTGGGGGTGTTGGTAGTCAGCGTCAGGGTGCCGAAGGTCAGGACGAAATCGGTATTGGCACGCTCGCCACTTTCCGGCAGGTCAACATACCAGCCGTTATCGCTGGAAAAATCCACCGCATTGTTGCTGCTCTTGCGCGCGACACGGCCCAGCGTATCGGTAAACTGGGTCAGGGTTTGCTGCACCAGACCGGCGCCGCCGCTGTGCGCGTCGCCGATGCTGCTGCTCCCCAGATCATCCTTCACCGCGTAGACGGTCTGCTGGCTGGCATCGCTCATGTCGCTGGCGCCCAGCAGGCGACCGGTGCCGACCATGACGGCCGCCTTGCCGCCGCATTCGCCCAGTTCCGGCTTGTGCGTAATCGGCTGGATAGCGCCGCTGCCGCTTCGCAAGTAAGCGATCTGCTGCGCATCGTAACCTGCCGCACCCACGTCGCCGTTGATGTCGAAACGCCACAGGTTGCCGAACAGGTCGCCGCCATAGGCCTTGGTGGCGGTGTTGTCGGTATCCGGGTTGTCCGACCAGGCGCTGATGCGCGCCAGCCCGCTTGGGCAGGGCGCGGTGGCGCATACGCCGCCGATGGCTGCGGTGCTGCCGGTGCCGGTGCTGATGGTGCGGATGATGGCGCCGGTGGCGGCATTAAGCACATACAGGTAGCCCACGCCGTTGCCGGGACTGGTGTTGTTATAGCCGGAGGTAACCAGCACCACCCAGGTGCCGTTCTTCAGCTTGGTGATGACCGGGTTGCCGAAGCTGTAGCCCAGGTTGGCATCGCTGGTATAGCCGGCACCGGCCAGGGTGTCGTAGGTGAATTCCCACAACACCTTGGGGCTGGAGGGGCTGGTGACGTCCAGCGCGTAAAAACCGCGCCCACCGGCGTTCAGCCCGCCCACCAGGATGGTTTTCCAGGCGCCGCCGCTATAAATGTCTCCCACCGTCGGCGTGCCGTCAACGAAGAAGCGGTGCAAAGCGCCGTAATTGCTGTCTGCCAGTTTGTAGAGGCTGGGTAATACCAGCGAGGGAACATAGGCCCACTCTTCCTGGCCGCTATCGGCGTTGACGGCATGCAGCATGCCGTCGTTGGCGCCGACGTAGACCATGCCCTGGCGCCCGGCGTTGGCGCTCTTGAAGGCATCGTAGCCGGTGTCCGCATAACCGAATATCGGAGCCTTGACGTACACGGCTTCCGAGGAAACGATGTCGCCGAGGATGTGGGTGCGGATGCGGTACAGCGTTCCCTCGTTGCCGCGCTGGCCGCGCAGGAATTTCACCAGGTTTTCGCCCGAAGCGCTGGTCAGGTTGGCGCCGGAGAGACCCTGGCTGAGGGTGGCAACGTTGGCGGCGCCGAAGTGCGCCTGCTCGGCGGCACTCAGGTCGCCCCAAGTGAAGGGTTTCAGCTTGTTGGCGCTACCGGGGTCGAAGGTGTAGATCACCCGCGTGTCGGCGGCGGCTGACGCGCGCCCGTCCAGCAGGGCCTGGGCCGACCAGTCGATGGCGTCCAGCACCTTGCCGGTCGCCAGGTCGAGTTGCTGGCGCACCAGTTCGCCGCTCCATTCCACCGAAGTAAATTCCGAGTTGAACACAAAATTGTCGCCCTGTACCGGGTTGGTGGTGCTGGTGGTGGCCGCCGCACCCGCCCCGAGGCGTTTGCTCACGCCCGCCAGCGCTTCGGAAAGGCCGGTAGCCAGGGTGGTGGGGTTGGTGGCGGCGAAATAGGTGCCGCGACCATTGACCGCCGCGTGCCATAGATCGTCGATATTCGCCTGCGAATCGCTGGCAGGCGACGGCCAGGCGCAACTGCCGCTGGCTTGCCAGGTACACACGCCGGAACCGGCGGCGCTGGCGTTGCGCACAGCGAAATAGTCGCCGCTGGTGTCGCTCATGTAGGTGGGCGAAAACTGCATGTAGCCGTCGATACCCAGGCCCAGGGTAAAGGTGGTCATGTGCTGCCAGCTGGCGGTGTCGATGTTGTTCACCGGGACGATATTGTCCGATACGTCGGCACCCAGCGCGCCCATGGCACCGGCGGGGCGCAAATCGGTCATGTAGTAATAATAAGCCACATCCGCCAGGGTGTTGGAGACGTTATTGCCGTCCTTCAGCGCCAGCTGCGGGGTGTTGACGGCGCTACCGTCCTGGTTGCCGACAAGGGAACTGCCGTCTTCCTTGTAGCCGGAGGAACTGTTCCAGTAGCCGTCGCTGGAAAGAATGGTGAAGTTCTGCTGGCAGGCGTATTGCACCGGGTCGCTGCCGACTTTTCCGGCGAATATTCGTCCCGCCTTGGACAAGGCGGCGCGTAGCGGTGTGCTGCCGCTGGGGTCGGAAGCGAACAGCTTGGTGAACCACGAACTTTTCTGCGTGGTGTCGAAAGTGCCGATGTCCAGGAAATTGCTGCCGGTCGCGGTGCTGCTGGTGTTGATGGTGAAGAAGCCCACGCGGTAGCGCTCGTCGATGGGCTGAAAGGCGTGGCTGGTGGCCGTTTTCATCATCTGCATGCGGCTGTGGTAATAGGTCCACCAGTTGGCGAAATTGGTCATTTCCTCGTTGTAGGTGCAGGTGGCGCCTGCGCAGTCGGTGCGCGTTGGCGCCTTGACCACAGTACCAGGCAGCGCGTAGCTGGTGGTGCCCGGCACGATATCGACGCGCTGGAACGACCCCGGCACGTAGCTGGCAGCCACCGGATCGACGCCGCCGGTGAAGGCGCTGGGCGTGAAGGTAACGGCGCCACTGCCGGAAACGGTGACCACCGGTGTGAAGGTGATGGCCCCCAGCGAGGTCGGCGCGGTAATGGTCAGGCGGTTGTTGCCACTGTTGTAGCTGGCACTGTAGCCGCTAACCTGGCAATTGCCGGTGGCGGAACTGGTGCAATCGTTGATTTTGTCCCTGACGCGCCCCCCGGTAGTGTCGGCATTGCTGCTGCTGCTGGTGCTGCCGGACAGGATTTCCTGACCATTGACTTTGACGCTGGTCACCGAGCGGCTGCTGCTGCTGTTGCCGCCCAGCTGGACGATAGACTTGGCGCTGGTACCGGCGCTGCCACCGATGGCCACGCCGGGGTAACGGATGTATTTGTAGGTGCCGGTCTTGATCGCCTGGCAGTTGGTGCGTGCGGTGTCGCTGCACCAGCGCACCTTGGCGGGATAGATGTTGTTGCCGGTCGGTGCTGCGGCGGTCACGCAGTTGCGCAGGTTGAGCGCATCGCAATATTCGCCGGGAATGATGGCGTAGTAGTGCGGCCCCCAGGAACGCGATGCGGAAACCGACGGGCTGGCGTAGCTGCCGGTGGCGGCCTGGCCGCTGCCTGCGGCGACGGTATAGCGGAAAACCGTGTAGTCCTTGCCGCCCACCGTGCCGGGCAGGATGTAGTTGTCGTTGCGCAGGCAGTCGGTGTAGGCGGTGCTGGTGCACCACTCGGTGTCGGGAAACTGTGTGGTCAGGTTGATCGAGCCGGTGTTCTGGATGTTGTAGGCGTCGTTCTTTACCGCCGCCCAGTTCGAGGAATTGGCGGCGGTCATGCTGTTCTTGCTGCTGCCGTCGGCATTTTTCGGCGGCGTATAGGTGATCGCCGGGTTGTAATACACCATGTTGAAATCGGAATTCAGGAAGGGGGGGTGCCCGCGCCACGCGCCGAACGGGGCGCTGCCGGTCCAGCATGAGGTGCTGCCCCGCCCGCTGCCGTCGGTGGAACTGTTGTCGCGGCAGCAATAACCGGTGAAGGCGCTGGCGTCCGAGGCCTTCTTGCAAAAGCCATCGTTGGCCCAGTCCGGCAGGTAATCCCAGTCCATACTGCCGGAATCGTCCAGCACGAACATCAGGTTGGGCAGCACTGCCGTGCTGGATGAGGTCACCAGCGGCGCACTAGCGATGTCGGTGCTGGCCGCCTGAACGTGGGAGGCGCCCGCGAGCAGCAAGGCCAGCCCGCAGCCGCGCAGGAATCGAAACAGCTTGGGGTGTTTGGGGCTATTCATGGTGATCTCCTGGGATTACAGGGAAACAATCGCCTGCACGTAGCTGACGGTGTTTCGTGGCCCCGCGATGCGCGAGGTGATGCGGTAATAAACCGTGGATGAGCGTGTCGGGCTTTTCATGCCCGCACTTTTGCTGCCCCCCTCTGAAGCGTCCGAGGCGGGCGAGGTGGCGCAGTTCACGCCGACCGCTCCGGGATCGCCAGCGGAAACACACAGGCGCTGGATCACGTATTGCACGCTGTTGCCTGCGACATCCGGCGCGGGCGATGCCGGGAAGGCCGTGGCGGCAAGCTGGTTGTTCCAGAAATCGTCCCAGCTTTGTCCGCTGGTGGGATCCTGGCGCGAGGCGCTATAGCCCGTGCCGCTGTTGTCCGCGTGCAGGGTGGTGCCGGTGTTGTTTTGCTCCAGCCAGGCGATGGCGTTCTCGATGCCGGTGTCGCCAGCGAAGACCGCGCCCTGCTGGAAAGCCAGGTTGCCGGCGATGAGGTTGGTGGTGCTCACCGAGCGCACCAGCGCAATGCCGGCCAGCGTCATCGCCACCAGCACGATGAGGGTGATGAACAGCACCACGCCGCGTTGCGCGCGAGGGGGGGTAGAGGTGGTTAACATCCTGTTTGCACTCCCATCCATGCCATGTTGCGGATCGGCACCACCGTCTGGAAGGTCTTGTAGCGGTAGTGCTGCCAGTCGCTATTGCCCGACAGGTCGACCGGCGTGGTCGAGGTACCCGCCCACGTCGGGGCCGTCGTCGTGATGTTGTTCTTGTCGTATTGTCCGCTGCGCGCCACCATGGCGAGCCGCAAGGCGGAAATTCTCGCCCAGCCGCAAGCGGTGGCGGGTGTGGCCTGATTCCAGGTGTCGACGATGATATTCGTGGTCATCGGCGTGCGCGTATCGCTCCCGTATTCCGCGCGCAGGCTGGCAACGCCCTCGGCGATCGGCGACCAGACGGTCGGGTCGGTCGCGCCGCTGGCGCAATTGTTCTGCGTGAAATCGCATACCGTCAGGTTGCCGCTGCGCACGGCATAGGCCAGCACCCGCGGCGCCTGCCCGAGGTTGTACAAAAATCCCCGCGCCGCCACACCCGGCTCCCCTGCGTCGACACTGACCGTGGTGGCGGCGGGCGGCGCGTTGATTTGCGCCAGCAAAAGATTGCAGGGGGCGGGGCGCGTCTCGGGTTCGGCGATGACGAAATCGCCGGAAACAAAATTGGTCGGCGTGCGTACCGCATAAGTAGCGGTTGTCGGCTGCTGATTGATGAGATCGCCTTCAATGGCGGTGTTGGCGTTGCCGTAGATCACCTGGATTACATCGGTATTGGCGTCCCCCGCCGGAATGCCGGCGGGATTGATGATGACGGGCGCGGCCGGCACCACGGCGCCATTCGGCAAGGTGACGTTACAGCCCAGCAGGTTGAATGAAGCCAGCCCATAGCCGCCCTGGCGCAAGTCGCGCGACAGGGTGTGCAGGGCAATGGCCCCGGCGGTTTGCGCGTCGCCGCCGGTGCTGGTGGTGCGGCGCTGCCCTTCGGATACGGAAAACACCTGCATGATGACGATAATGCCGATCATGCCGATGCCCAGTCCCACCAAGATTTCAATCAGGCTGAAGCCGGCGGTGCGGGCGGGTTGACGTGGCATGGCGAACAATTGGGCCTCCTCGATCACTTGATCTGGGTAATGGCGATATGGTTGTGCGGGGCGGTCTCGCCCGGCGCCTGCCAGAACACCTGGATGGTCACCAGGCTGCTGGTGGTAGTGGGCGGATTGGTGCCGGGCACTTGCACCACCGTGACTGCCGGCGGGTTGCCATCGGTGCCGGGCAGCGTGCCCGCCACGGTTCCGGGGGTGCCGTGGTCTCCCAGCCACGCCGTGTAGGCCGCGCCGCCGGTGGCGAAACCGGCCGCCAGCGTGGCCGCCGTGCGGTCGCTTACCCACATCTGGCCGATCAGCTCGTTGACCAGCATATTGGCGTCGCTGCGGTATTTGGCATCGCCCGCCTGCTTGATGGAAGCCGCCTGCATGCCGACGATGGCGAGAATGCCCATGGAAAAAATCAGGATGGCGATCAGGGCTTCCAGCAGCATGGAGCCGTGTTGTCCAGTGGCGAAGTGGCGTGAGGATTTCATGGCATTTTCTCTCTGGCGGAAACGCTAACAGCCTTGCGGGTCGGTGCTGGGCAGCTTGGGGTCGCACATGCGCACCTGGCCGGTAAGGGTGACGCGCACTTCCAGGCAACGCATCGGGCCGCCGCCGTCCTGACAATCGCCGCCGCTGGGGTTGGAAATGCGCACCTGGGTGGCATCGTTACTGCCGCCCACGGCAGCTACGCCGCCGGTGGGGCGCCCCAGACCGTTGAAGGTCAGCGGCATGGTGCCGACCACGGTAATGATGGCATTGCTGGAACCTTCCCCGGAAAGCCGCGATTCGATCTCCGTGCCGGCGGCATCGGTAATCGTCCAGTCGAAACCGGTCAGCGTGAAGGTCACCGGCGCGTTGCGCCGCACCGCCTCGGCGCGCGTCAGTTGCAAGCCGTTCAGGGCGGCCTCGGCGGCGGTGCGGATCTGCGTGTTCTGAATCCAGATCATGAAGCTCGGCAGCCCCATGGTGACCAGCAGCGCAACGATCGCCAGCGCGATCACCATCTCGATGAGGGTGACGCCGCGCTGCCGCCGTGCGGCTGCTGATGTTCTGTGGATTAACACGATCCGTCCTTGCGGGTGACCCAGCAGGTGGCGCTGGCGGTCCAACCTGTCGGCACGCTGGTGGTGGCCTTGGCATTGTTGGGCGCGATGGTGTAGGTAAAGCCGCCCATGCCCTTGGAAGCATTGCCGGCGGCCTGCACGGTAAAAGTGGTAGCGGACAGCGTCGGGCAGGAGAAGGTGAAATAGTCGGCATTGCCCGGCAGCGGCGCAGTGGTGCCGTCGACGCAGGCGCCAACGTAGGTGCGGTTGTCCTGGAAGTATTGTTCCAGCTTGACCGCCATGGTGGCGAGCTGCGCGGTCGCCTCGGAAATCTTGCCGCGCTGCACGTAATCGGTGTACGAAGGGACCGCGATGGCCGCGAGGATACTGATAACCGCGATGGTGATCATCAGTTCGATCAGGGTAAAGCCGCTCTGTTTTTTCATCATGAAACTCCTCTGTTGTTCGGATGGTAGGAAAAGCCTGAAGACACCGCCAGCATAAACCGACAAGCGGTAATTTTTCCAGCATGAGCGGTACGGGCCAACACAAGTGCGGGCGTCTCTCCTGTCAGTCGCCAATATTCCTTTTAATTCAGATTGATACAAAACAGCGCAGAAGCCGGTTATTTGACACTTCACTTTCACTTGTTGCGCTATCCCCTTATTTTTTAAGTGTATTAGATTTGATTGAAAAACCGTCTCTAACTGCTTGTCGTAAAAAGGAAAAACACAAAATTCCCCTTGACCGGCTTTTCCCAATCATCTAAAGTGGGAAATAGTGGAAAAAAGTGGGGAATGGTGGGAGAAAATTCCTTGCTCAAGCGGAAAAAAGGGGAATCATGTTTCGTGGTGCAGCAGCGCTAAATCTCGATGCCAAGGGCCGTCTCGCGGTGCCGAGCAAGCACCGTGACGCGCTTCAGGTGCAGTCGGGCGGGCGTCTGGTGATGACGGCGCATCCGCACCGCTGCCTGCTGCTCTACCCCCAGCCCGCCTGGTTGCCCATCGAGGAAAAAATCAAGGCCTTCCCCAGTTTCGACCGTACCGCCAGCGCCTGGAAGCGCCTGCTGCTCGGGCATGCCGAGGAATTGGAAATGGATGGCGCCGGGCGTTTGCTGGTGCCGCCGGTGCTGCGCCAGTTGGCCGGGCTGGAAAAGGAATCCATGCTGGTCGGCCAGGGCGATTATTTCGAGCTGTGGAGCCTGGATGGCTGGAACAAACAGATGGAACAGGCGTTCGAGGTGGATGCGGCGCTGCCGCCGGCGTTCGGGGACTTTTCCCTGTGAACCCGGCACGCGGCCCGGATGAGCATGTCACGGTTTTGCTGCATGAAGCGGTCGATGCGCTGAACGTGCAACCGGACGGCATCTATGTCGATGGCACCTTCGGGCGCGGCGGGCACAGCCGTTTGATTCTGGAAAAACTGGGGGGCGCCGGGCGGCTGATCGCGCTGGACCGCGACCCGCAGGCGGTGGCGGCGGGGCGGGAAATCGGCGATGCGCGCCTGACCGTGCTGCATCGCCGCTTCTCGGCATTAAGCGCGGTCCTGGCGGAATTGTGCGTGACGCAGGTTGACGGCATCCTGCTGGACCTCGGGGTGTCCTCGCCGCAGATCGACGATGCCGCGCGGGGCTTCAGCTTCCGTTTCGACGGCCCGCTCGACATGCGCATGGATACGGCCAGCGGGCAGACCGCCGCAGAGTGGATTAACGGCGCAACGGAACAACAACTTTATGAGGTTATCAGGGATTATGGCGAAGAACGGTTTGCTAAACAGATTGCGCGAGCGCTTGTTGCGGCTAGGCAGGATGGGGCTATCGATACCACGGGACGGCTTTCCGAGATCGTGGCAAAAACGGTCAAAACCCGCGAGCCGGGTCAGAACCCGGCAACACGTACCTTTCAAGCTATACGGATTTTCCTCAACCAGGAGCTTGAGGAATTGTCGTTAGTGTTGCCGCAATGCGTCGAGGCTTTGGCGCCGCATGGCCGCCTGGCGGTGATCAGCTTCCATTCGCTGGAAGACCGCCGCGTCAAGCGCTTCATTCGCGAACTGGAAAAGCCGGACACCTTGCCGGTGCGCCTGCCGGTGCGCGCCGCCGATTTGCCGCAGGCAAGGCTGGTAGCGGTGGGCAAGCCGATCAAGGCGTCGGCGGGCGAAACGGCGGCCAATCCGCGCGCGCGCAGCGCGGTGCTGCGCGTGGCGCAGCGGACGGGGGAGCGGTGAGATGACGCGCCTCAACCTGCTGCTGATGATCGTCGCGGTGCTGTGCGCCATCGGTGTGGTGACCTCGCAGCACAAGGCGCGCAAGCTGTTCACCGAATTGCAGGCCGAGCAGGAACAGGCCCGGCAGATGGATGTGGAGTGGGGGCAATTGCAGCTGGAACAGAGCACCTGGGCCATGCATGCGCGCATCGAGAAAATCGCCATCGCGCACTTGGCAATGCAGGTGCCGGACGCCAATCGCATCCAGGTGGTGGCGATCAGTGAAAGCGGGCAAGACCGACCATGAGCATTCCCCTCAACCCCTTCAAGGCGGGAAGCGTGGCCAACCTGTTCCAGGCCGCCGCGCCGCGCCGCGCACGCGAAGAGCGTTTGCTCCTGCCGGTATTGCGCATGCGCATCCTGGCCGTCCTGCTGATGCTGTGGTTTTTGGCCCTTTTCGGGCGCGCCCTGTATTTGCAGGGCTTGAATAACGAATTCCTGCAACAGAAGGGCGATGCGCGCACCAGCCGGGTGGTGGAAATCAGCGCCCATCGCGGCATGATTACCGACCGTCACGGCGAGCCGCTGGCGATCAGTACGCCGGTGGAAGCGGTGTCGGTCAGCCCGCGCGACCTGGAAATCACCCCGACGCAACTCGGCAAGCTGGCGGAGCTGCTGGAATTCGACAAGAAAGACCTGGACAAGCGCATGCAGCAACCGCAACGCGACTTCGTCTATCTCAAGCGCCAGATGCCGCCTGAACAGGCCGCCAGGGTGATGGAACTGGGTATTCCCGGCATTTTCCTGCAACGCGAATACCGCCGCTACTATCCCTCGGGCGACGTGGTCGCGCATCTGCTGGGCTTCACCGGGATCGACGACAACGGCCAGGAAGGGCTGGAACTGGCGCACCAGGAGTGGCTGGCGGGCAAGCCGGGCAGCCGCCGCGTCATCAAGGACCGGCTCGGCCACATTGTCGAGGACGTGGAAAGCATCCGCGCACCTCAGGAAGGGCGCGAACTGGCGCTATCCATCGACCGCAAGATCCAGTACCTCGCCTATCGCGAACTCAAGGAGGCCGTTACCGCGCATAAAGCCAAGGGCGGGGCCATCGTCGCGCTGGACGCGCAAAGCGGGGAAGTGCTGGCGCTGGCCAATCTGCCCAGCTTCAACCCCAACAATCGCGCCAAGCTCAACCGCAGCGCTACGCGCAACCGCGCCCTCACCGACATTTTCGAGCCGGGTTCGACGATGAAGCCGATCACCATCGCCGCCGCGCTCGAAGCCGGTATCGTCAAGCCGGAAACCCAGTTTCAGACCGCCCCCGGACAACTGACCATCGGCGCGGCGACCATCCGCGACGCCCATATGCACGGCATGTTGAGCGTCGAACAGATCATCCAGAAATCGAGCAACATCGGTTCGGCAAAGATCGCCTTGTCGATGCCGTCAGAAAAGCTGTGGGAGGTGTTCAACCGCGCGGGCTTCGGCAGCCTGCCCAAGAGCGGTTTTCCCGGCGAAGCGTCCGGCAAGCTGCGCCCGTGGAAAACCTGGCAGCCTATCGAACAGGCCACCATGTCCTATGGCCATGGCATTTCGTCCAGCCTGCTGCAACTGGCACGCGCTTATATGATGTTCACCGGCAACGGTGAAATCATGCCGGTTTCACTGACCCGCCTGGAAGCGCCGAAACCGGGAACGCCGGTAATTTCACCGGCCTCCGCCCAGGCAGTGCGCGCCATGCTGGAAATGGCGGTGCAGCCCGGCGGCACCGCGCCGCGTGCCCAGGTGGTCGGCTACCGCGTGGCGGGCAAGACCGGTACCGCCCACAAGCAAGAAGGCGGACGTTATCTCGCGGACAGTTATGTATCCTCATTCGTCGGTTTCGCTCCCGCCAGCAACCCGCGCCTGATTATCGCGGTGATGATCGACGAGCCTTCCAACGGCCAGTATTACGGCGGCGCAGTGGCCGCGCCGGTGTTCAGCCAGGTGATGGCCGGCGCCCTGCGCCTGCTTTCGGTGCCGCCCGATGCACCGACGCGCAACATCCTCACCCCGCCGGAAAACGCACCCGAAATCAAGGAGGTGGTATGACGCAGCCGGTTTGCAGCGCCTTCCCGCCATTCGATTTCTCTGCCCTCGACGGGCTGGGCGTGAAGCTGACGCGCCTGGTGACCGACAGCCGCGCGCTGCGCCGGGGCGACACTTTCATCGCCTGCCCCGGCGAACAGCAGGACGGGCGACGCTACATTCCCGACGCCATTGCTGCGGGCAGCAACGCCATCCTGTGGGAACGCGAGGGTTTCACCTGGAACGACGCCTGGCAAGTGCCCAATCTGGGCATCGAAAACCTGCGCGCCAAGGCCGGGGTGATTGCCGAGCACGTCACCGGACGCCCTTCGGAAAAATTATGGATGCTGGGCATCACCGGCACCAACGGCAAGACCTCCTGCGCGCATTGGCTTGCCCAGGCGCTGGGCAGACTGGGGCGCAAATGCGCTGTCGTCGGCACGTTGGGCAACGGTTTTCCCGGCGCGCTGGCACCCTCAATCAACACTACGCCGGACGCAGTCACGCTGCACGAGCAGTTGCGACAATACCGCGAGGACGGCGCGCAATGCGCGGCGATGGAGGTGTCGTCGCACGGGCTGGCGCAGGGGCGCGTCAACGGCGTGCATTTCGACGTGGCCCTGCTCACCAACCTGTCGCGCGACCATCTCGACTACCACGGCGACATGGCGGCCTACGCCGCCGTCAAGGCCGGGCTGTTCGCCTGGCCGGGCCTGAAATGGGCGGTGCTCAATCTGGATGACCCCTTCGGCAGGGATCTGGCCGCCAGGCTGGGTTGCAACGGCGCGCAGGTGGCCGGTTACAGCCTGGAAGGGCGGCGCGATCATGCCCAGGTCGCCGTGTTGGGCCGCAATTTGAAATTATCCGCAGCCGGTATCGAACTGGAAGTGGCCGCGCCGCAAGGCAACGCCAGGCTGGTCAGCCCGCTGCTCGGGCGCTTCAATGCGCACAACCTGCTGGGTGTACTGGCCGCCTTGCTGGTCAGCGGCGTGAAGCTGAGTGAGGCCGTCGCTGTGCTGCGTCTGGTCGAACCGGTGGCCGGACGTTTGCAGCGGCTCGGTGGCGGGACCAGGCCGCTGCTGGTGGTCGATTACGCCCACACCCCCGACGCGCTGGAAAAAGTGTTGCAAACCCTGCGCGAGATTACCGTCGGCAAGCTGATCTGCGTCTTCGGCTGCGGCGGCGGGCGCGACAAGGGCAAGCGCCCGCTGATGGGCGAGGCCGCCTCCCGCCTGGCGGACGATGTCATCGTCACCAGCGACAACCCGCGTCACGAGGAGCCGCAGGCCATCATCGACGCCATCGTCGCGGGCATGGGCGCCAACCATCACGTTCTCGAGGATCGCGCGCTGGCCATCCGCGCAGCGCTGCACCGCGCGCAACCGGGCGACGTGGTGCTGGTGGCGGGCAAGGGTCACGAGGATTACCAGGAAATCGGCAATGCGCGCCTGCCTTTCTCCGATGTCGAAGTCGCGGCGCGCGCGCTGGCGGAGTACCCCTTATGCTGAACATGACGGAAGCGGCACACCTGAGCGGCGCCAC
This sequence comes from uncultured Sulfuricella sp., assembly GCA_964527565.1. GTDB lineage: Bacteria > Pseudomonadota > Gammaproteobacteria > Burkholderiales > Sulfuricellaceae > JAGXQV01. The sequence continues at coordinate 41,214 of CAZGOY010000015.1, read as the reverse complement.
GCACCACGGCGCCGAGGCGACATTTACCGGCGTCACCACCGACAGCCGCGCCATCGCGCCGGGAGCCCTGTTCGTCGCCCTGCGCGGCACACGCTTCGACGGCCATGATTTTGTGGCCGCCGCGCTGGCGCAAGGGGCTGCGGGCGCGCTGGTCGATCACGCCGACCCGGCCTGGGGCAAGGCACCGCTGCTGGTGGCGGCAGATACGCGCCTGGCCCTGGGGCAACTGGCGGCGCAGTGGCGCTGCCGCTGCACCCTGTCCCTGGTTGCCGTCACCGGCAGCAGCGGCAAGACCACCGTCAAGGAAATGCTCGCCGCCATCCTGCGCGCGCAGGCGGGCGAAGAAGCCGTGCTGGCGACCGTCGGCAATTTCAACAACGACATCGGCCTGCCGCTGACCCTGCTGAAGCTGGGCAGGCAACACCGTTACGCGGTGATCGAGATGGGCATGAACCACCCCGGCGAAATTGCCTATCTGACCCGCCTCGCCCGCCCCGACGTGGCGCTGGTCAACAATGCCCAGCCCGCGCATCTGGAAGGACTCGGCAGCGTCGCGGCGGTGGCGCGCGCCAAGGGGGAAATCTTCGAAGGGCTGGCGGCGGACGGCACGGCGGTCATCAACGCCGACGACCCGCACGCCGCGCTGTGGCGCGAACTGGCGGGCGGACGCCGGGTTCTGACTTTCGGCATTGAAACGGCGGATGCCGACATCCGCGCCACCTTCACGCTCCATCCGGCGAACAGCCAACTGACGGTCAGCGCCCCGCAGGGCACGTTCGAATTGACCCTGCCGCTGCCGGGCGCGCACAACGTGCGCAACGCGCTGGCGGCAACGGCGGCGGCGCTGGCGTTGGGTGCCGGCCTGGACAGCATCGTGCGCGGGCTGGCCGAAATTGTCCCGGTGAAGGGCCGTTTGCAAACCAAAACGGCGCTGTACGGCGCCACCCTCATCGACGACACCTACAACGCCAATCCCGGCTCGGTGCGCGCCGCCATCGATGCGTTGCGAACCATGCCCGGACAGCGCGTGCTGGTGCTGGGTGACATGGGCGAGTTGGGCGCGGACGGCCCGGCGCTACATCGGGAAATCGGCGCCTACGCCCGGCAGGCGGGCATTACGCGCCTACTGGCGCTGGGCGAATTGTGCGAACAGGCAGCACGCGCTTTCGGCACAGGCGGCCAGCATTTTGAAACCATCGAGGATTTGCTGCACGAGGCGGAAAACGCACTGGGCGCGGATACCGTGATGTTGGTGAAAGGCTCGCGTTTCATGCACATGGAACGCGTGGTGCGCGCATTGGAAAGGGACGCAGCATGCTGTTAGCGCTATTTCAATGGCTCGCCCAGGACGTGCGCGCCTTCAACGTGTTCAGCTACATCACCCTGCGCGCGGTACTGGCCACGCTGACCGCGCTGGTGATTTCCTTCATGGTCGGCCCGCTGATGATCAAGAAGCTCACCGCCTACAAGATCGGCCAGGCGGTGCGTGACGACGGCCCGCAGACCCACCTGGTCAAGGCCGGCACCCCGACCATGGGCGGCGCCTTGATCCTGGTGGCCATCGCCGTTTCCACGCTGCTGTGGGCGGACCTGAACAACCGCTACGTATGGGTGGTGCTGGCGACCACCCTGGGCTTCGGCGTGGTCGGCTGGGTCGACGATTACCGCAAGGTGGTGTACCGCAATCCCAAGGGGCTGTCGGCGCGCGCCAAGCTGTTCTGGCAGGCGCTGATCGCTGCCGCCGTGGTGGCCTTTCTGGGGCTGACCGCAACCCTGCCTGCGCAAACCGTGCTGATCGTGCCGTTTTTCAAACTGATTGCCATTCCCCTGGGCGTGGCGGGTTTCATGGTGCTGGCCTGGCTGGTGATCGTCGGCACCAGCAACGCCGTCAATCTCACCGATGGCCTGGACGGCCTGGCGATCATGCCGACGGTGATGGTGGCGGGAGCGCTGGCGATTTTCGCCTACGTCGCCGGACATCTGGTATTCGCGCGTTACCTGGGCATTCCGCACATCCCCGGCGCGGGCGAGCTGGCGGTATTCTGCGCCGCCATGGTCGGCGCGGGCCTCGGCTTCTTGTGGTTCAACGCCTATCCCGCCGAAGTGTTTATGGGCGACGTCGGCGCACTGGCGCTGGGTGCGGCGCTGGGGGTGGTGGCGGTGATCGTGCGCCAGGAAATCGTGTTGTTCGTGATGGGCGGCGTGTTCGTGGTGGAAACCCTGTCGGTGATGTTGCAGGTGGCCTCCTTCAAACTCACCGGCAAGCGCATTTTCCGCATGGCGCCCCTGCACCATCATTACGAACTGAAGGGCTGGAAGGAAAATCAGGTGGTGGTGCGTTTCTGGATCATTTCCATGATGCTGGTGCTGGTTGGACTATCGACGCTGAAACTGAGATGACACTCGAACTGCAAGGCAAAAACGGATTGGTGCTGGGCCTGGGGGATACCGGCCTGTCGCTGGCGCGCTGGCTGGATCGCCACGGCGCGCGCGTGACCGTGGCCGACAGCCGCGCCGCGCCGCCGCATGCCGCGCGGCTCGGCGCGGAGGTGCCCACCGCCACGCTGGTCACCGGCCCCTATCGCCAACAGGAATTCGCCGAGGCGGATTTCATCGCCATCAGCCCCGGCGTGCCGCTGGCCGAGCCGCTGGTGGCCGCCGCCGTGCGGCGCGGCGTGCCGGTGGCGGGCGACATTGAACTCTTTGCCCAGGCAATCCCGGCAGGCGCGCGCGTGCTGGCCATCACCGGCTCCAACGGCAAGAGCACCGTCACTGAAATGGTCGGCGCGATGTGTCGCGAGGCCGGGTTGAACACCGTGGTGGCGGGCAATATCGGCCTGCCGGTGCTGGATGCGCTGGAGAAGGCCGGAAAAAGCGGCGCGCTGCCGGACGTGTGGGTGCTGGAACTGTCCAGCTTCCAGCTGGAGACCACCGCCAGTCTTGCGGCGACGGCGGCGACGGTGCTCAACGTGAGCGAGGATCACCTGGACCGCTATTCCGGCATAAAGGACTACGCTGCAGCCAAGGCGCGCATTTTCAGGGGCGGCGGCGTGCAGGTGCTCAACCGCGAAGACACCCTGAGCCGGTCCATGGCGCTGCCTGGCAGTTCCGTGGCGACTTTCGGCCTGGATGAACCCTGGCGTGCCGGTGAATGGGGTTTGCGGCGCGCCGACGGAGAACTGTGGCTGGCACAGGGCGGCGCGAACCGGATGCGTGCGAGCGAACTGCCGCTGGCCGGCCTGCACAACGCAGCAAACGCGCTGGCGGCACTGGCGTTGTGCGATTCCCTGCAACTGCCGCACGCTCCGCTGCTGGCGGCGTTGCGAAGCTTCAGGGGCTTGCCGCATCGAGTCGAGAAGGTCGCGGAAATCGGCGGCGTGACCTATTACGACGATTCCAAGGGCACCAACGTCGGCGCCACCGCAGCCGCCTTGTCCGGCATGCCCGGCAAGGTGGTGCTGATCGCCGGTGGCGACGGCAAGGGGCAGGATTTCAGCCCGCTGCGCGCGGTGGTGGCGCAACACGCGCGCGCCGTGTTGCTGATCGGGCGCGATGCGCCGCTGATCCGCGCCGCGCTGGATGGCTGTGCCGTGCCGCTGATAAATACGGCCACCCTGGAAGATGCGGTCGCGCAGGCTGCCGCCGTCGCGCAACCGGGTGACGCCGTGCTGCTGTCGCCGGCCTGCGCGAGTTGGGACATGTTCCGCAATTACGCGCATCGCGCCGAAGTATTCATCGCTGCGGTGCGCCGCCTGGAGCGGGGAGGACAGCCGTGAGCTACGCCTCCTCGCCGATCGCCGCCCTGCACGCCAAGCCGGATTACGACCGCGCGCTGCTGTGGGTCACGTTGCTGCTGCTGGGTTTCGGGCTGGTGATGGTGTATTCCTCGTCAATCGCCATTGCGGCGGGCAACCGGGCCACCGGCAACCAGGAAAGCTATTTCCTGGTGCGCCACGCCGCCTACTTGGCGGTGGCCTTGCTGGGCGGATTCACCGCCTTCCAGGTGCCGTTGCGCATCTGGCAGGAAGCTGCGCCGTGGCTGTTCCTGCTCGGCATCGGGCTGCTGGCGCTGGTGCTGATTCCCGGTGTCGGACGCGAAGTCAACGGCAGCCGTCGCTGGCTGTCGCTGTACGTGGTCAATTTCCAGCCCTCTGAAGTAATGAAGCTGTTCGCGGTGCTGTATGCCGCCGACTACACGGTGCGCAAGGCGGCCTACATGGACGATTTCAAGCGCGGCTTTCTGCCCATGCTGCTGGTGATGCTGCTGGTCGGCGGCCTGCTGCTGCGCGAACCGGACTTCGGCGCCTTCGCAGTGATCACCGCCATCGCCATGGCGGCACTGTTTCTCGGCGGCCTGCACTGGAAGCAATTGGCCTGGCTGGCCTTGCTGCTGGTGGTAGGCTTTCTGCTGCTGATCTGGACTTCGCCTTACCGCATGCAGCGCATCATCGGCTTCATGGATCCGTGGGCCGACCCCTTCGGCAAGGGCTACCAGCTTTCCCACGCGCTGATCGCCTTCGGCCGCGGCGAATGGTTCGGCGTGGGTTTGGGCGGCAGCGTGGAAAAACTGTTCTACCTGCCGGAAGCGCACACCGATTTCCTGCTGGCGGTGATCGCCGAAGAACTGGGCTTCGCGGGGGTCGCCGCCGTGCTGACCCTGTTCGCTTGGCTGACGTTACGCGCCTTTGCCATCGGCAAACAGGCCGCCGGCCTCGAACAGCACTTCGCGGCGCTGGTCGCCTATGGCGTGGGCGTGTGGCTAGGCGTGCAGTCCATCATCAATATGGGCGTCAACATGGGCTTGCTGCCCACCAAGGGGCTGACCCTGCCGTTGCTGTCCTTCGGCGGCAGCGGCATCGTCGCCAATTGTGCGGCCATCGCCGTGCTGATGCGCGTCGATTGGGAATCGCGCCAGATACAGCGGGGGTATGCGGTATGAACGCGGCATCGCGCACCCTCCTGGTCATGGCGGGCGGTACCGGCGGCCACGTGTTCCCCGCGCTGGCGGTGGCCGACTGGCTGCGCGAACGCGGCTGGCGCGTGGTCTGGATGGGTACCCCGAACGGCATGGAGGCGCGCCTGGTGCCGGAGAAGGGTTATGCGATGGAATTTGTGCGTTTCGGCGGCGTGCGCGGCAAAGGGGCGCTGCGCTGGGCGCTGCTGCCGCTGCAACTGCTGGGCGCTTTCGCGCGCAGCATCGGCGTGCTGCTGCGCGTGCGTCCCGACGTGGTGCTGGGCATGGGCGGGTTTACCGCCTTCCCCGGCGGACTGATGGCGGTGCTGCTGGCCAGGCCGCTGGTGATCCACGAACAGAATTCGGTGGCGGGACTCACCAACAAGGTGTTGGCGCGCTTGGCTGACCGCGTGTTGACGGCCTTTCCCGCCCCCTTCGGCAAGGGGGTGGCGTCCGTCGCCGTCGGCAACCCGGTGCGCGCCGACATCGCCGCCCTGCCGGCGCCGGAAGCGCGGCTGGCCGGACGCGAGGGGCGCCTGCGCCTGCTGGTGGTGGGCGGCAGCCTGGGGGCGCAGGCGCTCAACGAAGCCGTGCCGCAGGCGCTGGCGCTGCTGCCGGAAACAGAGCGTCCCGAAGTGGTGCACCAGTCGGGGATGAAACAACTGGACACCTTGCGGGCAAATTATGAAAAAGCCGGGGTGCAGGCGGACATTCGCCCCTTCATCGACGACATGGCCAGGGAAATCGCTTGGTGCGACCTGATGGTGTGCCGCGCAGGCGCCTTGACGCTGGCGGAGGTCACTGCGGCAGGCGTGGCGAGCGTGCTGGTGCCCTACCCCCACGCGGTAGATGACCACCAGACGCACAATGCCCGCCACCTCGCCGACCACGGCGCGGCCATCCTGCTGCCGCAGCCGCAGCTGACGGCGCAAAGACTGGCGGAAATCCTGCGCGGGATGACGCGCGGCAAATTGCTGGACATGGCCCAGGCGGCGCGCGCCCTGGCGAGACCGGATGCCACGGCGGACGTGGCGCAAGCATGCATGGAGCTGGCGGGATGAAACCGTATGTAGCCAGAACATCTCATAAAGATGTGGCCTTCCCGGTGGGAGGGGGCTTGCCCCCGAGCTTTTTCGTTCGGCAAGTGAAAAGTCAAAATCTCGCGGCCAAGGCCGCTCCCACGGGCGTAATTACCATCATGAGGGAAACCCGGAGTCTGGATAAGACCAATGAAACATAAAGTCAAAAATGTCCATTTTGTTGGAATCGGCGGCGTCGGCATGAGCGGCATTGCCGAGGTGTTGCTCAACCTGGGCTTCGCGGTGAGCGGCTCCGACCTCGGCGACAATGCCGCCACGCGCCGCCTGCAGGGGCTGGGCGCCAAGGTGGCGCACGGCCACCGCGCGGAAAACCTGGAGCATGCCGACGTGGTGGTGGTTTCCACCGCCGTCAGGGAAGACAACCCGGAGGTGGCGGCAGCACGCGCCAGGAACATTCCTGTGGTGGCGCGTGCCCTGATGCTGGCGGAACTGATGCGCCTGCGCCAGGGGATCGCGGTGGCCGGCACCCACGGCAAAACCACCACCACCAGCCTGATTGCCAGCATCCTCGGCGAGGCCGGCATGGACCCGACCTTCGTCATCGGCGGGCGGCTGGAAGCCGCGGGCGCTAACGCGCGCCTGGGACAGGGCGAGTTCCTGGTAGCCGAGGCCGATGAATCGGATGCCTCGTTCCTCTATCTCACGCCGGTGATGGCGGTGGTCACCAATATCGACGCCGATCACATGGAAACCTACGGCCACGACTTCGAAAAGCTGAAAACCGCTTTCGTCGATTTCATCCAGCGCCTGCCGTTCTACGGGCTGGCCGTGCTGTGCGCCGACGATGCCAACGTGCGCGCCATCCTGCCGCGCATTGCCAAGCCGGTGGTGACCTACGGCGTGGATGAATCGGCACAGGTGCGCGCCGTGCGTATCCGTCACGAGGGCGGACGCATGTGTTTCGATGTTCTGCGCCCCGCGCAGGATGGCCTGGCGCTGCCCGATCTGGCGGTGACCCTCAACCTGCCGGGGCATCACAACGTGCTCAACGCGCTGGCTGCCATCGCCGTGGCCATGGAAGTGGGCGCCGGCGACGATGCCATCGTCAAGGGGCTGGCAGAATTCCGCGGCGTCGGGCGGCGCTTTCAGCGCTACGGCGACATCGCCCTGCCCGGCGGCGGCAGCTTCACCCTGATCGACGACTATGGCCACCACCCGGTGGAAATGGCGGCCACCCTGGCGGCGGCGCGCGGCGCGTTTCCCGGCCGCCGCCTGGTGTTGGCTTTCCAGCCGCACCGCTACACGCGCACGCGCGACTTGTTCGAGGACTTCGCCCGCGTGCTGTCCGGCGTTGATGCGCTGCTCCTGAGCGAGGTCTATCCGGCGGGTGAAGCACCCATCGTGGCGGCGGACGGGCGCGCGCTGGCACGCGCCATCCGCGTGCAGGGCAAGGTCGAGCCGATTTTCGTGGAAAACGTGAGCGGGTTGCCGCAGGCGATACGCGACGCGGCACGCGACGGCGACGTGGTGCTGACCATGGGAGCAGGATCGGTCGGGCAGGTTGCGGGGCAATTGGCGCGTGAACCACAGTGACGGCAAGGAGGAAAACGACATGAATGCAGCTTTAGCTCTGGCCCCTGCGCCCTTGCGCGGGGTGATGCTGAAAAACGAAGCGATGAACCGGCACACCAGCTGGCGCGTCGGCGGCGCGGCGGAATTCGCCTACATCCCGGCGGATATCGCCGATCTCGCGAATTTCCTGCAAAGCCTGCCGCCCGGCGAACCGCTGTTCTTCATCGGCCTGGGTAGCAACCTGCTGGTGCGCGACGGCGGGGTGCGCGGCACGGTAATCCTGCTGCACGGCGCGCTCAACCAGATCACCCCCTGGCATTTATGCCCTTCAGGGTATGAGAGCGGCGGCCACGAGAAAAACGGCACCGGCCCGCACGTGGCGGGGATTTATGCCGAAGCCGGGGTAGCCAGCCCCAAGGTGGCGCGCTTCGCCGCGCTGAACAATTTGCAGGGTGCGGAGTTTCTCGCCGGCATACCCGGCACCGTGGGCGGCGCATTGGCGATGAACGCCGGTTGTTACGGGGCGGAAACCTGGGGGCGGGTGGCGGAAGTGCTCACTATCGACCGCCACGGCGAATTGCGCCGCCGCCTGCCGCAGGATTTCTCGGTGGGTTACCGCCACGCGACGCTGAAAAACAATGCGGAGGAATGGTTCGTCGCGGCCTGGTTGCGTTTTGCTCACGGCGACGGCGCCGCTTCGCGCGCCAAGGTACGCGATCTGCTGGAAAAGCGCGTGGCCAGCCAGCCGCTCAGCCAGCCCAATGCCGGTTCGGTGTTCCGCAATCCGCCGGGCGACCATGCGGCGCGCCTGATCGAGGCCTGCGCGCTTAAGGGCTTGCGCATCGGCGGCGCGGAGGTGTCGCGCAAGCATGCCAATTTCATCGTCAATACCGGCACTGCCACGGCGGGTGACATCGAAGCGCTGATTACCCGCATCCAGGACGCGGTAATGGAAAAACACGGCGTGGCGCTGGTGCGTGAAGTCCGCATCATCGGGGAGGCGGCATGAATACGAGCATGGCGTCAAAAGAAATGGCGCCGCATTGTGGGAGCGGCCTTGGCCGCGAGTTTTTCGGGTGGGTAGGGACAAAAGTCAAAATCTCGCGGCCAAGGCCGCTCCCACGGGGATGGTGAGGGAATTCGAAATGACGGAATTTGGCAAGGTGGCGGTGCTGCTGGGCGGGGTTTCCGCCGAGCGCGAGGTGTCGCTGAAAAGCGGCGGCGCGGTGCTGGCGGCGCTCCAGCGGCGCGGCGTGGACGCCCACGCCTTCGACCCCGCCGAGCGTGAATTGGCCGGGTTGAAGCAGGAAGGTTTCGCGCGCGTATTCATCGCCCTGCACGGCGGCTACGGCGAGGACGGCACCCTGCAGGGGGCGCTGGATCTGATGGGCTTGCCGTACACCGGCAGCGGCGTGCTGGCGTCCTCGCTGGCCATGGACAAGTGGCGCACCAAGTTGATCTGGCAGGCGCTGGGTCTGCCGGTGCCGGGCTGCGTGCGGCTGGAAGCGGACAGCGATTTCGCGGCGGTCGAAAAACAGCTCGGCTTGCCGCTCTTCGTCAAACCGGCGCGCGAGGGGTCGAGCATCGGCATCAGCAAGGTGAAGCAGGACGGCGGGCTGCGCGCTGCCTGGGAGGTCGCCGTGCAACACGACACGCTGGTGCTCGCGGAGCAGTTCATCGGCGGCGGGGAATATACCGTGGCCATCCTGGGCGGCGAGGTGCTGCCGATCATCAAGATCGAACCGGCAGGGGAATATTACGATTACGAGGCCAAATACCTGCGCGACGATACGCGCTACCTGTGCCCGTGCGGCCTGGCGCCGCAACAGGAAAGCACCATCCGCGAGCAGGCGCGCCTAGCCTTCCAGGCTATTGGCGGCAGGGGCTGGGGACGCGTGGATTTCCTCATGGATGAAGCCGACCAGCCCTATTTTCTCGAAGTCAACACCGCGCCGGGAATGACCGATCACAGCCTGGTACCGATGGCGGCGCGCGCGGCGGGGCTGAGTTTCGAGGATCTGGTGGTGAAAATATTGGAACAGACGCTGGAAAACGGAACGGATTGATGTGGGACAAGCCGCAAATGACCAACTGGCTCGCCAACCTGCTCTACGCGGTGGCGGCAGTGCTGATGCTGTATGCGGTGTTTTTTCTGCTGGTGCAGTTGCCGGTGTTTCCGCTCAAGCAGATTGACGTGAACGGGCAACTGGGCCATGTGAACCGCGAGCAGGTAAAACTGATCGTGCAACAGGAAATGAGAGGAAATTTTTTTACCTTGGACATCAAAGAAATACGTGGCGCTTTTGAAAAATTGCCGTGGGTGCGCAAGGTCAACGTGCGGCGGCGCTGGCCGGATCGCTTGGAGGTGGCGCTGGAGGAACATCAGGCGCTGGCGCGCTGGGGCAGCATCGGGCTGGTCAACACGCACGGCGAGGTCTTCCATGCCGCATCCAGCGCGAGCCTGCCGGAGTTTATCGGGCCGACGCCGGAAAGTGCGCGTGACGTCGCCGAGCATTACGTGTGGTTCCGGGACATGCTGGCGCCGCTGAGACTCGAGCCCGCGCAGATTGTGCTGAGCCCGCGCCGCTCCTGGCAGGTGCGCCTCAAGGGCGGGGTGACGCTGGAATTGGGTCGGGAAGATGTCAAGCGGCGCCTGGCAAAATTCGCCGCCGTGTATGAACGCTCGCTGGCCAGCTTGCCTTCCACGGTGAATTACGTCGATTTGCGCTATCCCAATGGATTCGCGGTGCGCTACCCGGAACTGGCCGCCACTAAAAACGGCGCCGCAAGCGGCAAAAACAGGCAAGGAGCAAAACATGGCTAAGGCCAGGGAAAACAAGAATCTGATCGTCGGGCTGGACATCGGCACCTCGAAGATCATCGCGGTGGTGGCGGAGGTTCTGCCGGAGGGGCGGCTGGAAATCATCGGCATCGGCCAGCATCCTTCGCGCGGCCTGCGCAAGGGCGTGGTGGTTAACATCGAAGCCACCGTCAACGCCATCCAGCGCGTGCTGGAGGAAGCCGAGCTGATGGCCGATTGCAGCATCCGCGAGGTTTACACCGGCATCGCCGGCAGCCATATCCGCAGCATCAATTCGCACGGCATGGTGAAGATCAAGGACAACGAGGTCACGCAATCGGACGTTGACCGCGTGGTGGAAACCGCCAAGGCGGTGAGCATCCCCAACGACCAGCAGGTGCTGCACATCCTGACCCAGGAATTCATTATCGACGGTCAGGAGGATGTGCGCGAACCGTTGGGCATGAGCGGTGTGCGCCTGGAGGTGAAGGTGCACATCGTTACCGGCGCGGTGAGCGCGGCGCAGAACATCATCAAGTGCGTGCGCCGCTGCGGGTTGGAAGTGCGCGACCTGATCCTGCAACCGCTGGCTTCGAGCACGGCGGTGTTGTCCGAGGACGAGAAGGACCTGGGCGTGTGCCTGGTGGACATAGGCGGCGGTACCACCGACATCGCGGTGTTCACCAACGGGGCGATCCGCCATACCGCAGTGATTCCCATCGCCGGCGACCAGATCACCAACGACATCGCCATGGCCTTGCGCACGCCGACGGTGGAGGCCGAGGAAATCAAGCGCCGCTATGGCTGTGCCCTGCGCCAGCTGTCTGATCCCACGGAAATGATCGAGGTGCCCGGTGTGGGCGAACGCGAGCCGCGCCAGCTGTCGCGCCAGACCCTGGCTGAGGTGATCGAGCCGCGCATCGAGGAACTCTACACGCTGGTGCAGGCTGAACTGCGCCGTAGCGGTTACGAGGAACTGTTGTGTTCCGGCATCGTGATTACCGGCGGCAGCAGCGATATGGAAGGCATGGTGGAGCTGGGCGAGGAAGTGTTCCACCTGCCGGTGCGGGTGGGGCGTCCCCACTACGTCGGCGGCCTGGCGGAGCTGGTCAACACGCCGCGCTTCGCCACGGGCGTCGGCTTGCTGCTGGCGGGCGCGGAGCAGTTCCAGCGCCACCAGTTGGCGCACACGCAAACCGGTTCGATGTCACAGATTTTCAACCGCATGAAGGGTTGGTTCAGCAATTTTTAACATGGAAAAAACCCCCTCCAGCTCCCCCTTGTCAGGGGGAGAGCAGCCGCTCCTCCCCTGACAAGGGGAGGCCGGGAG
>CAZGOY010000015.1:0-29418 GCA_964527565.1 uncultured Sulfuricella sp. | reverse complement strand
GGGTTTGGGGTTTGGGGTTTGGGGTTTGGGGTTTGGGGTTTGGGGTTTGGGGTTTGGGGTTTTTGGGTTTGGCACTATTGAATTTTGAAATAACTGGCAATTAATCAAGGAGGGCAACATGAGCAGCTTGTTTATCATCGAGGACGAAGCATCCAGAGAGGCGGTCATCAAGGTGATCGGTGTGGGCGGTTGCGGCGGTAACGCGGTCGATCACATGATTTCCAGCGGTCTGACCGGAGTGGAATTTATCAGCATCAATACCGATGCCCAAGCGCTAAAGCGCAACCAGGCAGCCCACCAGTTGCAACTGGGCAAGGGCCTGGGCGCCGGCGGCAAGCCGGAAGTCGGCCGCGAATCGGCAATGACCGACCGCGACCGTATCGCCGAAATGATTCAGGGTGCGGACATGCTGTTCATCGCCGCAGGCATGGGCGGCGGCACCGGCACCGGCGCCGCGCCGGTGGTGGCGCAAATCGCGCGCGACATGGAAATCATCACCGTGGCGGTGGTCAGCAAACCCTTCGAGTTCGAAGGCGCCAAGCGCATGAAACTGGCGATGGCCGGCATGGAAGAACTGCAAAAATTCGTCAACTCGATGATCGTGGTGCCCAACCAGCGCCTGATGGAAGTGCTGGGCGACGACATTTCCTTCCAGGATGCCTTCAAGGCCGCCGATGGCGTGCTGCACGGCGCGGTGTCCGGCATCGCCGACATCATCAACAACTCCGGCCTGGTCAACGTCGATTTTGCCGACGTGAAAACCGTGATGTCGGAAAGCGGCATGGCGATGATGGGCACGGCCTCCGCTTCCGGCGCCGACCGCGCTCGCTTGGCGGCGGAACGCGCGGTGGCCAGCCCGCTGCTGGAAGGCATCAACCTTTCCGGCGCGCGCGGCGTGCTGGTCAACATCACCGCCGACATGAGCCTGAAGATGAAGGAAGTGCACGAGGTGATGAGCACCATCAAGGAATTCACCGCCGAGGATGCCACGGTGATTTTCGGCACGGTGTTCGAGCAGGATGCCAGCGAGGAACTGCGCGTCACCATGGTGGCAACCGGCCTGGGCGGCGCCAAGCAACCGATACGCCAGCAGCCTCCGCTGACGGTGATCCGCACCGGCACCGACGACATCGCCATGGAGGTCGATTACGATTCGCTCGAAACCCCGGCAGTGATGCGCCGCGGCCGCGCCCAGGCCGAAGCCATGCGCCAGTCCGGCGTGGATCAACTCGAAATCCCGGCATTCCTGCGCAAGCAGGCGGATTGAGGCGAATCCCACACTTTTACGGCATGGCAAGCCGCACCGGTGGGCGGTTTGCGTATTCGTCTGCCGGTGGATCAGTAGTCCCCGATGACCTTGTCCACGGCGGGTTTTATTTTAGCCCTGTCGGCGGGACTGAGCGTGTCGATGGGGTTGCGCAGCCTATGGTTGTCGATGGCGAAAATCTCGTCGGCGGACAGCACAAAGTGTCCGTGTCCGGGAACTTCTACCAGCGGTGCCAGTACTTCCACCGGCGGGGTGCCCGCTCGCAGGGGGATGACCACCGACGTTCCAGTGCGGCTGGAGATGTGGTCGTTCTGGACGGCCACCAAAAAGGGGATTTCGGCTTTCCGGCTACCGGGGTTGGGATAGATGTGGTACTGAGCCAAAGGTTATATCCGGTCAAACTCTTCACCGGCCAGCCCCGTTTTGGCGATGGCATTACCGTGTTCAATCAGGGCATCGGAATTACGCTGAACCCAGTTGCGGTCTTCAAGGCGCATTAAAATTGCGGTGAACAGGCGCTCCGCCTCCGCAGAAAAATTAATGTCCTGTTTGTAGGGTTCCAGGCGGTCCAGAATGTCCTGGTCAATCGAGAGTGAAATCTGTCCCTTGCGGGTGGGAGGGCGAAGAGCCGTGTGCATGATAAATCTCCATCGGGTGGCGCACACAATCATACGTATGCTACGGGGGGCCGTCAAAACTTGGAATGCTGCCGGTCATGTCTGCATGTCTGCTGCTGGTTTAAAAACAAGGGCCATGATAAAATCCGCCCCCTGTTTAACCGGCTGATGCCGAAGGGAATTTGATGCTGAAACAGCGGACGCTGAAAAATATCATCCGCGCCACCGGGGTCGGGCTGCATACCGGCGAGAAGGTGTGCCTGACCTTGCGCCCGGCGGCGGTCGATACCGGCATCGTGTTCCACCGCGTCGATCTGGTGGCTTCGGCGCCTATCCAGGCGGCAGCGCATCATGTCGGCGACACCCGACTGTCCTCGACGCTGGAATGCGCGGGCGTCCGGGTTTCCACCGTCGAGCATCTGATGTCGGCGCTGGCCGGGCTGGGCATCGACAACGTCCATGTCGATCTGGACGGCCCGGAAATTCCCATCATGGACGGTTCCGCCTCGCCGTTCATCTTCCTGCTGCAATCGGCAGGCATCGAGGAGCAGGGTGCCGCCAAGAAATTCATCCGTATCCGCAAGCCGGTGCGGGTGGAAGACGGCGACAAATGGGTCCGTTTTGAACCCTACGAAGGTTTCCGTCTGGATTTCTCCATCGATTTTGCGCATCCGGCCTTCGAAAAATCCGGTCAGCACGCCAGCATCGATTTCTCCACCACCTCCTACATCAAGGAAGTGGCGCGAGCCCGCACTTTCGGCTTTACGCAGGACGTGGAATATCTGCGTTCCCAGGGGCTGGCGCGCGGCGGCAGCCTGGACAACGCGGTGGTCCTCGATGAATACCGCGTGCTCAACATCGATGGCCTGCGCTACGAAGACGAATTCGTGCGCCACAAGGTACTGGATGCCGTCGGCGACCTGTATCTGCTCGGACACCCGCTGATCGGCGCCTTCTCCGGCCACAAATCCGGCCATGCACTCAACAACAGGCTGCTGCGCAGTCTGATGGCGGATGCCGAAGCCTGGGAATTCGTCTCTTTCGAGCGCGCCTCGGAGGCGCCCGAGTCCTTCCTGCGCCTGCACGCGCTGACCGCCTGACGAGGCTGCGGGCGTGATCGTCATCCGCCTGATTCTCATTCTTTCGCTGATTACGGTAGGGATGTCGCTGGTGATGTTCCTCATGACCCGTGACCGCCGCTACCTGCGCTTCGCCTGGCAGCTTTTCAGGTTCGTCCTGACCTTGGTGCTGGTATTGGCGGGCGTGCTGATGATGGGGCGGATCATCCTTTACGGCGGGTGATGGCCGACCAGGTGCCGCAGGGCATCGCGCAGTGGGGAATCCTCCAGTTCCTCGGCCAGGTGCGCCAGGGCATCTACGGCATTCCGGCTGAGCGCCAGTTCCTTCGGCGGTTTGCCGCCGCCCTCCGCCGCGATGGCTTGCACTTCAAAACGAATTGCAGTAACCTCGGCGGCGCTCCGCTCTTGCAGTTTGCCGAGCAGCCGTTGCGCCTGTTGCTTGAGTTTGGCGGCAACCGCGCCGTTGGCGGCATAAACGGTAAGCAGCCCGTCGCGTAATGCGCCCACGCGCGTCGCCGTAAGCAATTCGCGGGGCGCGGACGCCTCCCAGGCGCGTTGGGCGTTGGTCATCCGCTGCACTTCCATTTGCAGGGCATGCAGTCCGGGGGAAGCGTCGAGAAAGTAGTCCAGCTTGTGTGCGGCCATTGATAATTTCAGGAGAGGAACAGGAACATATCGTGAATATTATTCTGGTTTCCAACAGTCTGGCAAAGGGGCGTGCATTATCGCTCGATAATCGCCAGGCGGTGCTGCTAGGCATTGTTTTCTTGCTTGCCCCCTTGCTGCTGGCGCTGGCGCTGACCTATCTGGCCTTGTTCCACGCCTCCCTGCTTCCCCATCCTTTTTTGCAGTCCCTGGTGTTAAGCGCCCAGCAAAGCGAACTGGATAAAAACCGCGTCTATGTGCAGGAAAATCTCGATGCCATGGCCATGAAGCTGGGGCAGATGCAGGCGCAGATGATGCGCCTCGATGCCCTGGGCGAGCGGCTGGCGAAAACCTCCGGCATCAGCCGCCAGGAATTCGACTTTTCCACCCTGCCGGGGCGCGGCGGTGCAGAACCATCCATGCAAAAAACCTTGACCCTGGAAGATTTCAGCCAGCAGCTTGACGAACTCATGCACAAGCTGGACGGGCGTGCCGATCAACTCGGCCTGATGGAAGCCTTGCAGATGCAGCAACAGGTGAAAAAAGTCGCGCTACCCAGCGCGCGCCCGGTCAATTCCGGCTGGTATTCCTCCAATTTCGGCTGGCGCATCGACCCCTTCAGCGGCAAGAAAGCCTACCACGAAGGCGTCGATTTCATGGCGGAAACCGGGACGCCAATCCATGCCGCCGGCGGTGGCATCGTGGTGTTTGCCGACAATTATGCCGGTTACGGCAACATGATCGACATCGACCACGGCAACGGTCTGGTCAGCCGTTACGCCCACGCATCGAAGATACAGGTCAAGGTCGGCGATGTGGTGATGAAGGGGCAGAAAATTGCCGAAGTCGGCAGTACCGGGCGTTCGACCGGTGCCCACCTGCATTTTGAAGTGCGTCACAACGGCGCCCCGCGAAACCCCGCCCACTATCTGCATACGCCCGGTTAAGTCGGCATGAAATGGGTTTCCAATTAAGTTGTATAATGTCCCCATGTTGACGCCCGCCTTTTGCGGGCGTTGCGGTTTTTACGAGTAAAGTCCAATCCCATGCTTTCCAAACTGGTCAAGAAAATCTTCGGCAGCCGCAATGACCGGCTGATCAAGCAATATACCCAGACGGTGCGCGCCATCAACGCCCTCGAACCGCAGACCGCCGCGCTCTCGGATGACGAATTGCGCGCCAAGACCGGCGAGTTCAAGGCGCGCCACGCCAACGGCGAATCGCTCGACGCCCTGCTGCCGGAAGCCTTCGCGGTGGTGCGCGAGGTTGGCAAGCGCGTGCTGGAAATGCGCCATTTCGACATGCAGCTGATCGGCGGCATGGTGCTGCATTACGGCAAGATCGCCGAAATGCGTACCGGCGAGGGCAAAACCCTGGTCGCTACCCTGCCGTCCTACCTGAATGCCCTTTCCGGCAAGGGGGTGCACGTCATCACGGTGAACGACTACCTGGCCAGGCGCGACGCCGAATGGATGGGACGCATCCACGGTTTTCTCGGCCTGACGGTGGGGGTGAACCTCTCGCAGATGAGCCACGAGGAAAAACAGGCGGCCTACGGCGCCGACATCACCTACGGCACCAACAACGAATACGGCTTCGACTACCTGCGCGACAACATGGTCTACGAACCGCGCGAGCGGGTGCAGCGCGGACTGAATTTCGCCATCGTCGACGAAGTCGATTCCATTCTCATCGACGAGGCGCGCACGCCGCTGATTATTTCCGGCCAGGCCGACGACAACATTGACCTGTATTACCGCATCAACGACCTGCCGCCCAAGCTCACGCGCCAGGAAACGGAAGACGGTGAAGGCGATTACTGGGTGGATGAAAAATCGCACCAGGTGCTGCTTTCCGAAGCCGGTCACGAACGCGCCGAGGACTTGCTGACGCAAACCGGCATGCTGGCGCCAGGCAGCAGCCTCTACGATGCCGCCAACATTTCGCTGGTGCATCACCTGTATGCCGCTTTGCGCGCCCATGCCCTGTTCCACAGGGACCAACACTACGTGGTGCAGAACGGCGAAGTGGTTATCGTCGATGAATTCACCGGACGCATGATGACCGGACGGCGCTGGTCGGACGGCCTGCACCAGGCGGTGGAGGCCAAGGAAGGCGTGTCCATCCAGCGCGAGAACCAGACGCTGGCGTCAATCACCTTCCAGAACTATTTCCGCATGTACGGCAAGCTGGCCGGCATGACCGGCACCGCCGATACCGAAGCCTACGAGTTCCAGCAGATTTACGGCCTGGAAACCGTGGTCATTCCGCCGCACCGGCCCATGGTGCGCGACGACCGCATGGATCAGGTGTATCGCACCGCCAAGGAAAAATACCAGGCGGTCATCAACGACATCAAGGAATGCCAGGAGCGCGGCCAACCGGCGCTGGTGGGCACCACGTCCATCGAAACCTCGGAATACCTTTCCGGCCTGCTCGACAAGGAAAAGCTCGCGCACCAGGTGCTCAATGCCAAACAGCACGCGCGCGAAGCGGAAATCATCGCCCAGGCGGGACGCCCGAAGATGATCACCATCGCCACCAACATGGCGGGCCGCGGCACCGACATCGTGCTGGGCGGCAGCATCGAAAGCGACATCCGCAAGTTTCACGACGACGAAAGCCTGTCCGCCGCGGAAAAGGAACAGCGCATCGCCGCACTCAAGGCGCAGTGGCAGAGTGTCCACGAGCAGGTGCTGGCGGCGGGCGGCCTGCACATCATCGGCACCGAGCGCCACGAATCGCGGCGCGTCGACAACCAGTTGCGCGGGCGCGCCGGGCGTCAGGGCGACGCCGGCTCCAGCCGTTTCTATCTATCCCTGGAAGACCCGCTGCTGCGCATTTTCGCTTCCGACCGCGTGTCGGCGATCATGGACCGCCTGAAAATGCCCGAGGGCGAGGCCATTGAACACCCCTGGGTGACGCGTGCCATCGAAAACGCCCAGCGCAAGGTAGAAGCGCGCAACTTCGACATCCGCAAGCAGTTGCTGGAGTACGACGACGTCTCCAACGACCAGCGCAAGGTGATCTACGCCCAGCGCAACGAACTGCTGGAAACCGGCGACATTTCCGAAACCATCGCCGCCATGCGCGACGATGTCGTCAACGACCTCATCAACCAGCACATCACGCCCGGTAGCATGGCTGAGCTGTGGGACGTGGCGGGGCTGGAAAAGCTGCTTGCCGCCGACTTGCATCTGCGCGTGCCCCTGCAGCAATGGCTGGATGAAGACAGCAGCCTGGACGAGCACGGCCTGCGTGGCCGCGTGGTCACCGCCGCGCACGCCCAGTACCAGTCCAAACTGGACGGGGCGGGCGCGGAAAATCTGCACAATTTCGAGCGCACGGTGATGCTGCAAAGTCTGGACAGCCACTGGCGCGAGCATCTTGCTGCGCTCGATCACCTGCGCCAGGGCATCCACCTGCGCGGCTACGCGCAGAAAAACCCCAAGCAGGAGTACAAGCGCGAGGCTTTCGAGTTGTTTGCGGTCCTGCTCGACACCATCAAGCGCGAAGTCACGCAACTGGTCATGACCGTCCAGGTGCGCAGCGCCGAGGATGTCGAAGCCGTAGAAGCCCCGGCGCAACTCGCCAATGTCCAGTACCACCACGCCGATTACGACGAGGCGCTGGGCGGCGGGGAAAATGCGGACGAGCAAGCGCATCAGCCCTTCGTGCGCGCGGCCGACAAGGTCGGGCGCAACGATCCCTGTCCGTGCGGATCGGGCAAGAAGTACAAGCAGTGTCATGGAAAACTAAGCTGACCCGGATTTCATGAATGCCGCCTAACCTCGTGGGAGGGGGCTTGCCCCCGAGATTTTGACTTTTCCGTCGCCGAATGGAAATGCTCGGGGGCAAGCCCCCTCCTACCCGCAAGGTGGCGTTTTATGAAATGTTCGGGCTGATCCCTGAACCCCTTCATTTGTAGGTGTCGTCATGCCCGTCAATCTCCCCCTGCCCACTCCCGAACAACTCCTGCCCGTTGAGGGCGTGCAACTGGGCATCGCCCGCGCCGGCATCAAGAAACCCGAACGCCGCGACCTGTTGGTCATTCGTTTGGGTGAAAAAGCCAAGGTGGCGGGCGTTTTCACGCAAAACCGCTTCTGCGCCGCGCCGGTCACGCTGACCAAGTCGCATCTCGCTGCCGGCCAGTCCATCCGGGCGCTGGTGGTGAATACCGGCAACGCCAACGCCGGCACCGGGGAAGACGGCATGGCGCGCGCCTTGCGCACCTGCACCGAACTGGCCTCACACCTCGGTTGTGCGCCGCAACAGATATTGCCGTTTTCCACCGGGGTGATCCTCGAACCGCTGCCGGTGGAGAAAATCGTCGCCGGGCTGCCCGCCGCCGTGGAGAACCTGGCGCAGGGCAACTGGTTCGACGCCGCCCACGCCATCATGACCACCGACATCCAGCCCAAGGCGCTGTCGAAGCAGGTCGAAATCGGCGGCGTCACCGTCACCGTCACCGGCATTGCCAAGGGCTCCGGGATGATCCATCCCAACATGGCGACCATGCTGGGCTTCATCGCCACCGACGCGCCGGTCAGCCAGCCCCTGCTGGAACAGATGGTGCGCGAGGCCGCGGACAGTTCCTTCAACTGCATTACCGTCGATGGCGACACTTCCACCAACGACTCCTTCATGCTGATCGCCAGTGGCGCGGCTACCCTGCCGGAAATCGCGGATGCCGGAAGTGCGGCCTATGTCCAGTTGCGCGACGCCGTCGGCGCTGTGGCCGCGCAACTGGCGCAAGCCATCGTGCGCGACGGCGAAGGCGCCACCAAGTTCATGACCATCCGGGTGGAAGGCGGCTTGAGCCGCGAGGAATGCCGCCAGGTGGCCTATGCCATCGCCCGCTCGCCGCTGGTGAAAACCGCCTTTTTCGCCTCCGACCCCAACCTCGGGCGCATCCTGGCCGCCGTCGGCTATGCCGGGGTCGGCGATCTGGACGTGGAAAAAATCCGTCTCTATCTCGGCGACGTGCTGGTCGCCGAAAACGGCGGCAGAAGCCCAGACTACCGCGAGGAAGACGGCGCGCGCGTGATGAAGGAAGCCGAAATCACGGTGCGCGTGGATCTGGCGCGCGGCCCGGCGGCGGCCACGGTGTGGACCTGCGATTTTTCCTACGATTACGTCAGGATCAATGCCGAATACCGCAGTTGAATTTACCGGTCTGTGGATTGTCTACTTTCGTGATGCCGTGTTATAAGGAAGCACCATGTCCGCCGTTACCTTCGACACACTGAAGTTTGCCGAGAAGCTCAAGTCCGCCGGACTGACGGACGAGCAGGCCAAGGCGTTTCCCGAGGCGCAGAAAGAAGTGTTCGCGGAAGCACTGGATACATCCCTGGCGACAAAAAATGACATCTTTGCCGTTCGTCAGGATATTTCCGACGTCAAGTCCGAGATCAAGCTCGTCAAGTGGATGCTGGGTTTCCTGATCGGCGGAATGGCCTTCATCCTGCTGCGGCTTTATTTTCCACTTTCCTGACCCTCCACCCATGCCGAATGTCGCCGCCGACAGCCTGTTGACGCGCGCGGAAGCCGTGCTGGCGCGGCTGGAACGCCTCCTGCCGCCGCCGCCCGCCGAGCCTGCCTGGGAGTCGGCCATCGCTTTCCGCTGGCGTCGCCGCAACGGCCATGCCGCCTTGCAGGCGGTCGCCCACCCCCATCGCATCGCCCTGCAAAGCTTGCGCGGCGTCGACGAGCAGAAAAAACGCATCGACCGCAACACCCGCCAGTTCGTCGCCGGGAAAACGGCCAACAACGTGCTGCTCACCGGCGCGCGCGGCACCGGCAAATCCTCGCTGGTCAAGGCCATGCTCGACAAATACGCCAGCCGCGGCCTGCGCCTGATCGAGATCGACAAGCACGACCTGCTCGACCTGCCGGACATCGTCGAATTGATCAGCGGCAGGCCGGAACGCTTCATCCTGTTTTGCGACGATCTTTCCTTCGATGCCGGCGAACCCGGCTACCAGACGCTCAAGGCCGCGCTCGACGGTTCGGTCGCCGCGCCTTCGGAAAACCTGCTGATCTACGCCACCTCCAACCGCCGCCACCTGATGCCGGAATACCTCGCTGAAAACCTGGAAACCCGCCACAGCGGGGAAGAAGTGCATCCCGGCGAGGCGGTCGAGGAAAAGGTTTCCCTTTCCGAGCGTTTCGGCCTGTGGCTGTCCTTCTACCCCTTCAGCCAGGACGAATACCTGGAAATCGCCGCCCGCTGGTTACGCCACTTCGGCGCGCCGGAGGAGGATGCCGGAGAAGTGCGCCGCGCCGCGCTGCAATGGGCGCTGCAACGCGGCTCGCGCAGCGGGCGCACC
Organism: uncultured Sulfuricella sp.; assembly: GCA_964527565.1. Taxonomy (GTDB): domain Bacteria; phylum Pseudomonadota; class Gammaproteobacteria; order Burkholderiales; family Sulfuricellaceae; genus JAGXQV01. The sequence continues at coordinate 19,481 of CAZGOY010000015.1, read as the reverse complement.
GCCTGGCAATTCGCCCGCGACTGGGCCGGGTCGCGCTGAGCGCGCCGCGTCCGGCCGTATTCACTCCCCCGTCACCCCCACATACACCCGCGTTTTCGGCAAGCCCTGATCGAGGAAGAAACGTTCCGCTATCGTGGCGGCGGCTTCCGGGCCGGCCAGATAGACGTTGGATTGCACGAGGTCGGGATGATGGTCGTTGACCACCCCCTGCAAGACCTGACGCAGGCGTTCCTGCTGGCGCTCGTGAAGGTTGCCGAGTGCCATGCCGACCACCAGAGGGGTGAAGCGGAAGTCGTCGAGGGCGTCGTTCCAGGCGCGCCCGATATTGGGCAGATAAATGTCGTCCAGGGTCGAGGCCACCCAGTAAAGGTGCATGGGCACGCCGCTGTCCAGCGCCATGGCGTGTTCCGCCAGGCTCTTCAGGGGCGCGAAGCCGTCGTCGAATGCGATGAAGATCAGCGGGCGCGCCGCTTTTTCCTGCAGGATGAATTCGCCCTGCGGGCCTTCCACGCGGATTTCGTCGTTGCGTTTCAGCTTGTCGAATACGTAGTCGGAAAACACGTTGCCCGGCAGGCGCCGCACGTGGAAATGCAGGTTGCGGTCGTCGCACGGGCAACTGGCGATGGGCAGGGTGGCGGAAACCGATTTCCCGATCATCAGCATGGCCGACTGTCCGGCGAGGAAGCGCATGCGGTGGGTGCGCGGCGTTTGCAGATGCAGCAGCAGCCGGTCGTTGCCGAGCGCTTCGATGTGTTTCACATGGGCGTCGATCTGCTGGAAGGGGATGTCCTGCACGCCGCCCGCCACCGGCGCTTCGAGATCGACATCGGAAATCGCGGTGTTGGAGCACAGCAGCATGTAGCCCTGGCTCCTTTCCGCCTCGGAAATGACGTAGTCGTGGTTGCGCACTTTCCTGATCTGCCCCGAGACCACGCGCGCCTTGCAGCGCCCGCAATTGCCGTTGCTGCAACCGTAGTCGAGCGCCACCCCGGCGCGCAACGCGGCTTCCAGCAGGGTGTCGTGGCCTTCCTGGAAGAAATCGTGGCCGCTCGGCGCAATGCGCACGTGGGCGGCCATCACGCGCAGCAGATTGTCGCGCGCCGCCAGCGGGTTGGGCGCGCCGCTTTCCAGGATGCCTTCCTCCAGTTGTGCGCCCAGCCAGTCGCGGAAGTCCTCCAGCGCGGTGCGCACTTCCATGCCATGCTGGGCGGCGGTTTCGCCCAGGCGGTCGCTGAGTTTCAGCAGCAGTTCGTCGTAACGCTTGAGGCGCGCGTCAACTTCGGCAAGCTGCTTGGAGAGGTCGCCGATGCGCGCCGCCAGCACTTCCTTGTCGGGCAGGGCGCGTTCGAAAATGCGCTTGCCGAAAGCCTTTTCCTTGATGCGGCTGATGCGCTCGAATTCGCTGTCGTCTTCGAATTGCGTCTGCGGGTAGACGTGCAACAGGTCGTCCGCCGATACCGTGCCGTCGAAGGACGGCAGTTCGCCATCTTTGATCTTCTTTTGCAGGGCGGTGCGCGTCACGCCCACCAGGCGGGCGGCGCGCGACAGGGAAAGGTGTTGGGGCATGATGTGATCCTCCTCCGGCAGGTTGTGCGGCGTGATTCATTTTCCGTCCAAATGGCGCCGCGCGTCAAAGGGCGCCGCGGCGCTCCGCGCGGCTGGGAGCGTTTTCTTCGGCTATACTGGCGGCCTTTGGCTTGACCATCATTCAGCAAGGGAGAAACATTGTGCGGCTGGTGCTATTCGATTTGGACAATACCTTGCTGGCGGGAGACAGCGATTTCGAGTGGGCGCAGTTTCTCATCGAACAGGGCGTGCTCGACCGCGAGGTCTACGAGGCGCGCAACTTGGCGTTTTACGAGCAGTACAAGGCCGGTACGCTAGATATCCACGAGTTCCTCGATTTCCAGTTGAAGCCGCTGTCGCGCCATCCGCGCAGCCAGCTGGATGCCTGGCACGACGAATTCATGCGCACGCGGATTTTGCCGATCATTACTGCCCGCGCCCGCACGCTGGTATGCGAGGCCATGCAGAACGCCGATCTGGCCGCCATCATCACCGCCACCAACAGCTTCGTCACCGCACCGATTGCGCGTGAACTGGGCGTGCCGCACCTGATCGCCACCGAAGCGGAGCAGCGCGGTGGCGAATTTACCGGCAAGGTGGCCGGCATTCCCTGTTTCCGCGAGGGCAAGATCAGCCGCCTGGACGGCTTCTTGCAGCAGCAGGGAAGCAGCTGGGAAGCCGTTTTGGAAAGCCGTTTCTACAGCGATTCACTCAACGATCTGCCGCTGTTGCAGCGCGTCAGCCATCCAGTGGCGGTGGACCCCGACCCTACCCTCGAAGCCCACGCCAGAAGCCACGGCTGGCCGGTCATCAGCCTGCGGGGTTAAACCTGTCCTCCCGCATACTCGGCACCCTCTTCTTTCCGGTATTCGTACTGGTCGCCACCCTGGCCGGACTCTTCAGCGGCAGCGCCGATCTTTCCTTTCACGAAGTGACGCAGGCCCTGCTCGGCCAAGGCAGCGATACCGCCCAAACCATCGTCTGGCAATTGCGCCTGCCGCGCGTGGCGGCGGCCTTCGCCTGCGGCGGCTTGCTTGCGCTGGCGGGCGCGCTGTTTCAGGCGTTGCTGCGCAACCCCCTGGCCGACCCGTACATCCTGGGCGTTTCCGGCGGAGCGGCGGTGGGCGCGCTGTCCGCCATCCTGCTCGGGCTGGCGGCGGCAACAGGGGCCTTCGCCTTTGCCGGAGCGCTCGCCGCGATTGCCCTGGTGTTCTCCCTGAGCCGCCGCAACGCGGGCTGGGACACGCATCACCTGCTGCTTACCGGGGTGGTGCTGTCCGCCGGTTTCGGCGCCTTCATCAGCCTGCTGCTGAGCCTAGCGCCGCTCGTGGAAACGCGCGGCATGCTGTTCTGGCTGATGGGCGATCTGGCGCAGGCGCAATCCCCCGGCCTGCTGTGGGCAGTGCTGCTGGCGGCGCTGCCGCTGGTCTTCTGGCTGGCGCCGCGCCTGGATGTGCTGGCGCTGGGCGAGGTGCGCGCCCAATCGTTGGGCATCGCGCTCAGACCCTTGCAGGGCGCTTTGTATTTCATCGCCTCCGCCGCCACCGCCGTGGCGGTGATGGAATGCGGCACCATCGGCTTTGTCGGATTGATCGTACCGCACGCGCTACGCTTGGCCGGCGTCACGCGCCACCGCCAACTGCTGCCGCTGGCGGCCTTGAGCGGCGGCGCTTTCCTGGCGCTGGCCGACACCCTGGCGCGCAGCGTGGCCGCGCCGCAACAGTTGCCGGTCGGCGTGCTCACCGCGCTGCTCGGCGTGCCCGCCATGCTGATCCTGTTGCGGCGCTCATGACCCCTCCCTTGCTCCAGGTCGAGAACCTGACCCTCGCCGTTCCGGGGAAAACCCTGTGCCAAGCATTGTCGTTCGACATCCGCGCCGGGGAATGCTGGGCGATTCTCGGCGGCAACGGCAGCGGCAAGACCACCCTGCTGCACGCCTTGAGCGGCCTGGCTCCGTGCGAACAAGGCCGCATCCTGTTGCAGGGACGCCCCCTGGCGGAATTCGCGCGGCGCGAGCTGGCGCGCGGCATCGGCCTGTTGCCGCAGGGCGAGGCGCCGGAATATTGGGGCACGGTTGACGAATACGTGCGCCTCGGCCGTTTTCCCCACGACGGCGAGGATGAAACGGCCTCCCGCGATGCCTTGCGCCGCTGCGGGATGCAGGAATTTTCCGGGCGGCGCCTGGGCACGCTTTCCGGCGGCGAGCGCCAGCGTGTGCGCATCGCCCAGCTGCTGGCCCAGGCGCCGCGCCTGTATTGCCTCGACGAACCCCTGCAACACCTCGACTTGCGCCATCAGGGCAGCGTCATGGCGCTGTTGCGCGGACTGGCCGCGCCGCAGGCAAGCGCCGTGGTGATGGTGCTGCACGAGCCCTGGTGGGCGCTGCGCCACTGCACGCACGCGCTGTTGATGTACGGGGAAGGACGCATTCTGTCCGGCGCGGCGGAAACCGTGTTGACGCGCGCCAATCTGGAAATGCTGTACGGCCATCTGCCGTTTTCTTTTTTCTGACCCGGATATTCCATGAATGCCACCCACGCCCGTAGGTGAATGTTGCCGATGGTGGGGCGGCGGAAATTGCGCACGGAAGCGGATTTGATGTCAAACTATGTCATATTCTGTCATCCACTGGAGCGCGCCATGTCGCTTAACGTATCCCTGCCCCCCGAGTTGGAAAACCGCGTGCGCCAGCATGTCGAATCCGGTCGCTACAGTTCTGCCAGCGAAGTGATCCGCGAGGCGCTGCGTTTATTCGAGACCTATCAGGACGTACAAGCGGCCAATCTGGTCAGTCTGAAAGCGGACATTGCCCAAGGTGTAGCCGACATTGCGGCCGGCCGAGTGCGCGAGCTGAACATGAACGAAATCAAGGCGCGCGGTCGGGCGAAACTGGCAGCGCAGCGGTCGGCATAGTGGGAAAGATTCGTCATTCCGCCAGCGCGGAAAACGATTTGCTGGAGGCTTGGCTGTACATTGCCGGGGACAGTATTGACGCGGCGGACAGCTTGCTTGACCGGATCGACGCCGAAACACGCATTCTGCTCCAGCAGCCGAAAATGGGCCGGGTGCGCGACGAACTGGCGGCGGGCCTGCGCAGTTGGCCGACGTCAACGCCGTATCTGCTGTTTTATTTTGTCGATGCCGACGGAATTGTGGTTGCGCGGGTGCTGCATCATGCGCGAGATGTGTCGGCGATTGGGAATTGGCCGTGTCATTGATGGTAGCAAGGCAGCACAAACGGGTGATTGGTTTTCCCGGTTCATGAAATGTCCAGTCTGAAAAGCGTTGACCTGCTGCAACCCGCCTTGCGGGATACCCTGCATCTTCCGCAACAGGCGCTTTATTACCGCGTGTATCGGCCCAGCCGGGCGCCGTCGCGCCGCCTGTTGTTGTTGCACGGCGGCGGGGTGGCCGGTGCGATCACCTGGGGCGGCATCCTGCCGCATCTCGCGCGCTGGCATGAAATCCTGGTGCCCGACTTGCGCGGCGCGGGCAAGACCCACTATCCCGACCGCCGCGAGCACGATTTCACCATCGAAGAGGTAGTGGGCGACATCGCGGCCCTGCTCGACCATCTCGGCTGGAATGCCTTCGATCTGGGCGGATATTCCTTCGGCGGGCTGGCCGCCATGCTGCTCAAGGCCGCGCGCCCGGCGTCGGTGGGCGACACCTTTCTACTCGAACCGGCCCTGTTCGGCAAATTGAACGACAGCGAGGCCATCGCCAGCCGCGAGCTGATGCGCCATGCCGCCAGGCGGCTGCGCCACCTGGAACACGTCGATGCCGGACTGGAACTGTTCCTCGACGCGATTGCGCCCAACCGCACGCGCGGCTCGAAAAACGAGGACATCGTGCGCGGGCGTCTCGCGCACCGTCCGGCGGGGCTGGCCTGCGCCATCGAATGCGTGTTCGAGGCCAGCCAGCGCCTCGACCGGCAGGCGCTGGCCGCCGCGCAGGCGCAGGTCGGCGCCTTCATCGGCGGGCGCTCGCACCCGGAAGGCTACGCGCTGTGCCAATCCTTCGCCGCGCAATACGACGGCTGGCAATGCCATCTCATCGCGGGGGCAGACCATGCCCTGCCTTTCCAGAAGCCGGAAATCATCGCGGAAATCATGAACCGGGTGCGGGACTGACGAAAAAACATATCGGAGCGGGGGCTAAAATTCTCGCGATTGATGCAGGCAGCCGAGGATTTCAATATTGCCGGGATTGCCTGGTTTTTCCCGGTAAATCAGCGTATATGGCACGTTGTGCCCGACCACGAGTTCCCGTGTGCCTTTCATGCGCCCGGTTTTTCCGGGATGTGCCAGCGGTTCGGCAATCAGGCTTTGGGCTGCGCGGGCAATTTCAGTTGCCATGCGCCTGGCCGCCAGCGGATTTCTTTCATGGTAATAGGTTATGCCTTCGCGTAATTCAGCCGTGGCGGTTGCCGTCCATTCAAGCCGCTTTTTGCTTTTCGTCATGATTGAACAGGGATTCTATTTCGGCCATGACGGATTCATGATCCAGCAGATTCCCGGCATCGGCATCCGCCATGCCGGACTTGATCCGGCGAATGAAATTTTCTGTGTAGCCGATCCCGTCACGTATGACGAATGGAAGGATTTCGCTGGGTTGACGGCCGGCTTCAACGGCAATCAACTCGATGCGCCTTGCCAGCGCATCGGACAATTCAATGGTCTTCATGGCGTTCTTCTCTCCAGGGAATACCCGAAAATATACCATGACTCCCTGCGAAAAAAAGCCCGTCGCAAGGACGGGCTGTCAGATCGGAGGAGTTTTCGGCCAGCATCAGCCGAGTGTGAAGTCCGGCGTCAGTCGAGCGTGACGTTCAGCTTGAGCCAGGCGGTGCGTCCCGGCTCGTTGATGCGCGTGGTGCGCTCGTAACCGGCCACCATGGCGCCGGCGCGGCTGATATGCTCGGCGTAGGTCTTGTCGAGCAGATTGTCGATGCCGCCGCTGATCAGCACGCCCTTCTTCGCGCGGTAGCCGCCGTTGACGGAAAAGATACCGAAACCGCTGGTGGCGCCGATGTCCTGGCCGACGATGGTGCCCTTGTTGGCATCGACACGATCCTGCGCGGAAACCAGGCGCCACAGGGCGCCCACCGTCCACACCTTATTGTCGTAGTTCACGCCCAGGCGTCCTTCCAGCGGCGGCAATTGCGCCAGCGCCGTACCGTCGGTGTCGTTGTCGCCGCGCACGTAGGACAGCGCCGCATCGGCTTTCCAGGTGTCGCTCAATTTATAGGTCACGCCCGCTTCGCCGCCCCAGGTGGTGGCATCGATGTTGCGCACCACGGAGATGGAGCGCACCCCGGCCATATAAGTCTTGTTCACCCGCGACTGCACCATGATGTAGTCGTCGATCTGGTTGTAAAAGCCGGAAAGCGAGGCGGTCATGCGGTCGGCGTTATAGGTCGCGCCGATGTCGAGCTGGGTGGTTTTTTCCGGGTTGGTGTTGAAGGCGCTGCCGCTGGCGGCGCTTTCCTTGTTGGCGGAAATCAGTTCCCAGTAATCCGGGAAGCGCTCGGTGCGGCCCAGACCGGCATACAGCGTGGTCGGCGAGGTGGTCAGATCACGCTCCCAGCGCGCGAAACCGCTGGTGAGTGTGGTATCACGGCTTTGGCCGGATGTCGGATTGGTATAGGAATACATCAGTCCGGCGGCATCGCGCGCGCTCAGGGTGGCGGCACGGCGATCCTCGGCATTCCAGTCGTCGACGCGCAGGCCGCCGACCAGCTTGTCCTGCTGGTTGAGATGGTGCGTCAACTCGCCGAACAGGCCGTAGTTGCGGAAGTTGGCATCTTCATTACGCGCGCCGACCGCGAAATTCGGCGCGCTCATCATGTTGCTGGCCACGCGCAAGGTGTGGGTGTTGGCCTGGTAGTCCATGCCCAGCTTCGCCTTGGTGTCCTTCGAGAAATTGAGGCCCACGACCACGCGCCCGCCGGTGGTCTCGCGGTCGGGGTTGTTGACCATGAACATGGTGGTGGCGGGCTTGGCGCGCATGGAGTAGTTGTCCATCACGTGATCGACGTAGTTGTAGTAGGCCTGCGCCTCGATTTTATCGACCAGCGCGGAAATCTTGTTCTTCTCGAATTTCAGGCCGACGTTTTCGCGCGCGAACTTCACGCCGTCCATGGCGCGGTCGCCGTAAGCCGCCTCGCCGTCGCTGACCGCACCGGACAATTCCAGGCGGGTGTTGGCATCCGGCGTCCAGCCCACGGCGGCGTTGGTGCTCCAGCGCGTATAGGCGGAATGCACGGTGCGCCCGTCGCCGTCCTTGTAGTTGTTGGCGTCGGTGCGCGTGCCGGTGCCCTGGAAATAGAAGTCCTGGTTGCCCGCGCGCACGTCCGCCACCTGGTCGTTGCGCCCGAAGCTGCCGGCGGTCAGGCTGCCGTTGAATTTCACGCCCGGCTGGTCGAAACGCTTGATGGTGCGCTCGAACAATACCGTGCCGGCGGAGTTGCCCGGCCCGTACAGTACGGTCTGCGGCCCCTTGATGACGGTGACGCGGTCATAGGATTCCGGGAACACGTAGGCGGTGGGCGGGTCCATGCGGCCGCCGCAACCGCCGAGGATGTGCTCGTTGTCCAGCAGGATGTTGAGGCGCGAGGCTGCCATGCCGCGCAGCACCGGGTCGCCGTCGGTGCCGCCCTTGCGCACTACGGAGAAGCCGGGAATGTTCTTCAGGTAATCGGCGCCGTCATGCGCCGGAATCGGTTGGCGCGGCGCTTTCGGGTCGGTGGTCACGACCAGCGGTTCCACCATCATCGGCGCGGTGACCACCACTTCTTCCAGGCGCGCCACCTTGGGCGCATCGGCCGCCAGCGCGTTGCCGACCAGCAGCGTCGCGGCGGGCAGGGTAAGCAGAATTTTTGTTTTCATTGGGATTTTTCTCCGTCAAGGGTTGCGAAATAGGAACCCCGTCTCTTACGCAAGCCTTGTGCCAAGAAAAATCCGTTTTATTTCAACACATGGAAAGCCATTGTGCCGCGTGAAATGGCGCAGGTGTGCGAAATGGCACGGCGCCTTGCATCGCATCCCGCCAGCACACCCATAATTGTCCAAATTGTTCATGGACAGGCCCTTGGCCGGACATCATGTTCCGTAATATTCCCGGTACCACGCCGCGAAGCGGGCAATGCCTTCCTTCAGCGGCGTTTGCGGAGCGAAGCCGACGGCGTCGCGCAGGCTGTCGATATCGGCGTAGGTGGCGACCACGTCGCCCGGCTGCATGGGGAGGTATTGCTTCACCGCCTCCTGGCCCAGCGCGTCTTCGATGGTGGCGATGAAGGTCATCAGTTCGACCGGTTCGTGATTGCCGATGTTGAACACCCGGTACGGCGCATGGCTGGCGGCGGGGTCGGGATGTTCGCGGTCGAATGCCGGGTCGGGCGCGGGGACATGGTCGAGCACGCGCACCACGCCCTCGGCGATGTCGTCGATGTAGGTGAAATCGCGCTGCATTTTTCCTTCGTTGAACACCTCGATGGGGCGCCCGGCGAGGATCGCTCCGGCGAATAGCGAGGGCGACATGTCGGGCCGCCCCCACGGGCCGTACACGGTGAAGAAGCGCAGGCCGGTGGTCGGCAGACCGTACAGATGGCTGTAGGTGTGCGCCATCAGTTCGCTGGACTTCTTGGTGGCGGCATACAGGCTGACCGGGTGGTCGACGTTGTCGTGCACGGAAAACGGCATGCGCACATTCGCGCCATACACGCTGGAACTGCTGGCGTACACTAGGTGTTCCACGCCGTGATGGCGGCAGCCTTCGAGCAGGTTAACGAAGCCCACGATATTGGTCTGGATGTAGGCGTGCGGGTTGATCAGCGAATAGCGCACGCCCGGTTGCGCGGCCAGATTGACCACGCGCTGGAAACGCTCGGCGGCGAACAGCGCTTCCAGCGCCGGGCGGTCGGCGATGTCCAGGCGCACGAAGCGGAAGGCGGGATAGCCGCTGATCTGCGCGAGACGCGCTTCCTTCAGCCCGACATCGTAGTAGTCGCTGAAATTGTCGATGCCGACCACTTCCACGCCCCGTTCCAGCAAGCGCTGGGCCACGTGCATGCCGATGAAGCCGGCAACCCCGGCAATCAATATCTTCACGGCTATTCCCCGTTTAAGTCATGCGGGGTTTTCATCCGGTTCAGTTCGATCAACTTGGCGTACTTGACGAAACTGTTACCGCAACCGATCAGGATGTGCACCAGCCCCGGCACGCCGTCGAGCAGCCCCAGGCGCAGGAAATAGAATTTGATAAACCGCAGCCACGGGCTGAACAGCAAACGGCCAACACCGGCCCGTGCGCCCGCCGCGAACAGGGCCTGCGCCTGCAAGGTGGTATAACGGTTCTGCTTTTCCAGATAGCCCAAGAGGGTTTCGCCGGATTCGTGCAACAAATCGCCGGACAGCGTGCCGGGGGCGGCGTCGCACAGCACCTTTTCATGCACGGCATCCTCGCTCCAGCGCGCGTGTCCACGGTGAAACAGGCGCAGGCTCAAGTCGGGATAGCCTTCGCCGTGGCGCAGCCAGCGCCCCATGAAACGGTTGCAACGCGGGAAACGCCAGGCCACGCGACTGGAGTCGCGCAAGGCTTCCGCAATGTCGGCGCGCAAAGCGGGGCTGACGCGCTCGTCGGCATCCAGGCACAGCACCCAATCGTGGGCCGCGCAGGAAACGGCAAGCTGTTTCTGTTTGCCAAACCCCAGCCAGTCGTGATGAAACACCCGCGCCCCGCATTGCCGGGCGATGTCCGGCGTGCCGTCGTCGCTGCCGGAATCCACCACCACGATGTCGTCGGCAAAGGCGACGCTCTCCAGGCAGGCGCGAATGCAGCCCGCTTCGTTGCGCGTGATGATGACGGCGGAAAGGGGAAGTCTGTCCATTACCAGATGCGCCGGGCACCATACGCCTGAAAAATGGCATCGGCGGAAACGATGGGTAGATGGTCTTCCAGGGATTGTGCCGCCAGCAGCCGGTCGAAAGGGTCGCGATGATGGAAGGACAGAGCGGCAACCCGCGCCACGTGGCGGAAGGCGATGTCCAGGCTACCGAAGTTGTTGGCGGCAAGTTGCTCGGGAATGAAGCGTTCCACCGTGCCCTGCAACTTCAGTTTGCCGATACTGGTCTTGATGGCCATCTCCCAGCAACTGGCCAGGCTCAGCAGGCATTCATTGGCCGGGTCGGCAATCACCTTGCGCGCCTTGGCAGAAAGTTCCGGCGCATCGTTCACCCACCACAGGAAGGCATGGGTATCCAGCAACAGCTTCATCAGACGTAGTCCTTGAAGTCACCGGGCATGGCATCGAAATCTTCCGCCATGAACAGGACACGCCCCTTTGCCGAACCAGGCAGGCGTGCCTGTGAAGACGGTGTCAGCGGCATCAGCCTGAGCAGGGGCTTGTTGTCCTTGGCGATGACGACTTCTTCCCCTAGCATGGCCTTTTGCACCAGCTCTGAAAAATGGGCCTTGGCTTCGGCGATATTGAATTGCGGCATGGGCACCCCTCTAATGTGGTCACTTTATGTGACCAATGTTGTCGAGTCAAGGTGAGATTGTGCAAGGCCGGCGGCGGCAAGTTCGGCTAAAATGCCGCCATGCTGAAAATCCTGCTGGTCAAAACCTCCTCGCTGGGCGATGTCGTCCACAACCTGCCGGTGGTCAGCGACATCCTTGCGCACTTCCCGGAAGCGGAAATCGACTGGGTGGCGGAAGAGTCCTTTGCCGCGATTCCGGCACTGCACCCGGGGGTCAAACGTATTTTTCCGGTGGCGCTGCGGCGCTGGCGCAAATCCTTGCTCGCACGGGAAACGCGCACGGAAATGCGCGCCTTTGCGAAAGCTTTGCGGGAAGAAACCTGGGACATCGTGCTGGACAGCCAGGGCCTGCTGAAAAGCGCCCTGATCGCCCGTCTGGCGCACGGCAGCCGCGCCGGCCTGGACCTGAAAAGTGCACGCGAGCCGCTGGCGGCGCTGTTCTATGACTACCGCGTGCATGTCGAAAAATCGCTGCATGCCGTGACGCGCAATCGCCAACTGGCAGCACGGGTGCTGGGCTATGCCGCGGATACGCCCGCCGATTACGGCATCCGCGCGCCGGGGGGCGCCCTGCCCTGGCTGCCCGGCGGCGACCATGCGGTCTTTCTCCATGCCACCAGCCGCGACGACAAATTGTGGGCGGAAGCGCACTGGATTGCGCTGGGCGCGTATTTCCAGGCGCACGGCATGACTTGTGTGCTGCCCTGGGGCAGCGCGCGCGAACGGGAGCGCAGCGCGCGCCTAGCCGAACACATCCCCGGCGCCATCGTGCCGCCGCGTCTCACACTCGGCGAGGCGGCGGACCTGCTGGCGCGCGCGCGCGTCACCGTGGGCGTGGATACCGGCCTGGCGCACCTGGCCGCCGCCCTCGACGTGCCGGTGGTGGCGCTGTATGTCGCCACCGAACCGGGGCTGACCGGCGTCCACGCGGGGCCGCGCGCGCTTAACCTCGGCGGCCGCGGCAAGGCGCCGGAGGTGGCGGCGGTGATTGCCGCCGTAGAGCGGGTGATGGCCGCATGAGGCGCTTTTACAGCCTGCTACTGTATTTCCTGCTGCCCTGGGTGGCTTTTCACCTGTGGTGGCGCGGGCGCAGGCAGCCCGGCTACCGGCGCCATGTCGGCGAGCGTTTCGGTTTTTACGGCGCCCGCCCGGCAGGCTCCGAGAAATGGGCAGGGCTGATCTGGCTGCATACCGTTTCGGTGGGCGAAACCCGCGCCGCCGCGCCCCTGGTGGAAGCCCTGCTGGCACGCTACCCCGGCCACCGCATCCTGCTGACCCACATGACCCCGACCGGGCGCGAAACCGGGGAAACCCTGTTCGGCGAGCGCGTCCTGCGCGCCTATCTGCCCTATGATTTTCCCTGGGCGGTGCGCCGCTTCCTGCGCCATTTCCGGCCCGCCGCCGGCCTGCTGATGGAAACCGAAATCTGGTTCAACCTGATCGCCGAATGCCGCCGGGCACAGGTGCCGCTGCTGCTGGTGAATGCGCGCCTTTCGGAAAAGTCGTGCCGCAAATTCGCCCACGTACCGGATCTGACGCGTGCCGCCCTGGAAGGGTTGCGCGCCATCGCCGCGCAAACCGAGGCCGACGCGGCGCGCCTCAAGTCCCTGGGGGCGCCTGCGGTGACGGTGATGGGCAATCTCAAATTCGATAGTGCGCCGCCGTCGGCCCAGATCGCCCTCGGGCAAGCCCTGCGCGCCCGTTTTGGCGCCTCCCGCCCGGTGTTCCTCGCCGCCAGCACGCGCGAAGGCGAGGAAGCGCTGCTGCTCGACGTGCTGCCGCAAATCGCCGTGCCTGATCTCCTCACCATTATCGTGCCGCGCCATCCGCAACGCTTCGACGAAGTCGCCCGCCTGCTGGAGGCGCGCGGCATCCCTTTCCAGCGCCGTTCCGAGGAACAGCCGCTCGACGCACAAACGCGGGTGGTGCTGGGCGACAGCATGGGTGAGATGTTCGCCTATTACGCCGCCTGCGATCTTGCTTTCATCGGCGGCAGCCTGCTGCCGCTGGGCGGACAGAACCTGATCGAGGCAGCCAGCCTGGGCAAACCGCTCCTGCTCGGGCCGCATACCTTCAATTTCAGCGAAGCCAGCGAACTGGCCATTGCCGCAGGCGCCGCCCGGCGCATGCGCGATGCCGGGGAATTGGCGCAGGCCGTGCGGGCGCTGCTGGAGGATTCCACTGCGCGCGCCGCCATGTCCCAGTCCGGCCTGCGCTTCAGCCAGGCCCATCGCGGCGCCACGGCATGCCTGATGGCATTGGTCGATGCCTGTCTCGCGGACGCTGCTCCGAAATGCGCCGCTTGATGGCGGCCAGGAAATACCGCCACTGTGCGTGAATAGTTGTCGCCTGGCGCACGAAGCCAGCCGCCCAGGCGTGCGCATCTTCGAGATCGGCAAACCCCGGCTTTAATGCCGGGGGATACTTGCTGTTCTCTTACAATTGCCCCCCACTCCGGCTTACCCCACCTTCGGCAAGCGATCCAGCGCCGCCTTGATGGCTTCTTCCGGATATTCGTAGTCTTCCAGCTTGCCGCTGAAATAGCTGTCGTAGGCGCCCATGTCGAAGTGGCCGTGGCCGGAGAGGTTGAAGAACAGGGTCTTCTTCTCACCGGTTTCCTTGCAGCGCCGCGCTTCGTCGATGCAGGCGGCGATGGCGTGGTTGGACTCGGGGGCGGGGATGATGCCTTCGGCGCGGGCGAAGGTGACGCCGGCCTGGAAGGTGGAAAGCTGCGGCACCGCCAGGGCTTCGATCAGTTTCTCGTGATAGAGCTGCGAGACCAGCGCCGAATCGCCGTGATAGCGCAGGCCCCCGGCATGAATGCCGGGGGGCATGAAGTCGTGGCCCAGGGTGTACATCAGCATCAGCGGGGTCATCTTGGCGGTGTCGCCGAAATCGTAGGCGTAATGGCCCTTGGTGAGGGTCGGACAGGAGGTCGGCTCCACCGCGACCAGGCGCAGGTTCTTGCCCGCCGCCTTGTCTGCAAAATAGGGGAAGGCCACGCCGCCGAAATTCGAACCGCCGCCGCAGGGGGCGAAAATCATGTCCGGGTAGTCGCCGGCCTTCTCAAACTGCTTTTTGGATTCCAGGCCGATGATGGTCTGGTGCAGCAGCACGTGGTTGAGCACCGAGCCCAGCGCGTAGTTGGTGTCGGGGCGCGAGGCGGCGTCTTCCACCGCTTCGGAAATTGCCAGGCCCAGCGAGCCTTGGTTGTTCGGGTCTTCGGCCAGCGCGGCGCGCCCGGCGTTGGTTTCCATGCTCGGGGAGGCGAACACTTCGGCGCCCCAGGTCTGCATCATCGAACGGCGGTAGGGTTTCTGTCCGTAGCTGACCTTGACCATATAGACGCGCACATCCAGGCCGAACATCTGGCCGGCCAGCGCGATGGAGGAACCCCACTGCCCGGCGCCGGTTTCGGTGGCGATGCGCTTGATGCCGGCCTCGGCGTTGTAATAGGCCTGGGCGATGGCGGTGTTGACCTTGTGCGAACCGGCGGGGGAAACACCTTCATATTTGTAGTAAATCTTCGCCGGCGTGCCGAGGGCGGCTTCCAGGCGGTGGGCGCGCACCAGCGGCGAGGGACGGTAGAGACGATAGAGTTCGCGCACTTTTTCGGGAATCTCGATCCAGCGCTGCGCGGACATTTCCTGTTCGATCAAACTCATCGGGAAAATCGCGGTGAGCGCCTCCGGCCCGATCGGCTTGCCGTCCGGGCCGAGCGGCGGCGCGGGCGGGTTGGGCATGTCGGCAACCACGTTGTACCAGTGGGTGGGAATGTCGGCTTCGTCGAGCAGGAACTTGGTTTGCGGCATGTCGGTCTCCAGTAGGAAGGCGTTGTAAAAAGGAGCCATGATGTGCAGACCGCCGCGCCAAGTCAACCGCTTGCGTCAAGCAAAAGAGCGAAGCAGCACGCGTGGGTGCAATGCCCTTCGGGGATTGCACGATCGGCATTTGTTAATCAGCGCTACAGGTGCGATTCGGCTTCCTTGAGGCCGCTCAGGATTTCGGTGCGGCGGCCGGCGTCGGCTTCTTCGCGCCCAGGGCGTGCGGGGGCTGCCAGCGCTTTGCGGTAGGCCGCGGCGGCGGCGGCGTATTCTCCCTGTTCCTTGAGAAAATCGGCCCAGAAATAGTTGCTGTCGATGCCGTCAGGATTGAGGGCCAGCGCCTTCTGGAGATAGTCGCGCGCCTTTTTCTTGTCGCCGAAGCCAATCGGCCAGCCGGGCACCTTGTAATGCAGACTGCCCAGGGACGTGTAAGCGGAGCCGGATAGCGCCCGGGCATCGATGCGTTCGGCTTCCAGCAAGCGGTCGCGCGCGCGTTCGGCCACGCCGAGCGCGCCCAGCCCGCCCTTGGCGCCGGCATAGCTGCCCAGCACGATTCCTTCCCAGATCAGCGGTTCGGCGCGGCCGGGCAGTTTTTCGGCGGCGGCGCGCGCCTCACCGGCCAGCGCCTTGAAAGCCTCTTCGCGCGCTTTTTCCGGCAGTTTGTAGTTGACGCGCGCCCATTCTCCCTGGATGCGCAACACCTCGGCCGGCAGGTCGGCGGATTGGGCCGTGGCGGCAAACAGCAGGGTGGCAAGAAAGATGGCCGGGGTTTTCATGCTTGGGGTTTTCATGCTTGGGTTTTTCATGTTTCAGATCTCCGTGGGTGGGTTGTTGATGGCGGGGCGGCGGGCGAAGGGCGCCATGGCGCGCGCCTTGGCCGCCAGTCCCTTGTCTACCAGGCGCGGCAACAGGGCGTTGAGGCGCGCAAAAAAGCTTTCCTGGGCACCGATGGCGCATTCGGCGTCGCCGCGCAGCATGGCGGCGACAATGCGCCCGGCCACCTCATCCGGTTCGTCGAAAGGCATGCCTGTGGCGGCGCCCATGGCGGTCACGCGGTCGTCGTTGATCGCCGTGCGCGTGGCGCGCGGGGCCGCGTAAAGCACTGCCACGCCGCTGCCGGAAAGTTCGCGGCGCAGTGCTTCTGAAAAACCGCGCAGGCCGAATTTGGCGCCCGAATAAGCGGCAAACCAGGGAAACCCGATGGCGCCGAAGGTCGAACCGATATTGACGATGCCCCCCTGCCCGCGCGCCAGCAGGTCGGGCAGCACGGCGCGGGTCAGCAGCAGGGGGGCGGTCAGGCTGGTGGCGAGCAGGCGTTCGATTTCCCGCGGCGGGGTTTCTGCAAATGCGCCGAAGCCCTGCAAGCCCGCGTTGTTCACCAGGATGTCGATGCCGCCCAGCAGCGCCTGGGCTTCGTCGCGCAGGCGCGACGGCGCATCCGGCGCGGTGATGTCGAGGGCGAGGCAGGCTGTCCGGGTTTGCGGGTGGGTGTTCTTGAGGGCTTGCGTCAATTCCGCCAGGGCCGTCGGCTTGCGCCCCACCAGCAGCAGTTGCGCGCCCGCATCGGCCAGTTTGCGGCACAGGGCAGCGCCGATACCACCGGCGGCGCCAGTGACGACGATGCGTTGACCGGTGATTTTCATGCCGCCGTTTCCCTTCCCGGCGCAACCATCGGCAGGCTGCGGAAGATGTCGCCGTAGAGCCGGTAGAACATGCGCGCGCAGTGGATCACCGCCGCCTGGTCTGTCGGCTGATCGAGCTGGTTGATTACGTTGGCGAAATGCCCCATGTGCTCCTGGTCCAGGGTGCCGTGGGAACGCAGGTAGCTGAAGGCCGCGTCGGGCAGGCCGAGGCTTTGCTGGATGGCGTCGGCGGCGGAAAGCGCCAGGGCGACGCTGGTGCCCTCCAGCACCAGCACCATGCCGAAGAGGCCCACCGGGTTGCGCCGCAGCACGGTATCGTAGGCATAGGCGACCATGATGTCGGTAGCCGGGCGGGGCTGCCCGTCGCGCACGGCAGCGGCATCCCCGCCTGCGGCGGCGATGTCGGCAAGGATCCATTCCTCGTGGCCGACTTCCTCGATGATGTAGTGGGCCAGCGCCTTGCGCAGCCAGGGCGCTTCGCAGCGCAGCCCGGCAGCCATCAAGAGCGGCGTGGTTTCCTTGACGTGGTGGTAGGCCTCGGCGAGGAAAGCTAGGTAGCTCGGCAGGCCGAGCGCGCCCCTGGCGCCCTCGCGCAGAAAGGGGATGGCGAGAAATTCGGCGCGCGCCTCGGCGCTGGCTTCCAGGAGCTGTTCGTTGAAATTCATGAGTAATGTTCCTCTTTGCAATCAGTCTGTTCTTGATAAAGGTTTTCCGAATAAAGATTCTCTAGGCGTTCCTGGTAGCGGGCGTAAATGGCATCCCGGCGCGGCCTGCCGTTGGCGGTGGCGAGGCCGTTGGCCGGGGTGAAAGGCTGTTCGGCGGCGATGAAGCGCCGGATGCGGGCGTAGTCGGGCAGGTTGGCGTTGACCCGTTCCAGCGCTTGGGCAATCTGCGCATCGTTGGCGGCGCCGCGCGTGACAATCACTGCCGACAGCCACGGGCGCGCTTCGCCGAACACCGCCGCCTGGGCGATGAGCGCTTCGCCGCGCAACTCGGATTCCACCCACTCCGGGGCGACGTTGCGGCCGAATGCGGTAATCAGGATATTTTTCTTGCGCCCGTCGACGAACAGGAAGCCGTCATCGTCGATGCGCCCCAGGTCGCCGGTGGCCAGCGCTATTCCTTCAGGGCGCGGCGCTTCGCCCAGGTAGCCGAGATGCATTTGTCCCGAGACCAGGATTTCGCCATCGGCGGCGAGCGTAACAGCGAGGTGCGGCAAGGGCTGGCCGGCGCTGCCGGGGCGGTTCGCCCCAGGATGGTTGAGGGTCACCACCGAGGCGCATTCGGACAGGCCGTAGCCTTCAAACACCGGAATGGCGGCGGCACGGGCGCGCACCAGGGCTTCCGGCGCGACGCGGGCGCCGCCAACGGCGGCGAAACGCAGGTGTCGCGGCGGCGCCAGGCGGCCCGCCTCGATCTCAGCCAGCCAGGCCTCCAGCATCTGCGGCAGCAGGATGACGCTGTCGGCGCCGTGTTCGTCCAGGCAGCGGGCGAAGCGCGGCGCGTCGAAACCGGCGGCGCCCGTCAGACCGGTTTCCGCCAGGGAAGGCGTCACCACGGTGATCCCGGCGCGCTGCGGCGCCAGGACGCCCGCCACGTTTTCCAGCAGCACCGGCAGCGGCAGGGCGCACAGGTGCCGTTTCAGCCCGAGGGGCGCCAGCGTGCGCGCCAGCGCCGCCGCCGTGGCCTCCATCTGTGCGGCGGACAGGCACACGCCCTTGGGTTGGCCGGTGGTGCCGGAGGTAAAGGTGATCTTGGCGGTGCCGGGCGGCAGCGTGGCCGCTGCGGGGGCGTTGCGCGCCAGCAGGGCGAGGCCGCGCCACGCGCCCGCCGGGGCGAACCCCGCATCCAGCGCCAGAATGGCAGCGGCGTTTTCCGCCAGCACCACTTCGGCAGCGGTGGCATCAAGAACGTGACGGCATTGTTGCGCCGAAAAAAACAGCGGCAGCGGCACGTGGGGAAGCGCCGAGGCGCTCAGGGCAGCGTCGGCCTCGATCCAGCGCGGGCCGTTATCCAACAGGGTGGCGACGCAGGGTCGCCGCCCCTGCGTCAGCCCGTTCAGGATGGCCGTCAGTTCGCGGCTCACCGGCCACCCTCCGTGCCACCGGCTTGCGCCGCCCGTTGCGCTGCTTCGCTCAAGGAGGCGCACACCACCAGGGGGCGGTGTTCATAGTAGCTTCCCCAGGCGGCGGCCTGATCGCCCAGGCGTTCCGGCGCGGCTTCGGCCAGGGCGAAGAGGGGAAGCCCCAGCCGCACGAAGATGCCGCGCAGCTCCGCCGTGGCGGTGAACACCACCCAAACATGCCCCCTGCTGGAAAGATGGTGTGCCAGGCGCAGCATCAGGGCGACGCCGGCGCCGGGCCGGGACGCCGCCAGCTGGCCCAGTTCGACGATGCCCGAGCGGGCGATGGGGTGACCGGCCAGTTGGCTGATGCGCGCCTCGATGGGGGCATCCAGATATTGTTCCAGGAACAGCCGTTCTTGCGCTGCCGAGCGGCAGCCGGCGGCGGCCTCGATATGCCCGTCGCGGCGCAGGGTGACCAGCTCCGGCATGAAGTGCGCGATGCGGGCGCCATAGTGGCGGGAAAAGGTTCGGGCGATGAAGGATTCTGCTGGCGCGCGGCCTGGCTGGCCTGCGGCCAGCACAGAGAAGCGGTCATCCGAAGTGCGTTCGGCGAGGCGGGCGAGGGCGGTTGCGGACATGGCGTTGATCCTGTGCGTCGTATGAGGACGCCATTCTCGCTGCCGAAACTTAAAGTTTCCTTAATGTCCGTTTTAGACCGCGTAGGGCGCAATCCCCGAAGGGCATTGCGCCGGATGTTCGCGGTGCCGGTGCAACGCCTTTCAGGTGTTGCACCCTAGTGTGCCCGGCATGGGCATGTACTCGTTACCTGAAAGGAGGTAAC
>CAZGOY010000014.1:0-64376 GCA_964527565.1 uncultured Sulfuricella sp. | reverse complement strand
ATTTGGACGCTGATCACCCCGGATTCCTGGTCAGTTTTGCACGCTGATTTACAAGAAAGGCATTGTGTTTGTCCCGTGCATCCTTGATGTTCTGCTCTAGGGTGACCAGCTCGGTATTGATTTCCTGCAAATCGACTTCAGCCTCGCCCACCGCCGTGCTGATGTAGCGTGAGATATTCAGGTTGAAGTCGTTCTTCTCGATCTCCGCCATTTCTACTCGTCGGGAGTAGCGGGGCTCTTCCTTTCGGAATTGGTAGGTGCCGATGATCTTGGCGATTTGCTCCTCGCTCAGTTGATTCTGGCGTTTGCCTTTCACGAAATGTTCGGCGGCGTTGATGAAGAGCACGTCGTCGGGCTTCTTGCACTTCTTCAGCACGAGGATGCAGACGGGAATGCCGGTGGAGTAGAAGAGATTGGCGGGCAGGCCGATGACGGTGTCGATGTGGCCGTCCTTGAGCAGCTTGGTGCGGATGCGTTCCTCGGCACCACCACGGAAGAGCACGCCGTGCGGCAGGATAATTGCCATCACGCCTTCGTCTTTGAGGAAGTGGAAGCCGTGCAGCAGGAAGGCGAAGTCGGCGGCGGATTTGGGGGCGAGGCCGTGGCTCTTGAAGCGCACGTCGTCGGCCAGCGCGTCGGTCGGCTCCCAGCGGTAGCTGAAGGGCGGATTGGCGACGATGGCGTCGAAGCTCGGCTTCCTGGCCGGGTTCTGCTCGCGCATCATGTCCCACTCGTTCGCCAGGGTGTCGCCGTGGAAGATGTCGAACTCCGTATCCTTCACCCCGTGCAGCAGCATGTTCATGCGGGCCAGGTTGTAGGTGGTGATGTTCTTTTCCTGGCCGAAGATTTTGCCGATGGTGCCGCCGGCCTTGTTCACCTTCTTGCGCACGTTGAGCAGCAGGGAGCCGGAGCCGCAGGCGAAGTCCATCACGCTCTCCAGCCGCTTCTTGGTCCCGGTTTTCGGTTCCTGGCTGTCCAGCGTGACGATGGCGGAGAGGATGTCGGAAATCTGCTGCGGGGTGTAGAACTCCCCCGCCTTCTTGCCCGACCCGGCGGCAAACTGGCCGATCAGGTATTCATAGGCATCGCCCAGTGCGTCGATGTCGGTGGAGAACTCCGCCAGCCCTTCGGCGATCTTCTGGATGATGGCGCAGAGCTTGGCGTTCCGGTCCTCATACCGCTTGCCCAGCTTGGGGGAACTCAGGTCGATCTCGGAGAACAGCCCCTGAAAGGTGCTCTCGAAGGATTCGGTCTCGATGTACTTGAAGCCCGCTTGCAGCGTGTTCAGCAGCTCCGCGTTCTGGGTGCGGGCCAGGTTGGCGATGCTGTTCCAGAGGTGCGCGGGCTGGATGACGTAATGCACCTTGCGCCGCATCTGCTTCTCGAACGCCGGGATGTCGTCCACGTTGTTGGCATACCACAGCGCCAGCGGCACCTTGCGAGTGTCGCCGCCGACATCCGGGTAATCCCGCCCCAGTTCTTTCTTCGCCGCCGTCTCGTAGTTGTCGGAGAGATAGCGCAGGAAGAGGAAGGACAGCATGTAGTCGCGGAAATCGTCCGCATCCATCGCCCCGCGCAGTTGGTCGGCGATGCTCCAGAGGGTGTTACCCAGTTGTTTTTGATTTTGTTCAGTCATGGTTTTTCTTTTGCTTCGCTAGTTTGGGCTTTGGTAGCCGCTTCATCGCCTGGTCAAAATCGCTCTCCAATTGATCGGCCTTGGCAATTTGATCTTTGTTGAAGTTCTCATACGCCGATTCGGCAAAAGCCTTGGCCACTTCGTGAGAGATTTTCCCGGCATGGTTGAGGATGTCGCGGTCGTTAATCGTCAAAAAGCCGTGCAGCTTGGTAATCCAGTCGTTCATCGTCATGGGCACGCGACGCATGGCCTGCCCTTCAGCAAACACCAGATATTGCTCCACCAGATTGTTCAGTGCGGCTAATTCATCGGCATTGAGGTAATTCTTGGCAATGCTCACGTCCGCCTTGCGCACCTTGCCGCCGCGCCAACTGGTCAGCCCCATATTGGGCTGATTTTTATCGGCACGGGTATAAATGATCTCTGCCGCCGTTTGCCCCGTAATGGCCCAGTGCATCTTGTTTTGTACGGTCTGGAAAAACGAAATGCTTTCAGCCTGCGTCGGGTCATAGTCAACGCTGGTGGCGTAGATGTCGGTGATTTTTTGATAAAAGCGCCGCTCACTGGTGCGGATGTCCTGAATGCGCCGCGTGAGCTCTTCAAAATAGTCAAAAGGTTGATCCGGATTTTTCAGCCGCTCGTCGTTCAGCAAAAAGCCTTTGACGATGTACTCGCGCAACTGCTGGGTTGCCCACTGGCGAAAGCGGGTAGCCGTATGACTTTGCACCCGGTAGCCAACGGAAATAATGGCATCCAGACTGTAGTGCCGGGTGCGGTACTGCTTGCCATCGGCGGCAGTTGTAAAGAAATCCTTTACAACTGATTCTTCGTCAAGCTCATGTTCTGAAAAGATATTTTTCAGGTGCTGCCCGATGTTCTGCTTGGTGGTGCCAAACAACTCCGCCATCAGTGCTTGGCTAAGCCAAACGGTTTCATCCACGAAGCGTACATCCAGCTTGATCTTCCCATCCTCGCTCTGGTAGATCACAAACTGCGAAGGATTGACGTCCTTCATGATGGCGCCTCATCAACAAATGCTGGATGGTGAGATAAGAAGTCGATCACGCCCGCCAGGTTTTGTTTCACATCCATGTCCAAAATATGAATAACGCACAAGCGCAAGCCCATCAAGAATGCGTCACGCTGCGCATCATATTCGGCCTTGTCATCATGGCTGCTTCCGTCAACCTCGATCACCGCTTGCTTCTCCGCACAATAAAAATCAACGATGTAATTGCCGATGATTTTTTGGCGATCAAAGTCCAAACCTTTGAATTGCCCTTTCTTCAATTGATTCCATAGCAACACTTCAGACAAGTTACCCGCACGGCGTAACGCCTTCGCCCGCTCCTTCAAATGCGGGTTGAATGGCAATGACAGATAATTTCTGGTGTGCCGTGCGACCACCCCGTCAGGCTTCGCCTGCCACCCCTCCAAGGGAGGGGAATTCACCACGTCACCTCCCTCCTCTGGGGGGGCGCACCGAAGGCGGGGGGTGTTGTTATTCCCCTCCTCTGGAGGGGTACGCCGAAGGCGGGGGGTGGTTGCTTTCATGTCTCGTTGTGTCATTTAACCACCCCGCCCTTCGGGCACCCCTCCAACGGAGGGGAATAACTGCTGCATCAGCCCTTTCTTGTGGGTCTTGAGGGCTTCGAGCTTTCGGGTTTCGGCGGTGATCAGGGCGTCGAGGCTGCTCAGGCACGAGGCGATGCGGTGTTGTTCGGGGATGGATGGGACGTAGACCGTGTAATTCTCAAGAAACCGCGTTGGCACACGTTGCTGACCACCCGATCCAGTCATTGATGCTTTCCCAGCACTACGAAAGTCATCGGTGTAAAGTTGGGCGAACATGAACGCGGGCAAACAAGATTCCCCGGTTCTAATTACATGAAACTCAGTGCTTCCAAAGCCAACACCATTTGAAAGTTCGGCGACAAGAGCGGCTTTGCCGTTCTCAAAGCACGGCGTAATCTTTGCCAAAATTATGTCGAGGTCCCGAAAAGCCGTGAAGCCCTTCTTAACGGCTCCGTATGGGCGTATCTGCTGAATGGCAAGATACCCGTCTTCTGAAACGGCACTCATCGGCACGAAGCTGACTTCGAGCTCATCAGGACGAACTTCGCGCCGAGGGTTTATTGCTGCGAAGTTTGCCATTGGGGCACTCACCCACTCACCGGCATTTTGGAATTCGGGGAAGCGGAGGCGGGGTTGGGTTTCGCCTTCGCGGGGGAAAAGCTGCTGCATCAGCCCTTTTTTATGGGTCTTGAGCGCCTCCACTTTCCGCGCTTGCGCGGCCATCAGCTCGTCCACCGAACTCAGGCACTCGGCGATTTTTAGTTGTTCGTCGGGTGATGGCGCGACGGGCAGAGGCATAGCCATGAAGTCATCACTGCCAATAGCCATACGGTCATGGCGAGCGCCCGTGCTTGAGGCCTGGCGCATGTAAGAATGCCAGCCCGTTGTTTTGAAGTAGTGCTGATAAAAACCGTTCTCTGGGTTCTTGAAACTGAACACTGTGTACAACGGAGACATCACTCCCGTACCGATATTGTTCTTTGAAATTGGGCCTACCGGTGCTGTTGCTGAGATGCGAGGGTTGTAAACGTAATCGCCCAGTTCAACGACTACGTAACCCTCCAGTTTCCCTTGGGTGGCAATATCTTTATCAAAGAAGTCTCGCTGATCCATTACTCCGAACTCAGCGGAGTTGGTCAATACACGCTCAATTTTCTCGTCGCGATTTTTCTTCTTTCCTCGATCCGCCAAGTCCTTCAGCGGGACATGATTCCACCCCTTCGCCCCCCGAAACACCGGAAACCGCAGCTTCGGCACCCGCGTTGTTTGTTTGTCCTTCACGGTGCCAGCCTTTTGATGTTGTGGTCAGCCAGCAAGCTGCGCATTTGCGAGATGGCGATGTCGTTGAGCTTTTGCAGGCGCTCGGGTGCCGGCAGCCCTTGGCGGATGAACACGGCGTTGAGGCTTTCCAGATTGGTGAGCACCACCAATTGCTCTAGCGTGGCGTTGTCGCGCTGGTTGCCTTGTGCGTCGGGGTGGGCGTCTTGCCACTGCTTGGCGGTGTGGCCAAAGAGGGCCACGTTGAGCAAGTCGGCTTCGCTGGCGTACACCTGGCTGGCCTGGGTCTTGGTGATGGTGGGCGGGATCAGCGTCTCTTTGATGGCATCGGTGTGGATGCGGTAGTTGATCTTGGAGAGGGTGCGCTGCAGGTTCCAGCCGATTTGCAGGCGACTGCTTTCTTCGTCTTTGAGACGGCGGAACTCCTTGACCAGGTAGATCTTGAACTCGGGGCTGATCCACATGCCGAATTCAAAGGCAATGTCGGGGTGCGCGTAGGTGCCGCCATAGCGGCCGGCGGTGGCCTTGAGCCCGATGGCCCCAGTCTTCTCCACCCACTCTTTGACGCTGATCTTGTAGCTGTTGAGTCCGGCCTGACTTTTAATTGTGGCGAATTCGCCGTAATTAAAAGCGGGGTTGTAAATCGACTCCCAGATGCCCAGAAACTCTACTGTGTTGCGGTTGCGCAGCCAGTCTGAGATGAAAAAATCGCCATCTTTGGCGCGCAGCATGTCGGTGAGCGAGATGTAGTCGCCTTGGAGCGAGGTGACCACAGCCACGCTGGTGCCTTGAATGTCCAGGGTGCTGGTCTGGGTGGTTTTCCGGTTCATGCTTGCACCTCGTCGGTGTCGCTCTGCTCATCGCCATCCCACATCTCGCGGTAGGCGTGGACATAACTCGCGGTGGCCTGGGGGTCGAGCGTCCAGTAATGGCGGCAGAGGGTTTTGAAGAGGGCCAAGCCCTCCGGCAAGCAGGCGTGGTCCAACAGTTGGTCGAGTGTGTGCTCGATGCGTTGAACATCGCGGCTGCCGCTGCGCACCATGTCTTGCACGGTGGGCGTCAGTCCTTCGAGGGCCTGTTCGTGCAGTGTTTGCAGCCCGGCCATGGTCGTCTTCAGCTCAGCGAGCAGGTCTTGGTAGGTGGCTGCGCGCGGCCTTGCGGTGTGCTGGTCCTGGGTGGTCATTTCAACAAGGCCTTTCCTTGTGCCGCTGATGTCCTGGCCCGGTGGCGCTTCTAGCGCCCAGCATCGCTTCAAGCACAGTGTTACTGCTCATACGCACTGAGTCCCGAAATATCTCGGCCATCGGCACGTTTGACAAGGTAGGGGGCGCAGTCCTGCATGAGGCAGAGTTCCTTTTGAGTGCGGTCTTTCCAGCCGAGGTCATACGGGGCGTAGAGCTCACTGAGTTTGTCGCCATCGAAAATCATGCGATCGAGGGTGCCGTCCACAAAGCTTTGCAAGGCGACGGGGTCAAGACCGTGCTTGGCGGCGATGGCGGCGAGTTCCTTGGCGTTTTTCGCGGCCTTGAAGCGGGTGTAGCCGTCGCGGATAGCGGTTTCGCTGAGACCCTCGCCGGCTTTGAGCGTGCCAATGTATTCGGCGATGTCGTCGCGCTCGTTCATGAACTTGGCATCGGCGCTGATGAGGCCGATGAGTTCCTCGCGAGTCATCTTCGACTTGCCCGGCCCTTTCTGCGAGAACTTGGCGATGAGGCTCATGATGTAGTCGTAGTCGATGACGGCGGAGGCGAAGAGGACGAACTCGAAGTCGAGCTGGTCCGCCGTCCCGCCAGCGCCGACTTTTTCGCCGCCCTTGCCCTGCTGCTCTCTGAGCTTTTTGGCGGTTTCCAGATACTGGCCCTTGAAGCCGCGCAGATTGTCCTCGGGCAGCACCTGCTCGATGGTGGCTTTGTTTTCCCCGGTGAGGTCGGTGTATTGGTCGAGCTGGGTCTTGAGGCGCTGGACTTCCTTGAAGTGGGTGATGAAGGCGGCGCGGGCCTCGTCACCCTTCAAATTGGCGACGGCGGAGGGCGTGCAGACCAGGCCCTGGGACTTCATGAAGCCGTCGAGCTTCTGCACGGCGGCTTCCAGTTTCTGGATGACCACAGGCGCCTTGTCCACCAGCCAGATTTCACGCGCCTGCTCGCCGGTCTTCTCGCCGGAGAAGAGGGCGATGGCGGCGTCCACGGCGTCTTGCTGCTGGCGGAAGTCGAGGATGTTGCCGTAGGGCTTGGTGCCGTTGAGCACGCGGTTGGTGCGGGAGAAGGCCTGGATTAAGCCGTGGTGCTGGAGCTTCTTGTCCACATAGAGCGTGTTCAGGAACTTGGAATCGAAGCCGGTCAGCAGCATGTCCACGACGATGGTGATGTCGATCTTCTGCGCTGCGGGGTAGTCGGCATTCGGCCACTGCTGGTCTTTGATGCGCTTCTGCACATCCTGGTAGTAGAGGTCGAACTCGCTGAGGCGGTAATTGGTGCCGTAGCGGGCGTTGTAGTCGGCGAGGATGGATTTGAGCGCGGCTTTCTTGCCCTCGGGGTCTTCCTCGTTGTCCGCCTGCTCCTGCGGCAGGTCTTCCTGAATCTGCTTCACATCGGCATCGCCCTCGGCGGGTGGGGAGAAGACGCAGGCGATGTTCAGCGGCTTGAAGTCGGAATCGGCGGCCTGTTTCTCTGCCTGCATGGTCTTGAACAGCGCGTGGTATTCGATGGCGTCATTGATGAACGCGGTGGCGAGGATGGCGTTGAAGCGGCGACCACCGGTGGCGGCATCGTGCTTGGTGAGGATGGCATCGATGACGGCTTTCTTGGCGATGGCCTCGCCGGGTTTCGGCGGGCTTTTGCCTTCCGGCTTGAAGTAGTCGACGTGGAAGCGCAGGACGTTGCCATCCTCTATGGCGTGGGTGATGGTGTAGGCGTGGAGCTGCTTCTGGAACAGGTCCGCCGTGGTGCGCATGGAGGCCTGGGTGTCCTCGATCTTCTGCAAGGTGGCATTGGCCTCAAAGATGGGCGTGCCGGTGAAGCCGAAGAGCTGCGCCTTGGGGAAGAAGGTTTTGATGGCCTTGTGGTTCTCGCCGAACTGCGAGCGGTGGCACTCGTCGAAGATGAAGACAATGCGCTTGTCCTTCAGTGCTTCAAGCTGTTCCTTGTAGGTGGCCTGGCCGTTTTTGCTGCGCTGTTTGTTGCGCTTGCTGTTTTCGTCCAGCGCGAGGCCGAGCTTCTGGATGGTAGTGACGATAACCTTGTCGGCGTAGTCCTCTGACAGCAGGCGGCGCACGAGGGCGGCGGTGTTGGTGTTTTCTTCGACGCAGCCTTTCTGGAACTTGTTGAATTCCTCCCGCGTCTGGCGGTCGAGGTCTTTGCGGTCCACGACGAAAACGCACTTGTGGATGTGGTCGTTTTCCTTCAGCAGGGTGGAGGCCTTGAAGGAGGTGAGCGTCTTGCCGCTGCCGGTGGTGTGCCAGATGTAGCCATTGCCGTCATCGTCGTCGATGCACTTCACCATGTGCTGCACGGCATAGACCTGATAGGGCCGCATGATCATGAGCTTTTGCTCCCCGGCGAGCAAAACCATGTAGCGGCTGATGGTCCGGCCGAGGTCGCACTTTTTCAGGAAGCGCTCGGCGAACTCGTCGAGTTGGGTGATCTTGCGGTTGTCCTCGTCTGCGAACTCATAGACGGGCAGGAAGCGCTCGTCGGCATTGAAGGCGAAGTGGCGGGCGTTGTTGTTGGCGAAGTAGTAGCTGCGGTCGCGGTTGCTGACGATGAAAAGCTGCATGAAGCAGAGCAGCGTCTTGGTGTAGCCGTTGCCGGGGTCGTGCTTGTATTCGACGATCTGCTCCATGGCCCGGCGAGGATTGACGCCGAGGGTCTTCAACTCGATCTGCACTACCGGCACGCCGTTGATGAGAAGAATCACATCGTAGCGGTGGTGGCTGTTGTTCGTGTTGATGCGGAGCTGGTTGATGATCTCGAAGTGGTTTTTGCACCAGTCCTTGAGGTTCACCAGTGTGTAGTTCAGCGGCGTGCCATCGTCGCGGGTGAAGGCATTGATGCTGCGCAGGGCCTTGGCAGCGGTGAAGACATCCGGGGTGACGATTTCATCCAACAGCCTGGCGAACTCGGTATCCGTGAGGCGGACACGGTTCAGGGCTTCGAATTTCTCGCGGAAGTTTTTTTCTAACGCGGCGCGGTCGGTGATGTCCGAGCGGTATTCGTATTTAAGCCCCGTCAGTTTGTCGATGAAGCTTTGTTCGATTTGTTGTTCAATCATCGTTTGTGCTCTGCAATCTTGGTACCGCCTTGGGTAACACATGACACGGGGTGTCCGGGATTTTGTGTAAACGGAGAGATGTTTAGCGTTGGGGCATCCGATCTTCGAACTGAATGTCAAACCGGTTCAAGGGTAAATCTCCACAAATAGCCACCTCTTACAATCATTGAACATTCTGAAGCATTCTACTTCAAGATGTTCAATGGCCCAAAAAATGGGTGTCGTTTTCGTCTAATTTGAGAACGCTTGCGTTTTGCATGACTTTGGTGTCCATTTGAATTGCGTTTAATCCAAAGCCGGCGTTCGCAAGAAAACTCAGCAATGCCCGCTTTGGGTTGGGTACCGTCCCACACGGCAGATGGAAGCAGACCTTCGCCGCCAAACTTGCCCAATGACCGCAGACCGACTAATACCAGCCGCTTATGCGGTGCCGGCTGTATGTCGGCTTTGGCCGATACTCAGACCTTGATGGATACGAAGTTGCACAAATTTTCTCCTCGTAGATTCTCATACCCTTTATGAATCCAAAAAAAATGGCCGAAATATTATTCGGCCATTTTTCTTTTATAAATCCAGATGATAATGAATATCTAGATTTAGCTGAGGTGCTACCCGCTTAAATATCGATATTCTTCGCTATAAGCGCGTTGCTTTCAATAAACGCCCGGCGGGGTTCCACTTGATCGCCCATCAGGGTGGTGAATATCTCGTCGGCGACGATGGCGTCGTCGATTTGAACCCTGAGCAGCCTTCTGACTTGGGGGTCCATGGTGGTTTCCCAGAGTTGTCCTGGGTTCATTTCTCCCAGGCCTTTATAGCGCTGGATGGTCAAGCCGCGTTTGACTTCTTCCAGCAGCCAGTCCATGGCTTCCTTGAATTCGCTCACTGCCTGGCTGCGCTCGCCGCGCTTGACCGTGGCGCCTTGTGATAAGAGGCCCTGCAATACCTGGGAGGTCTTGAGCAGTTGGGCGTAATCGCCGCCTTCGAGGAAGTCGTTGTCGATGTATTGCGTCTGGATATTGCCGTGATTGTTGCGCTGGATCACGATCCGGTAGGTTTCGTTGGTTTCGTCGTATTGTGCCGCTACCTCGTAATTTTCGCCTGCCAGTTGGGCTTTCAACTGGGAGACCGAGGCATCCGCTAGTTCCTGGCTGGAAAGCTGCATGCGCGGGATTCTCAGCATGGCGTGCAGCACCGATCCTGCAAGTATGCGGCTGAGGCGTTCGACGACCGCTTCCGCCAGCAGGTAACTTTTAGCTATTTCTTCCAGGGCTGTGCCGGTCAGCGCCGCCGCGCCGGGAGCGGTGTACAGTTCTGCTTCTCCCAGGGCTTGCTGCAGCAGGAACTGTTTCAGTTCGTGGTCGTCCTTGAGGTAGCGTTCCTGCTTTCCATGCTTGACTTTGTACAGCGGGGGTTGAGCGATATAGATATGACCGCGCTCGACCAGTTCTGGCATTTGGCGGTAGAAGAAGGTTAGCAGCAAGGTGCGGATGTGCGAGCCGTCCACGTCCGCGTCGGTCATGATGATGATGCGGTGGTAACGTAGTTTTTCCGGCGTGTATTCGTCCTTGCCGATGCCGGTGCCCAGCGCCGTGATGAGGGTGGCGATTTCCTGTGAAGAGACCAGCTTGTCGAAACGTGCCTTTTCCACATTGAGGATTTTTCCTTTGAGTGGCAGGATGGCCTGAAACTTGCGGTCGCGTCCCTGCTTCGCCGATCCGCCGGCGGAGTCGCCCTCCACCAGGTAGATTTCCGACAGCGCCGGGTCTTTTTCCTGGCAATCCGCTAGTTTTCCCGGTAACCCCATGCCGTCCAGCACACCTTTACGTCGCGTCATTTCACGAGCCTTGCGCGCTGCTTCGCGTGCGCGCGCTGCCTCAATGATCTTTCCGGTAATGATTTTGGCATCATTCGGTTTTTCAAGAAGAAATTCCGCTAACTTTTGTGCCACGATCTCTTCGACGATAGGACGTACTTCGGATGAAACTAATTTGTCCTTGGTTTGAGATGAAAATTTTGGGTCGGGTACCTTTACCGATAGGACGGTGCTCAGCCCTTCCCGCATATCGTCACCGGCAGTTTCCACCTTGGCTTTCTTTGCCAGTTCGTTACCTTCGATATACTGGTTCAGTGTTCGCGTCATTGCCGCGCGCAGGCCGGTTAAGTGGGTTCCGCCATCGCGCTGCGGGATATTGTTGGTAAAGCATAGAACCGATTCCTGGTAGGAATCGTTCCATTGCATGGCAATTTCTACCGTGATGCCGTCTTTTTCTCCGGTGGCGTGGAAAATATTCGGGTGCAGGGTGGTTTTCGCGCGATTCATGTATTCGACAAATGCCTTGACCCCCCCGGTAAATGCAAAATTTTCTTCTTTCCCACTCCGCTGATCCACCAGTACTATGGATATTCCATTATTGAGAAAAGACAGTTCACGTAACCGTTTTGCCAATATTTCGAAATGAAATTCGATATTGCCGAATATCTCTAAGCTAGGCATGAAATGAACTTCTGTACCACGCCGTTCCGTGTGGCCTATCAATTTTAACGGCGCGACTGGTTCACCCAGGCGAAATTCCATGGCATGCGTTTGACCGTCCCGTCGAATCGTTAACTTTAGCCATTCGGATAGGGCATTGACGACAGAAACGCCCACGCCGTGCAATCCACCGGAAATTTTATAGGAATTGTCATCGAACTTCCCGCCGGCGTGTAATACCGTCATGATAACTTCAGCGGCGGATCGGTTTTCTTCGCTATGAATGTCGGTTGGTATACCGCGCCCGTTGTCATTTACGCTAATTGAGTTATCGCTATGGATTACTACCCGGATTTCGTTGCAATGTCCCGCAAGCGCTTCATCTATGGCGTTATCCAGCACCTCGAACACCATGTGGTGTAAGCCTGTACCATCGCTGGTGTCCCCGATATACATTCCGGGTCGTTTACGTACAGCTTCTAGTCCTTTTAGTACCTTGATATTCTCTGAAGTGTAATCAGTCATATTGCCTTCTGTTGTTCTGTTGTTTCACGTGAAACATAAATTAAATGCGCATCGGCATCACGACATATTTGAAGTTGGCATTCTCAGGTCGCGTTATTAGTGCACTACTATTTACGTCTCCGAATGAACAAACGATTTTCTCATCGTCTAGATTATTGAGTACATCGAGCAGATATCTGACGTTAAATCCAATATCTAACGGCAACCCCTCATAATCAATTTCCAACTCCTCCTGAGCCTCTTCCTGTTCGTTATTATTGCAAAGTATACGAAGACTGTTCTGTGTCAGCACTAAACGCACTCCACTGAATTTCTCATTGGATAAAATCGAGACCCGCTGTAAGGCATGCAGTAGAAGACTACGGTTGATAGTTATGTGATTCTGGTAATTGTTTGGTACTACTTTTGTATAGTCAGGAAATTTTCCCTCTACAATTTTAGAAACCATAACAATATTGGAAAAAGTAAAACGAACCTGATTTTGCCCAATTTCGATGCTTATTGGTTCTTCACTATCATTGAGAAGCTTGACCAGTTCAATTACTGATTTACGAGGCAGTATGACCTCCTGATGGATCGTACCTTCTTTGCGGATATCAGTATTATTTTGCATAACCAAGGCTAAGCGATGCCCATCGGTTGCAACCATTTTTATTCCGTCTTCATCAGTAATTAAAAGCAGGCCGTTTAAATAATACCGAATATCCTGCTGGGCCATCGCGTATTGGACTCGATCCAACAGCATTTTCAAGGAACCTTGAGATATGTTGATTGTATTAGCGTCGTTTCCAATAACGTTAATTCTGGGGAAATCCTCAGCTGGTAGGGTTTGTAAATTGAATTTGCTTTTTCCCGCTTTTACTTGGATTTTCGCTTCTTCCCTGTCTAGGGTTAATGTAGTTTCTTCATCAAATGCGCGGCAAATATCTTGTAGTTTTCTTGCAGATGTCGTAACAGAAAACTCTTGTTCAGAATCATCGAGAAGAATTTGTGCAGATATCTGTATTTCCAGATCGGTTGCAATCAAGGTTAGGCAATTTTGTTTTTTTTCTATTAAAACATTTGAGAGTATTGGAAGCGTGTGTTTGCGTTCCACAATACCAATTACTGATTGTAGGGGTTTTAGTAGAGTATCCCTGTTTATCTTTAATAGTTTCATATAAATACCTTAATGGTAGTTAATGGGTGTTTTGGAATTTTGTGGGTAACGAGTTATTGTTTATAATTTTCAGAGTATTGCATGTGATAATTCAATGTGCATAAGTCATTTTTCTGGCTGTATCAATTGTGTGAAGAATATGTTGATTGGTAGATATGCACAGTTATCCACATGTTATACAAGATTCAATTTTTCAGCATTTGCATTAACAAAATGAAGTCACGATTAAGGTTATGGTCGCTTTCCTTAAGTTCCGTTATTGTTCTAACGGCGTGGATCACTGTGGTGTGATCGCGGCCTCCAAAGGCATCTCCTATGTCGGGATAACTTAATTGAGTTAATTCCTTAGTTAGCATCATGGCGATTTGCCTGGGCCGGGCGATTATGCGAGAACGCTTTTTTGAGAACATATCAGCGACCTTGATTTTGTAGTAGTCAGCAACTGTTTTCTGTATGTTTTCCAATGATACCTGTCGGTTCTGAACTGCGAGAATATCCTTGAGTGCTTCTTTGGCTAGATCGATGGTTATGGGGTTACCAGAAAATTTTGAATAAGCGATAACCCTTTTCAACCCGCCTTCCAACTCTCTAACATTTGAACGAATTTGTTTAGCAATAAAGAAAGCCACTTCTGAATTGACGTTGATATTTTCAGCGGATGCTTTCTTCAATAAAATTGCCACACGCATTTCTAACTCAGGAGGCTCAATTTCAACGGTCAGTCCCCAGCCAAAACGAGATGTCAATCTGTCTTCCATACCGGATATTTTTTTGGGGACTGTGTCACATGTGATAATTACTTGCTTATGAGATTCTAT
Source organism: uncultured Sulfuricella sp. (assembly GCA_964527565.1). Lineage (GTDB taxonomy): Bacteria > Pseudomonadota > Gammaproteobacteria > Burkholderiales > Sulfuricellaceae > JAGXQV01. The sequence continues at coordinate 50,640 of CAZGOY010000014.1, read as the reverse complement.
GAGTGCGTTGAAGGCATAGAAGAATTCTTCTTGAGTACGATTTTTTCCGGAAAAGAATTGAATGTCATCTATCAGTAATAAATCAAGCGAGTGATAAAAGCGTTTAAATTCATCAAATGATTTATGACGGTATGCATGCACAACATCTGAAACGTAACGTTCGGCATGGAGATAGCTGATTTTTGCGTTACTATCTCTATCCTGCACAAGATTCCCAATTGCCTGTAATAAATGTGTTTTTCCTAGGCCAACACCGCCATAGATAAACAATGGGTTGTAAGCAGTTCCGGGGTTCTCGGCAACTTGAAGTGCAGCTGCCCGCGCAAGTTGGTTTGCTTTTCCCGTAACAAAATTATCAAAGGAAAAGAAAGGATTAAGTCGGGATGTATCTGAGTTCGTTTTTTTTCTTTTTATAGGATCTGCAAGCGGTAGATCAACTATTTGAGATGTTGTCTGTGTGTTGGGTGTGATTGATGGAATGTCCAGGCAGATGGTTACTGGATTGGGAAAATATTCTTCAGCCAACTGCTCAACCCGGGCAAGAAATTTTTCTTTTACCCATTGTTGTACGAAACGATTAGGTGCGATTAGGCGTATTGAATCCAGCTCGAACTCGAACTGGATTGGGCGGATCCAAGTGTTGAATTGCTGGATAGATAGCTCTTGTTTGAAGCGTTCGAGGCAGTCTTGCCAAAAGTGTTCCATACAAATTTTCTTGTGTAACCCTTTAATTTTGTTTGTATTGAGAATAAATACAAATCGATTCAAAACATAGTTGAAGTGTAACGGATATATCAAAACTTAGCCAGCCAAGTGAACCCATAGCTTCTCATAGATATTGACATAAGGGATGATGTTGCAGTCTAATTGCAGGTTTCGATGTAACAAATAGCTTATTGGAGCAGGTTAATGAAAAGGACATATCAGCCTTCTGTAGTAAAACGTAAACGTACTCATGGTTTCCTTGTCAGGATGCGCAGTCGTGGTGGGCGAACAGTATTGAATGCCAGACGCGCCAAAGGCCGAGCCAAATTGAGTGTCTGAAGACGAATTCCCAGCCCGAATATTTACAACCTCGAGTGGGGGCAATCGTTTTTCTAGGAATGGTAAGTTGAAAACGGATGAAATTTCATCCGTTTTTGATTTTCGGCACCAGTTTAACAGTAAATATTTTCGTTTTCTTGTTAAACCCAACGGGCTTCCAATAGCCCGGCTGGCAGTGATCGCAAGTAAGAAAATCATGCGCAGAGCGGTCGATCGCAACTACTGCAAAAGGGTGGTGAGGGAGTTATTCCGCCAGCGACAGATTAATTTGAGCGGACTCGATCTCGTTGTTCAGGTTAAAAAACCTATTGTTGCTGCTCAATTTTCTGATGTGATGCATGACTTCGATCTTTTGCCGCCCGTAATACGTACTAGTTATCCGCATTTATCCTGAGAATTACTCGGTTATTTATCTGGATTATTAAGTGCATATTGATTCGCTCCTCCTGAAATCATGTAGAGGCATTAATGGATAATCAACGTCTGATTTTTTTCATCATTTTTTCATTTTCCATTTTGCTTCTGTGGGATAGCTGGCAAAAGGAACAATATTCAGTAAAGCCACTCCAGCAAGCGGAAGTCAAGCCTGTTGATGTCCAGGTTCCTACCCCGAGGCCTGCCACTAGTCCGATTGGTGATTCGGTTGTGGCGGCAGCAAGTAATGCTACGGAAACCCAAGCATTAGGTAGCAGGATCAAGGTTGAAACTGACGTCATCCAGGTTGAGATTGATACGCAGGGAGGAGATTTACGTTCTCTTGCGTTTCTTAAACACCGCGCGGCAGACGACAAAAGTAAACCATTCGTCTTATTTGAGGATCACGGCCCACGCACATACGTAGCGCAGTCCGGCCTAATTGGTGAGGGACTGCCCAATCATCGTACCATTTACACTGCTGCTGCTGCGTCCTACAAAACCGATGAGACTAATGATCGGATTGAGGTGAAGCTGAATTGGCGTGGTTCTGGTGGAATAGAGGTTGTGAAAACCTACACTTTCCACAAAGGCAGCTATCTGATTGATATTAAGCATGAAATCGTAAACAGTAGCATCAATAAGTTGACTCCGCACGCTTACTATCAGTGGCAGCGTGATAATAAGGCGCCGCCGGGAGACTCGGCATTCCTGATGGGGACTTATACCGGACCGGCTGTATATACTGATAAAGATAAATTTCTGAAAATTGATTTCAGTGATATCGAAAAGGGTAAGGAAAATTACCCAAAACAAAGTCAGGATGGTTGGATGGCAATGTTGCAGCACTATTTTTTTAGTGCTTGGTTGCCGACCGGTGATGTGCAAAGAGAGTTTTATACGCGCAAAATTGGGGAATTATTTACCGCAGGTGTAATTATTCCCATTGAAGCAGTTGAGCCAGGCGGGCGGGCGGTTACAAAGATGGCACTTTACGCCGGTCCGCAGGAACAGGATCATATCAGTCAGTTGGCGCCAGGTCTCGATCTGGTTGTTGATTATGGCATGCTAACGATCATAGCGGCCCCGCTCTTCTGGATCGTCCAGATGATTTATAAGTGGGTTCATAATTGGGGCGTGGCAATCATTCTGTTGACCATCCTCATCAAGTTGGCCTTTTATCCTCTGTCGGCAAAGAGTTATCGCTCCATGGCAGCAATGCGCGTAGTTTCGCCGAAGTTGCAGAAGCTCAAGGAACAATACGGGAATGACCGGCAACGTCTGCATCAGGCCATGATGGAACTTTATAAAACAGAGAAAATTAACCCCCTGGGTGGATGTCTGCCGGTTATCGTACAGATGCCGGTATTTATTGCGCTTTACTGGGTGCTCCTGTATAGCGTGGAAATGCGTCAGGCCCCGTTTGCCGCCTGGATTCAGGATTTATCTGCACCTGATCCCTACTATGTGCTACCCATCATTATGGGTGTCACAATGATAATTCAGACCAAGCTTAATCCAACCCCACCTGACCCCATTCAGGCCAAGATCATGATGATGATGCCGATCGTTTTTAGCATTTTCTTTTTCTTTTTCCCTGCCGGACTAGTGCTATATTGGGTAGTGAATAACGTTATTTCCATCGCTCAGCAGTGGCAGATTACGCGCAGCATTGAAAATGCCAGAGCGGCCAAGGGGCATGGCTGATACGATTGCCGCCATCGCCACGGCTCAAGGGCGTGGCGGTATTGGTGTAGTACGAGTATCCAGTGCTCAGGACCTGCGCCCATTGATACAGGCGATTACCGGTAAACCTGATTTGAAGCCGCGCCTGGCAACCTTGAGTGATTTTCAGGATGCCGATGGCCTTACGATAGATAGCGGCATCGCGCTTTTCTTTCCTGCCCCCCATTCATTTACCGGTGAGAATGTTGTCGAATTTCAGGGTCACGGCGGTCCAGTAGTTCTCATGATGCTCCTGCAACGTTGCCTCAATCTTGGGGCACGAATTGCGGAGCCGGGGGAATTTACGTATCGAGCCTACCTTAACGACAAGCTGGATTTAGCTCAGGCTGAGAGTGTTGCTGATCTAATTGATGCGGCTACTAGTGAGGCTGCTAAAAGCGCCATGCGTTCTCTGAAGGGGGATTTCTCCCTTGCCATTCAGTCCTTGGTCAACCAATTGATAGCGTTGCGTCTGTTGGTGGAAGCCACGCTTGACTTTCCTGACGAAGAAATTGATTCCTTGGTTGAGGGAAAGGCGCGGATACAATTGGAGGAAATCATTCGTCAGCTGCGACGCGTGTTCGAGAGTGCACAGCAGGGCAGCATGCTGCGTGAGGGTTTGCAGGTTGTGTTGATCGGTCGCCCCAATGTCGGCAAGTCAAGTTTGCTTAACCGGCTGGCCGGAGAGGAAGTTTCCATTGTCACGGCTATACCGGGCACCACCCGTGACGCTATTCGCCAGCATATACAAATGGAGGGGGTGCCCTTGCATTTGGTTGACACAGCCGGCTTGCGCGAAAGTGCGGATGAGGTTGAGCAAATCGGTATGGCGCGCACATGGGCGGCCGTCGAGCAGGCCAATGTTGCCATTCTAATGGTCAGTGCAGAGCAAGGTTTGACGGCGGAGGATGCGATTATCACGTCCCGTTTGCCCGTCGATCTGCCCCTGCTGCGAATATTTAACAAGATTGACCGCTGTGCTCTGGGCCCACACCTTGAGCGTCACCGGCGTGGGGTTGATATTTACCTTTCTGCCAAGACCGGTGAAGGGATTGACTTGTTACGGCATGAATTGCTGGAAATGGGGGGATGGCACCACTCAGGTGAGGGAGTTTATCTCGCGCGCGAGCGTCATCTCGGTGCTCTGCGCAGTGCATCCAAGCACTTACAAGAAGCCGGGAATAATTCTTGCCAGCTCGAAATTCTAGCGGAGGAATTACGTTTGGCACAGGAGGCGCTGTCAACTATCACAGGTGAATTCACGCCTGACGATCTTCTTGGCGAAATATTCTCCCGTTTTTGTATTGGGAAATAAGTGTCTGGGTATGGCATTGCACGGTGTTTCACGTGAAACAAAGAGCGTGTTCTTTTGGCTTTGGTGCTGCTTAAGGTATCATTGCAGTTCATTTCCTCACTCAGGATTTCATGTTCTATCCTGCACAATTCGATGTTATCGTTGTTGGTGGTGGCCATGCGGGTGCCGAAGCGGCGCTGGTTGCGGCGCGCATGGGCAGAAAGACCTTGCTGCTCACACACAATATTGAAACTCTGGGGCTGATGTCATGCAATCCCGCTATCGGCGGGATTGGTAAGGGGCATTTGGTAAAAGAAATAGATGCGTTGGATGGCGCCATGGCGGCGGCAACGGACGAAGGGGGAATTCAGTTTCGAATACTGAATTCAAGCAAGGGTCCTTCCGTGCGCGCTACGCGTGCCCAGGCGGACCGCAATCTCTTTCGGCTGGCAGTACGGCACCGCTTGGAAAACCAGGAAAACCTCACCCTGTTCCAGCAAGCGGTGGATGATATCCTGATTGAAAATGGACGTAGTGTCGGCGTCGTTACGCAGCTCGGGCTGAAATTTTTCGGGCGCACTATTGTCCTGACAGCAGGAACATTCCTTAATGGCCTGGTGCACGTGGGGCAGGCAAATTTCCAGGCTGGGCGCATGGGTGATCCACCATCAGTCAGTCTGGCTCATCGCCTGCGCGAACTGAGTCTGCCGGCAGGCCGTCTGAAAACCGGGACGCCTCCCCGCATAGACGGGCGCAGCCTGGATTATTCCGTCATGGTTGAGCAGGCTGGCGATAAGCCGGAACCGGTATTTTCTTATCTGGGAAATGCAACGCAACATCCACCACAGGTATCGTGCTGGATTACTGCGACCAATTCGCATACCCACGATATCATCCGTGGCGGGCTGGACCGCTCTCCACTTTATACCGGAGTCATCGAAGGTGTTGGCCCGCGTTACTGTCCGTCCATCGAAGACAAAATCATGCGTTTCGCCGACAAGGACTCGCATCAGGTTTTCATTGAACCGGAAGGCCTGCATACTCACGAAATCTACCCCAACGGAATTTCCACAAGCTTACCCTTTGATGTGCAACTGGCGCTGGTGCGATCGATCCGGGGATGCGAGCAGGCTCACATCACCCGCCCCGGCTATGCCATCGAATATGATTTCTATGATCCACAAGGCCTAAAAGCCTCACTGGAGAACAAGTCCATTGCTGGCCTGTTCTTTGCCGGACAAATCAATGGTACAACGGGTTACGAAGAAGCAGCGGCACAAGGCATACTGGCGGGAATTAACGCAGCGCGCGCGGCTAGCGGAGAAGACCCTTGGACGCCCCTGCGTTCAGAAGCGTACCTGGGGGTCATGGTGGATGACTTGATAACTCGCGGGGTGTCTGAACCCTATCGGATGTTCACCAGCCGAGCGGAATATCGCTTACAACTGCGCGAGGACAATGCCGACTTGCGGTTAACCGAGATCGGTCGAAAACTGGGAGTGGTGGGAGATATTCGGTGGCGGGAATTCATGGAAAAGCGAGAGGCGATTGCCCAGGAACAGGAAAGACTGAAAAGCACCTGGATCAATCCACGTCTGCTGCCGCAGGAAGATGCGGAAAGGGTTCTTGGCAAGCACATAGGGCATGAATATTCGCTGCATGATCTTCTGCGCCGTCCAGACGTAAGCTATTCCAGCCTGATGACACTGCCTGGCGCCGGTAAAGGCACGGACGATATCCGCGTAGCCGAGCAGGTCGAAATACAGGCAAAATACCAAGGTTATATAACCCGGCAACAAGACGAAATCGAGCGGCAACAGCACCATGAAACCCTACGCCTGCCATCAGAGCTGGATTACGGTGAGGTCAAGGGTCTTTCTATCGAGGTGCAGCAGAGACTGAATCAGCAACGACCGGAAACGCTTGGTCAGGCAGCGCGCATGATGGGCATAACGCCTGCGGCGATATCGGTGCTGCTAGTGCACCTGAAACGGCTGGGCAATAACGCCGGGGAAAAATCATGAGCCTGGCGGATGATCTGTTCGCAGGTTTGAAAGAGCTAAATTTGGAGTTGCCCGCTGAGCGTCTGGAAACTCTGCTCGGCTACCTTGCATTGCTCGGCAAGTGGAACAAGGTTTACAACCTGACGGCGATCCGCGAGCCGGAAAGAATGCTTTCACAGCATCTACTCGACAGCTTGGCAGTACTCCCCTATATCAAGGGTGAGAATATTCTGGATGTCGGCAGTGGTGGAGGCGTGCCAGGCATTCCGCTGGCCATCGCGCTACCGGAGAAAAATTTTGTCTTGCTGGATAGCAGCCACAAGAAAACGACTTTTCTCAAGCAGGCTGCGATTGAATTGAAGCTGCCGAATATTTCCGTGGTGTGCGATAGGGTGGAAAACTGGCAACCGGAGCGCCGCTTCGAGATTGTAATTTCGCGGGCGTTTTCAGAGTTGGCGCTGTTCGCCCGCCTGGCTGGATACCTCTGCGCGCCGCATGGCGCCATGCTGGCCATGAAAGGGTTGCACCCACACGGGGAGGCCACGCAACTACCGGCTAATGTGAAGATTGATCGGGTTATTCCACTGCAGGTACCACAACTCGAAGCTCAACGGCACTTAGTCGTAATGAAGGTGACATGACATGGCAAGAATACTCGCGGTAACCAATCAGAAAGGCGGCGTTGGCAAAACCACGACCAGCGTAAACCTGGCGGCTAGCCTGGCAGCCACCAAGCGGCGTGTACTGTTGGTAGACATGGATCCGCAGGGGAATGCCACCATGGGTAGCGGTATCGACAAGATGCACCTTGCCCATACGGTTTATCATTTGCTGCTGGAGCAAAAAACGCTCAAGGAAAGCATACTGACTACTACAGCTGGCGATTACCACCTGCTACCCGCCAATCGGGAATTGGCTGGCGCGGAGGTGGAACTGGTGCAGGAACTGGCACGGGAGTGGCGCCTAAAAAATGCATTAAGTGAAATCGAAAATGAATACGATTACATTCTGATCGACTGTCCGCCAGCGTTGAACCTGTTGACCGTCAATGCCCTGTGTGCTGCTCATGCCGTGATGATTCCCATGCAATGTGAATACTACGCACTTGAGGGGCTAAGCGACCTGGTGCAGACCATCAGGAAAATTCGCGCCGCACTGAATCCACGTCTGGAAATCGAAGGCTTGCTGAGGACCATGTTCGACGTCCGCAACACACTCGCGCAACAAGTATCTGAACAGTTGCAACAACATTTCGGCGATAAGGTCTATCGCACCGTGATCCCGCGCAACGTGCGACTGGCGGAGGCGCCCAGCCACGGCATCCCGATTTTCCAGTACGACAAGGGTTCCCGCGGTGCACAGGCCTATCTGGCGCTGGCAGGGGAAATTCTCAGAAAACATCAGCCGCTGGCGGCGGAGAAGGGTGAATGATGGTGAAGCTGAAAGGCTTGGGGCGTGGGCTGGATGCATTGCTGGCAGGTAACGAAGAGGCGGCAGCCCGAGATTCCCAGCAGACACTCCGGCTGGACGAGTTGCAGCCGGGAAAATACCAGCCGCGCACCCACATGGATCAGGAATCCCTGGCGGAATTGGCGGAATCGGTTCGCGCGCAAGGTATCATGCAGCCGATATTGGTGCGGCGCGTAGAGCAGGGTTACGAAATTATCGCCGGGGAACGGCGTTGGCGGGCCGCGCGCATCGCGGGACTGAGCGAGGTGCCGGTGCTGGTGCGTGATGTGCCTGATGAAGCGGCACTCGCGATGTCTTTGATCGAAAATATCCAGCGTGAAAATCTCAATCCCCTGGAAGAGGCCGTTGGAATCCAACGCTTGGTAGATGAGTTTGGCATGACGCACGAAAAAGCAGCTACGGCTGTCGGGCGCTCACGGAGTGCGGTCAGTAATTTGCTGCGTCTGTTGAATCTGGCGGCCCCCGTACAGGAATTGTTGGTGCGCAACCGGCTGGAAATGGGACATGCGCGCGCCTTGCTCCCCCTGCCGGGGGCGGCACAAATTCAGGCTGGCCAGGAAATTTCTGCTAGACAAATGTCGGTGCGTGAAGCGGAACAGCTGGTGAAGCGTCTACTCACTCCGCCCGTTGAGCGCGAAAATAAGGCGGTAGACCGTGACGCGCTGCATCTGCAGGAAAACCTGGCAGAAAAACTTGGCGCCAAGGTTACCCTCAAGGCGGGAAATAAAGGGAGGGGTAAACTCATCATTGACTACGAAAATCTGGAGCAGTTGGACAGCATCGTAGCAAAGTTTCTCTGATAATTGTCACTTAATGCCTCACGATAATGGCAACATAAAATCATTCTATATCAAGACCATAATGCATGCTGGTGGAGTGATTTCAGACAAACAAATCCTAAAAACCAACTTGTTGATAATGCGGATAAATTGACGTATGGGTCAGGGCATATTAGAATTGCGCGCTCGCTGTGGAAGCCGATACATATGGAAGATGTAGCGTACCGTACAGTTTCCTTGCAAGTTGGCATCGCGCTGGCGGCGGGCGCGCTAACCTTCTGGGGTGGCGGCTTTGAAGCTGGAAAGTCCGCGTTTTATGGCGGGATGGTCGGGACGATTAACGGGCTGGCGCTGTTGAGGAGGGTCAAGGCTGCGGAACAGGCGGCTCTCACCGCGCCTTCACGTGCGCTGGGTGTCCTTGTCTCGGGGGTAATCAACCGCTTTATCCTGGTTCTGCTGCTTTTTGGCGCGGGTTTCGGCGTGCTGCACCTGGACGCGGTGCCGGCGTTGATCACATTTGCAATTTCCCAGCTGGCTTACGGCTGGGGTCTCAGACAAAGTTACAAGGATTTATTGTGAGCGATTCTCATGGCGCAATGGTGCCTTCCGACAACCCGGTCATGTATATTCAGCACCATCTGGCCAACTGGAAGGTGGGCGAAGGATTCTGGACGTGGCATCTCGACACCATGCTTTTTGGTGTGCTTACTGCACTGATTCTGGCCTATTTTGGCCGCAAGGTGGCGACCAATCTGGCGGTTGATGCGCCGACCGGTTTGCAGAGCTTCATGGAGATGCTGGTCGAATTTGTCGATAACCAGGTCAAGGAAAGTTTCCACGGCCATAGCAAGCTGGTAGCACCACTCGCGTTGACCATTTTCGCATGGGTGTTCCTGATGAACGCCATGGACTTGTTGCCGGTCGACCTGCTGGCCTTCATTGGCGGAGTTCTTGGGCTGGAGTTGCACGCCAAGGTTGTGCCGACCACGGATCTCAACACGACATTCGCCATGGCGATTTCGGTATTTGTCCTGATTGTTTACTTCAGCATCAAGTCCAAGGGCGTCATCGGTTTTGGCAAGGAATTCCTCTACATCCCGTTCGGCAAATACTTGATGCCGGTGAACATCATCATGAAAGTGGTGGAAGAACTGGCCAAGCCCGTCTCGCTTGGGATGCGTCTGTTCGGCAACATGTATGCGGGTGAACTTATTTTCCTGCTGATCGCGCTGTTGCCCTTCTGGGTGCAGCCTCTGCTATCAGCGCCGTGGGCGATATTCCATATCCTCATCATTACGCTGCAAGCCTTTATCTTCATGATTCTGACCATCGTCTATTTGTCGCTGGCGCATGAGGAACACTAAAGTTTCAATCATTATTTTCAACTACTTGTAAACAGGAGCAATCATGGATATTTATGGTATGACCGCGTTGTCCGTAGGCATCATTCTCGCCGCAGCAGGTTTGGGTTCAGCGCTCGGCTGGGGTCTTATCTGTGCCAAGACGCTGGAAGGTATAGCCCGCCAGCCGGAAATGAAACCGGAATTGATGAAAAACATGTTCTTCTTTGGTGGCCTGATGGAAGCGTTCCCGATGATCGTGCTGGGTCTGTCCATGTGGTTTGTGTTTGCCAACCCGTTTGTTCATTAATTGGTGGGTTTGAACCGATAGCAACAAGCGAGGGTTAAGAAAGTGAACGTAAACGCAACCATAATCGGCCAGCTGATTACCTTCTGGATACTCATCTGGTTCGTGATGAAATTTGTCTGGGGGCCAATCACCTCCATGATGGAGGCACGCTCCAAGCGCATCGCTGACGGTCTGGCCGCAGGCGAGCGCGGCAAGCACGAGCTCGAGTTGGCGGCCAAGCGCGGCGCTGAAGTTCTTTCGGAAGCCAAGCACAAGGCGGCGGAAATTATCGCCCAGGCTGAAAAGCGTGCCAGCGAGATAGTAGAAGAAGCCAAAGGCGACGCCAAAGCAGAGGGTGAGCGCATGCTCACCGGCGCCAAAGCAGAAATTGAGCAGGAGGTTTATCGCGCCAAAGAAGGGTTGCGCCAGCAAGTCGCCGACTTGGCGGTAGCGGGTGCAGAAAAAATCCTGCGCCGCGAAATCGACGCCAAGGCACATGCCGAGTTGCTGTCATCCATCAAGAACGAGTTGTAACGCATCATGGCTGAAGAAATTACCGTTGCCAGACCCTATGCCGAAGCAGTGTATTCGCTAGCCTGCCAGGGAAACTCCCTGGAGCGCTGGTCAGATATGCTGCAGTTTGCCGCAAGCGTTGCCGACGACCCGCAGATGGGCAAGATTATCGGTAACCCGCAACTGACACAGGCACAACAGGAACAAGCGTTTCTTTCCATCTGCGAAGGCCATCTCGACGAGCAGGGTAAAAACTTGGTGCGCTTGCTGCTTGAGAATCACCGGGTTAGCCTGTTACCGCCCATAGCACAGCTGTTCGAGGAATTGAGAGCGGTGCATGACGGCAAGGTTGAAGCCTGCATCACCTCAGCCTTTCCCTTGAGTGAAGCGGAAGTCAAAGATCTGGTAAGCCGCCTGGTCGCTAAATATCAGCGTCAGGTTCAGCCAACCGTGACTGTAGACCCCAAACTGATCGGCGGCGTGCGTATAGTGGTCGGAGACGCCGTATTTGATGCATCCGTGCGCGGCCAGTTGGAAAAAATGGCGTTCGCGCTCAAACGTTAGGAGTTAACATGCAGTTGAACCCCTCAGAAATCAGCGATCTGATTAAAAGCAAGATCGAGAACCTCACAACCGCCACGGAAGCGCGAACGCAGGGATCGGTTGTCACTGTGACCGATGGCATCGTGCGCGTACATGGTTTGTCCGATGTCATGCAAGGCGAAATGCTGGAGTTTCCCGGTAATACCTTTGGACTGGCACTTAATCTGGAGCGTGACTCGGTCGGCGCGGTGGTGCTGGGCGAATACGAGCATATCACCGAAGGCGACACCGTAAAATGCACTGGCAAGATACTTGAAGTGCCGGTCGGCGAGGCGCTGATCGGTCGCGTCGTCAACGCGTTGGGGCAGCCCATTGACGGCAAGGGGCCGGTAAACGCGACAGAAAGCTCCCCTATTGAGAAAATTGCCCCCGGTGTAATCGCACGTCAATCAGTTTCCCAGCCGGTGCAAACCGGACTAAAAGCCATTGACTCAATGGTGCCAATTGGCCGTGGGCAGCGCGAACTGATTATCGGTGACCGCCAGACGGGTAAAACCGCAGTGGCCATTGACGCCATTATCAATCAGAAAGGAACCGGTGTCGTCTGCATTTACGTGGCAATCGGCCAGAAGGCTTCGTCCATCGCCAACGTCGTGCGCAAGCTCGAAGAGCATGGCGCGATGGGGCACACCATCGTAGTCGCTGCCACCTCATCCGACTCCGCAGCCATGCAGTACATCGCGCCCTACTCCGGCTGCACCATGGGTGAATATTTTCGTGACCGCGGCCAAGATGCGTTGATTATCTATGACGACCTGACCAAGCAAGCATGGGCCTACCGCCAGATTTCCCTGTTGCTGCGCCGACCGCCGGGTCGCGAAGCCTACCCCGGCGACGTTTTCTATCTCCATTCCCGCTTGCTGGAGCGTGCCTCGCGCATTAGCGCGCACGAAGTGGAAAGACGCACCAACGGCGCCGTCAAAGGGCAAACAGGCTCTCTGACCGCACTGCCGATTATCGAAACCCAGGCCGGCGACGTCTCCGCATTCGTGCCGACTAATGTGATTTCGATTACCGACGGCCAGATATTTCTGGAAACCGATCTTTTCAATGCCGGCATCCGTCCCGCAATCAACGCCGGCCTGTCTGTTTCCCGAGTTGGTGGGGCGGCACAAACAAAAATCATCAAAAAGTTGGGTGGCGGCATTCGTTTGGCGCTGGCTCAATACCGTGAGTTGGCGGCATTCGCCCAATTTGCCTCTGACCTGGACGAAACCACACGCAAGCAACTGGAGCGCGGCAAGATGGTGACGGAGTTGATGAAACAGCAACAGTATTCGACCATGACCGTAGGTGAAATGGCGCTGACCCTGTTTGCCGTCAATAAGGGCTATCTGGATGGTGTAGATGTCAAAAAGGCGCTGTCGTTCGAGTCCGCCATGCAGGCCTTCATCAGGAGTAAACATCGCGCTATCCTCGACAGAATTGAGGAAACCAACGAGCTGGACGCTGAGGATGAAAAGGTCCTGGCTGCCGCCATCGAGGAATTCAAGTCGAATTCTGTCTATTGATGCCGCGCAAAACACGGGAGTTGAATAGTTATGGCAGGCGGTAAGGAAATTCGGACGAAGATCAAGAGCGTCCAGAATACCCAGAAAATCACCCGCGCCATGGAAATGGTGGCTGCATCCAAGATGCGCAAGGCGCAGGAACGGATGCGTGCGGCGCGCCCTTATGCAGAAAAAATCCGTAATGTTACGGCGCACCTAAGTCACGCGCACCCGGAGTACCGCCACCCATTCGTGGTGACACGGCCTGAGCCGAAACGTATCGGGGTGGTAGTAGTGACTTCTGACAAGGGGCTGTGCGGGGGGTTGAACACCAATGTGCTGCGCATGATCCTGCACAAAATGCGGGAATGGGAATCTGCGGGCATCACGGTCAGCGTCTGTGCTTTGGGGGGCAAGGGTTTCGGATTCATGCAGCGTGCGGGCGCAACGGTATTGGCGCACCAAACGGGCTTGGGCGACACCCCCCATCTTGAAAAACTTATCGGACCGGTGAAGGTGATGTTGGATGCCTACATTGACGGTCATATTGATGCCCTGTACGTCTGCTACACGCGCTTTATCAATACTATGAAGCAGGAACCGGTGATGGAGCAGTTGTTGCCGATCAGCGGCGACAGCCTGGGGAGCGCCAAGGGTCACTGGGACTACATCTATGAGCCTGATGCCAAGAACGTGATCGACGAACTGCTGGTACGCTATGTCGAAACGCTGATATATCAGGCTGTGGCGGAAAACATGGCATCCGAGCAAAGTTCGCGCATGGTGGCGATGAAGGCGGCATCCGACAATGCTGGCAACGTCATCGACGAGTTGAAACTGATTTACAACAAGACACGCCAGGCAGCGATTACCAAGGAACTCTCCGAGATCGTCGCAGGTGCTGCAGCGGTTTAACGAATTGTATTTATTGAGGAAGTGACGATGAACCAAGGAAAAATCGTACAGATCATCGGTGCGGTGGTTGATGTGGAGTTTCCGCGCGAATCCCTGCCAAAGGTCTATGACGCGCTGAAAATGACCGATCCCGACTTGACGTTGGAAGTCCAGCAGCAGCTGGGTGACGGTGTGGTGCGCACCATTGCGATGGGTTCTACCGACGGATTACGTCGCGGCATGCTGGTTGCCGGCACGGGTGCGGCCATCCAGGTTCCGGTAGGCATCAAGACCCTCGGGCGCATCATGGATGTGCTCGGTAACCCGGTGGACGAAAAAGGCCCCATTGGCAACGAACATAGCTGGGGTATCCACCGTAAGGCGCCCGCATTTGATGAACTAGCTGCCTCCAACGAGTTGCTGGAGACCGGCATCAAGGTGATCGATCTGATGTGTCCGTTCGCCAAGGGCGGCAAGGTCGGCCTTTTCGGTGGTGCAGGTGTGGGCAAAACCGTCAACATGATGGAATTGATCCGCAACATCGCCATCGAGCACAGCGGTTACTCGGTGTTCGCTGGCGTAGGTGAACGCACTCGCGAAGGTAACGACTTCTACCATGAAATGAAGGAAGGCGGCGTGCTGGACAAGGTTTCCCTGGTATATGGTCAGATGAATGAGCCACCGGGCAACCGACTGCGCGTGGCACTGACGGGTCTGACCATGGCGGAATACTTCCGCGACGAAGGACGGGATGTGCTGCTGTTCGTCGATAATATCTATCGCTACACCCTGGCCGGTACCGAGGTGTCAGCCTTGCTGGGACGCATGCCTTCCGCCGTGGGCTATCAGCCGACGCTGGCTGAGGAAATGGGCCGTCTGCAGGAACGCATCACCTCCACCAAGAAAGGTTCTATTACCTCGATCCAAGCTGTTTACGTACCGGCGGATGACTTGACCGACCCCTCCCCCGCCACAACGTTTGCGCACTTGGACGCAACGGTGGTGCTGTCGCGTCAAGTCGCGGAATTGGGTATCTATCCCGCCGTTGATCCGCTCGACTCCACCTCGCGCCAGCTCGACCCACTGGTGGTTGGCGAGGATCACTATAATACTGCCAGAGCCGTGCAGAACACCCTGCAACGTTACAAGGAATTGCGCGACATTATCGCTATTCTCGGCATGGACGAGCTGTCTCCTGAAGACAAACTGGTGGTAGCGCGGGCGCGCAAGATCCAGCGCTTTCTGTCGCAACCCTTCTTCGTGGCGGAAGTGTTTACCGGATCGCCCGGTAAATATGTTTCCCTCAAGGACACTATCGCCGGCTTTAAGGGGATCGTCAACGGTGAATATGACCACTTGCCGGAACAGGCGTTCTACATGGTGGGCTCCATTGACGAGGCTGTGGAAAAAGCCAAGACACTTTAAGCAGGCAACCCTCGGGAGCGGTCGGCATGCGCCGCCGGTCCCGGCAGTAAATCGGAAAATATCATGGCAATGACCGTCCACGTAGATGTAGTAAGCGCGGAACAGTCCATCTTCTCCGGCATCGCGGAATTTATCTCCGTGCCGGCGGAAATGGGCGAACTCGGCATATATCCGCGTCACGCCCCTCTGATAGCACGCCTGAAGCCCGGTTCGGTACGCTTAAAGGTGCCAGACCAAGCCGAGGAAGAGCTGGTTTATGTTTCTGGTGGCATTCTGGAGGTGCAGCCGGGTGTAGTGACTATTCTTTCGGATACGGCCATCCGTGGACATGATCTCGACGAAACCAAGGCAATGGAAGCAAAGCAACACGCGGAGGAGGCACTCAAGAATCGCGCGGCAGCTATGGATTATGCCAAGGCGCAAGCGGAGTTGGCAGAAGCCGTCGCCCAATTGCAGGCTATCCAGAAAATCCGCCGCCTGCATGGTTGAATACGACGATCGTAACTTGATAAAAAACCCCGCACGCGGGGTTTTTTATCGGCTGAAGGCACGCACTTAACGGTAGATGATAACTTCATCGGCTTGGTTGTGCTGCATCGTGGCACTGCCGCCATCCTGTGCGGAAACAAGGCCCGTCAATTGCTCTTGCATTTGGCGGATTACATCAGCCCCCAGCGATTTTGAAGTCTCTGAAATTACCTTGCCCCGATTGAGCACCACCCTTCCCCCAGCGGAACTTAATAGCTTCACATCCTGACCTTCTCCCATAGCACTAAAAGCGGCCCGGACTTGGTAGGTTTTGGTGTTAATCAAGCTGAAATCAGCTACCAGTTCCAAGCTAAGAGTATGTGATACGGTGTTGGTGTTCATTACCGGATTAGCTTCCTGGCGAAACTGGATGCTGCTGATCGTGCCAAATAGCACGAATTCAGCGCCTGGGTAGTAACCTTTCTTGATGCGGTCGATGATGTCGTAAATCTTCTCGGTGTTTTTGGTCTCCGTGTAAGGTTTACCCTGCATGACTTGGCAACAACGCGACTTCACCATTTCACCCTTTACGTCGGCAGTAAATTTGCGTAATTCTCCGCGGTCGATGTAGGTGTAAGTGCCCTCAGCCTCGAAATACTGGCTTTCCGAGCGGGCGTCCACCTTACCGCTACGGCGGGCGGAGTAAGAGGTGTCGGATTCCCGTTCGCTTTCCCGCCCGGAAGCCTTTAGTGAAGATTTTTCACTGGCAGAAACCACACGGAAATACTCGCTGACCTTCTCCTCATAAGTGAGGTCAGTGACAGCAACGCGGGGTGGGCCAGCGGGCGCCTTGGTCGGCGCCGCAATGGAAACAGCGGAAAAAAACACCGCAGCTAGCGCAAGAGTATGGGTGAAGTGCGGCATGGTAAGCTCCGATGGACTCAATCAGCGACGTGAAGTCTTGCGGATTTCCTTCTCGTCCGCCCATTCCATGGTGCCGGTTTCGTTGTCTACCAGCAGCAGGCTGAATTTGTACCATACATCCTTGACGTCGGCATTTTTCTTGACGATGGAAACAATGTTGCCCTCCAGCCGGAACTTGGCGCCCTCCATCTTGCCGACCTTGGCGGTCTTCGATTTGTTGTAAAGACCGCTTTGATTCTGGCGCGAAATTTCATCCACCTGGCTCTGCATGGCGACAGTGTCCACTGCGAAACGTACAGTCCCGCTCTTCACTAACTGTGTGCGGATGGTGTCAGTGACAGCGCGTGTGTCGATGTATTCGCTGGTCTTGTTTTTAACTTCGGCAATAGTGATGAGCGGGCGACCCTTCAGCAGGGGGGATTGGATCAGCGAGCGTGCCATGGTTTCGGCAATGGTTTGCAAATCGGTCGAACCAAATTCATTGCTTACGGTTTCAACCGCCTTGGCATCACCATACTTGACGTTGCCGGAACCGATCTCTGGAGAGCCGGTGGAAACGCAACCACCAAGGAACAAAGTGGTGGCGGAAAGTGCAGCCAGGGTCTTGGAGTGAAGACTGAATTTCATGGGCAAATCCTTCTTGATATGACGTTATGGAAAGGGGGAGCCGCTGCTGCTATCCTCAACCTTGTTTTGCGGACTTTGCAGAACCAGCTTGAAGTCGGTGGCCTTGGGTGTGGGAGCAACCAGGTTAATCAATTGCTTTTGCTTGCCATAAACAAGTTGCGGCTTCCATGGCTCGTCATCCCATACACTGAAGCCGGTATGGTCCAGCCACTTCACCCGGTAATACATTTGCTGGTTATTGTGGTTTGTGTTGGTGATCTCGACCTGTATGCTGAGCAGCCCGTTACGCTTTGCAGCGCGCAGGTCGGTAACCTTGAGATGGGACATGACGCCCAGCTCTTCGATCTTGCTGGCAATGGAGCCGCTGCCGGAAGCGGGTGCCGGAGGAGCAGGGCGCACGACTTGCTCGTGTTCAGTGGAGCGTCCCTTGGCACCCTTATCCAGCATGGCAACCCTGTTGCGCGCCAATGCCGCATACTGGCCATTCGGATATTTATCGAGATAAGCGCTAAAGTCTCCAGGGTCGCTGCTGCTCTTGATGCTATCCCAGAAGGAAAGTTCTACAGCCATCGGATCCACTGCCTGAATCACTGCCGTAGCAGGGGCTACTGCAAGTTGGGCACCACCCTTCCCCTGAGGCGTTGGGACAAAATAGAAATCGCCGTCAGTCTGGTCGTAAATCGCGGGGTTCTGGTCGTGGCCAACGGATTTGGCTTTCTGGATTACGGTGCTACGTACTTTTTTGACGGCATCATCTATGCGAATTCCTGGCGTACTGATAACCGGCAAAAACTCGCGGGTGAACAAACCATTGGGGCTCTTGTCGCCGTCAGAAAGCTTGTCAAGCGCCTGCTGGTTAACGCCGGCGGAATAGACCACCATGGTGCCGCTCGGAGTTTGCGGCATGGAAAGCCCGCGCGTGCCGCCGATGCTGCGCCCTGACTTCTTGGGGAAGGGGTTGTCGCGGCAGGCATCGATAATCAGCAGGCTGAGTTTGGCCTTGGCGTCGGTCAGGCGTTCCGTCACCTTGAGCATGTCAATGGCTTCGTCATCCAGGTCATTGGGTTTGTCGACCTTGATGTCAACTGGCAGCAGGAAATTGCGCCCGTCCAACTGCACGCCGTGGCCGGCGAAAAAAAACACCCCAACGCCGCCGCCAGAGATTTTCTCGGTAAACTTGTTAATCGCCTGGTTCATGCTGCGCCGGTCGAGATTGGTGTAGGACATCACTTCAAAGCCGACCTTTTCCAGCTCTTTACCGATGGCGCGCGCATCGTTGGCCGCCTTTTCCAACTTGGGGACTCCCTGATAGGCATCATTGCCAATGACCAGCGCCACGCGTTTTTCGGCTGCGGCCGGCACAGCAAAGGATAGACCGCAAAGCAGGCACAATAGCCAGATAGTGTGTTTCATGAGGTTCCTCAACTATTTTGCGGGCGGGGCGACCTTATTCGAAACGGACGGTTTTTTTGCTGAAGCCGACTTCTTCTTAACCGAACGGGTGGATTTAGTGTTGGGTGTAACGGGTGCGGGGGCGGATGCGTTGACTTCGGCTACGGCAATTTCTGGTACGGTCTCAGTAAGGGCCGTGACTTGCTGCAGCACAGGTTGCGTAACATAAAGGGTATTCCCGACAACGCGCAGCGGTATGAGCGCATGGCGCCCGCCAACCTCGATTTCCTGCCGGTTTCCGGCGATTTCAACAATATGTTTGCCAGGCTTGAGCTGCACGCGCGCGATGGAAATATCCGCCGGCAGCGTCCGCCAGGCGCGTTCATCGGCAGATTCCGTAACGGCGGCGGCAATGGATGCCACTACGCCAAGGAGGGCTCCACCCCTTTTTTGAATCTGGTCCTGCGCGAGCCCCTTGGTGATCGCACGAATGGTCGTGCGCAGGATGATGCCGGGCATGTCGTCCTTAAGAGCGCGCTTGGCCATGATGTCGAGGCTGGTGACGGAAGAGAGGCCGAGCTTGGCATTTCCGTTCAGTGTCAGCGTGGCGGGCGGCGTGAATTTGGCGGTCTTGATGACAGGAAAGGAGATCGGCGCAACGACCATGCCATTACCCGTGGGCACCGGGAGGGGGATGGAAATCGATTCGCGCGCGGGCGCCATGCCCGATTCAACAACGAACAGCACATCGGTCAGGTTGGCCCTGCCTATGCTGGTGCCGGTGCGCTTGTCGAGATAACTCAAGCCGTCTTCCAGTATCTTAATGCCGGGGCGCAGTTCAATCGCCTTACGATAGCCGGGAGCGGCCAAGCTGGGTTCATTCAATGCCTCATAGACGAAACCGGCAAGATAGTGACTGAAGGCGCTTTGATAGCTGTTTTTTAGTTTGGTGACCTCGGGATCATTGAGGGTTTCCACCGGGTAGCCCTTGAGGTCCTTCATCTCTGTTTTGACATCGCGGGATTTGGCTTCTTCCTCGACCTTATCCATTTCCTTGGCGCGAATTTCAGCAATGATCGCTTCGCGTTCATGCATTTTCTTGATCTCGGTGCGCGCCAAATCCCAGTTGTTCAGCAAAATATGATCCAACGCCAAGTTGGTGGACAGCATGACCTTCTCGAAATCCTGTCCGTCATAGCGGATCGTCTTGTCGTTGACAATGGCGCTGCCGATGTAGCTCAAAATCTTGTCCGGGTTGAGCTTGGCCTCTTCCTCCCAGATGCGTACCCGTTCGTCAGCCTGCAGCCAGGCATCGCGGCTTTCGGGAATCTGCTTGTTAAGGCGCAGGAGTTTGCCCTTTTCCAGGAAATATAAAAGATCCTTGTCGCCGGTATTGTTCTTTTCGTGATCGGCCAAGGCCTTGGGGATGTTGTTCGTCGCAATGGAGCCGGAGGTTTGTTTCAATTCGTCATCGTAGCTACGCATCGGGTTGGTGGCGCAACCGGACAGGCCGAAGACAGAAAAAAAGATAGCAACCAGCAATAGGCGAGAGAGGCGCATGAGTGTTCCCTGATCGACGGTAATTTTATGGTTTTCGGTATCACCCGCAGGATTTCCGGGGGAGATACTAACGAATAGTACGGGGAATATATTACAACAGAAAAATCTACGGGCTACCCCCCTGGGGCGACAATTTTCAAAATCCTTTGGTTATCCTCGCTGGCAAAGCAGCGGTAATTTAGTCCGCCGGGGGCATTGGGGGCGCTGATCCTGAGATCGTAGCGGCGCGCCATCAGCCGGGTGCCTGCGTAATCTATGATTTCCGGGATGCCGCGCGACACGGATTCAACCTTGATGCTATCCGGGCCGGGAAACGGTACCCATTTTTTCAGGTCGGTGACGCATACGTGTTTTGCCAGCTCAGGAGGAAGGGCGGTCTTTCCGCTCTCGCTGCCGGGAATCAGTACCGTCTTGGCGTTATCTCCGCAGGGAACCTGGCTGAAAGTATTGCCGCAACGGTAAAGGGTGGCGGCATGCGCTGAAAGAGAAAAAAGCAGGAAAAGGGGAAAAAGGTAATAGTTCATGGCAAGGTTTCCTCATCGCAGTGGTGAAAGCAAGACAGCCCGAATCATTGAACCTTTCAGCACCCAACACATAAACATGCCATTTGGCGCTTATAGCGGTCGCACTAGGCGTTCGATCTGCTCGGCGGGTAGGGGCTTGCTGAAATAGTAGCCCTGGTACTCGTTGCAGTTGCGTTCGCGCAGGAAGGCCAGTTGTTCCTCCGTTTCCACGCCTTCGGCTATCACCGAGAGTCTGAGACTATGCGCCATGGCGATGATGGCGCTGGTAATGGCCGCGTCGTTGGGGTCGGTGTGAATATCGCGCACGAAAGAGCGGTCAATTTTAACCGTGTCAATGGGGAAACGCTTGAGATAGCTGAGGGAGGAATACCCGGTACCGAAATCGTCGAGCGACAGGCGGATGCCCATTTCATCCAGCGCCTCAAGGATGGCAATGGTCTTACCTGCGCCCTGCATGATGAGACTTTCCGTGATTTCGAGTTCGAGATGGTGCGGGTCGAAACCGGTTTCCTGGAGGATGCGGCGGATCGGCTGCAACAGGTCCTGATGGCGGAACTGGCGCGCCGACAGGTTGACCGCCATACGCCACACCGGCAGGCCTAGCTCGCGCCAGCGCACCCCCTGTTCGCAGGCGGTGCGCAACACCCATTCACCAATGGGAATGATGAGATTGGTTTCCTCTGCGATAGGGATGAATTTGACCGGTGAAACCAGGCCGAACTCGGGATGTTGCCAGCGCACCAGGGCTTCTACGCCAACGATGCGGCCTGTGCGGATGTCGATTTGTGGCTGGTAATGCAGCAGCAGTTCATTACGCTCCAGGGCGTGGCGCAGCGCGTTTTCCAGATTGATGGTTTCCAGGGCGCGCGAATTCATGTCGGCGGTGTAGAACTGGTAGTTGTTCTTTCCCAGATCCTTGGCTCGGTACATGGCGATGTCCGCGTTTTTGATGAGGGTCTGGGTGTTCGTGCCGTCGTTGGGATACAAGCTGATGCCGATACTGCTGGTGATATGCAGTTCCTGATGGTTAAGCAGGAAGGGTTCGGCCAGCGTGACGAGAATCTTCTGCGCGACAAAAGCGGCATCCTCGGCCTTGGTGATGACCGGCAGAATGATGGTGAATTCGTCGCCGCCCAAACGCACCACGGTGTCTCCCTGGCGGATGCAATTGATCAGGCGCTGGGAAACCGCTTTCAGCAGTTCGTCGCCGACATCATGACCCAGGGTATCGTTGATGATTTTGAAACGGTCCAGGTCGAGGAACATGACCCCCATGGGGTGCTCCTCCCGCACCGCGTGACTCAAGGCCTGTTGCAGGCGGTCATGGAACAGCACGCGGTTGGGCAGACCGGTCAGCGTGTCGTGATAGGCCAGATGCTTGATCTGCTTTTCCGCGCGCTGGTTGGCCAGAATGTGGCGCAGGCGCTGCAAGAGCAGCGGCCAGTAAATCGGCTTGGTGATGAAATCGCTGGCGCCGGCTTTCATGGCGCGGTCCACTGACTGCTCATCGTTGAGGCCAGTCACCATCAGCACCGGAATCGCCTCGGTGCCGGGCTGCTGGCGCAGGCGGGAACAGGCTTCGAAACCGTCCATGACCGGCATCAGCGCATCCATCAACACGATGTCCGGCACGCTGCGCAGGCAGATGTCCAGAGATTGTGCGCCATCTTCCGCCTGCTCGACACGGAAGCCGTTACTGGCCAGCACCTTGTGGATCATCTGGCGCATGGCGCGGTCGTCATCGACCACCAGCACCAGAGCATTGTCGGTAAGTGGGTTGACGGTCAGCGAAGAGACTTGCAGATCGAGGCTGAAGGTTTCCAGTTCGATGCGTAGGCGTGCGAATTCATCATCCAGCCGGGCCGCCAGATCAAGGGTGGGAGCACTGATAACCCCGGTACGTGCCGAGTATTCGATTTCGCGGCAAGCATCGGACAAGCGTAACGCGCCCATGCTGGCGCTGCTTGATTTCATGCGGTGCGCGATGCGCATCGCCAGTTCGGAATCCCCGGCAACGACGGCCTGCTGCATGGTAGCGATCAAACCGGGGGTTTCGTCGAAGAAGATGCGCAAGATGTCGGAAAACTCACGGCCCACCAAGTGATGCAATTCTTCAACGATATGCGTGTCGAGCACCGGTTTCAGTTCCGGGGACGGGTTGTTTGTACTCTTGCCCGCCGTTGCGGTACGGCTTCCCTGTTTGGTAACGCGCTGTTCCAACAGAGCCCTCAATTCGTCCATGACTACCGGCTTCGACAGGTAATCGTCCATTCCTGCGAGAATGCAGTTTTCGCGGTCGCCCTGCATGGCGTTGGCAGTCATGGCGACGATGGTCAGATGCGCTCCGCTGCTCTTTTCCTTTTCGCGAATCGCACGGGTGGCTGCAAAGCCATCCATCACCGGCATCTGGCAATCCATCAGCACCAGATCGTAGGCCTGGTTTTCGAGGGCATCCAGTGCGGCACGCCCATTCTCGGCAATGTCAGCGCGATAGCCCAGGCGGGAAAGCTGGGCAACGGTGAGCTTCTGGTTGATCGGGCTATCCTCGACGATCAGGATTTTGGCTTCGGCGCGAGAAATGTTGTCTGCCGGTATTGCTGCAGTCGCCGATGCTTGCCGCGCCGACAACGGCAGAGGGGGGGCGGCACCCTGGCGGGCGTTCAGGACTTCTTCTATGGCGTTGAACAGCAGAGACTTTTTTACCGGTTTAACCAAATAGGCGGCAAAGCCTTCAGTAAGCGCGCGGTTGCGCATTCCCGGCTGGTCAAAAGCGGTCAGCATGATTAGGCTTGGCGGCTTGTTTTCAGAAATGTCCTTAATGGCACTGGCTAACGCGAAGCCGTCGGCACCAGGCATCATCAGATCGACGACCACCAGTTCGTAGGGCTGCTGGTCGCGCGCGCTGGCGCGCAGCATCTCCCGCGCCTGAATGGCATCGCGCGCGATGCTGCACGGCAGGCCGCGACTGGTCAGGTAGCGGGCCAGGATTTCGCGGCTGATTTCGTCATCATCAACCACCAGCGTGCGTGCGGCGAGCGGGCGCAGGGACTCAGGCAAGGGGGCTGCGGCCAGTCTGAGCGGCAGAATGAACCAGAAGGTGGAGCCCTGACCTTCGACACTGTCGACACCGATTTCACCGCCCATCAGTTCGACCAGACGGAAGCAGATCGCCAGCCCTAGGCCGGTACCGCCGTACTTGCGGGTGGTCGATCCGTCCGCCTGCACAAAGGGCTGGAAGAGGCGTCCGAGGGCCTCCTTGCCGATTCCGATGCCGGTATCGGCTACCTCGAAGCGCAGCACGCAATAGTCGCTGGTGCGCGAAGAAAGGGTGGCTCTTACCGCCACCCGCCCGTGCTCGCTGAACTTGATGGCGTTGCCGAGCAGATTGAGCAGCACCTGGCGCAGGCGTCCGGGGTCGCCCATCAACTGTATGGGGATCTCCGGCGCAACGAAGGTGACCAGTTGGATTTTTTTCTCGTGCGCCCGCGGCGACATCAGTTCGGCAGCGTTTTCGACAATTTCCAGCGGTGCCAGTTCGATGACCTCAGCCACCATCTTGCCGGCGTCCATCTTGGAGAAATCGAGAATGTCGTTGATGATGTCCATCAGCGCATTGGCCGAGGTGTGGACGATGCGTGCGTAGTCTTGCTGTTCCTCGGTCAGTTCGGTGTAGGAAAGCAATTCGCTCATGCCGATAATGGCGTTCATCGGCGTGCGGATTTCATGGCTCATGGTGGCGATGAATTCCGACTTGAGCTGCGAGGCTTCCTGTGCCTCGCGGTGGGCGTTGCGCAACTCCTCCAGCATGTGCTTGCGCTGGGTGATGTCCTGTATCTGCGAAATGAAATACAAAGGCTCCTGCTGAGCATCGCGCAACAAGGTGGTGTTCAGCAATGCCCACACCTCGTGCCCGTCCTTGTGAATGTAGCGGATCTCCAGGCCGAAGGTATTGACCTCTTCGTCCAGCGCCTGCACGATCAGGAACACCCACGATTTCAGGTCATCGTCGTGCAGCAACTCCTGCATCGGTTTGCCGGTCAATTCACCGGGCGTATAGCCGAGAATGTCCACCAGCGCGTTATTGACCTGCAACAGTTCCCCGTCCAGCCCCACCAACGCCATGCCGATCGGCGCCAGGTCGAAGGTGCTGCGGAAGCGCTCGTTGCTGGCTTGCAGCGATTCTTCGGCAAGCTTGCGCTGAGTAATGTCGGTGCGTACCGAAATGTATTGAGCGATGTCGCCGTTGCCGTCGCGCAGCGGGACGATGGTCGAAGCTACCCAGTAGAACGAACCGTCCCTGGAGCGGTTGCGGGTTTCGCCGTGCCATACCTTGCCGGAGGACACGGTCTTCCACAGGCTGCGGAAGAACTCCTTGGAATGGTAGCCGGAATTGATGATGCGATGGTCCTGCCCGAGCAACTCCTCGCGGGCATATTTGGAAATTTCGCAGAATTTGTCGTTGACGAAGGTGATGATGCCGCGCTTGTCGGCGATGCTGACAATGGCGTGTTCGTCCAGGGCGAATTTCAGGTCTTCGAGCGACCCAATGGTCTTCGCCATCTCGGCGTAGGCGGCAACCAGTTCCGCATTCAGCGATTCCAGCGCCTGGGTGCGTTCCTGCACGCGCTCTTCCAGTTCGTCACGCGCCTTCAGCAGCGATTGCTCTGATGCCCGCACCTGCTGGAAAGTGCGCTCCAGCTTGTCGACCATGTGATTGAAACTGCCCGCCACTTCCGCCATTTCGTCGCGCGCATCCACCGTGATGCGGCTGCCGAGATCCCCCGCCGCCAAGCGGTCGGCCGCCTGGCTGATCTGGCGGATAGAGCGGATCATCGAGAGATAGCCGCCGATGAAAAAATAGCCTACCAGCAACAAGGTGATGGCGGCGAAACCGAGGGTCGCCGTCTTGCGCATCATCAGGCGCTTGACGCGGGTTTCCAGCAATTTGTCCAAGCTGGTGGCCACGGTATCGTGGAGGCGGAAATTCCGCTCGATGGCTTGCGTGACGTCGGCAAAGAAGCCGGTGGGGTTGAGGTCAATGTCGCGCGCATGGACGAACCCTACCCGCACAGAATGGGCCACTGACATGGCGGAAGCCAGGCTGATGCGCGCGGACTTTTGTATTGACGCACGCAACGACGGATTGGCTTCCGCCGCGAGTTGGAAGTCGTTATTAAGCGTTTCGGCGGAGGATTCGATCAGGCCGATCAGCACGATCAGCCGTGTTTTGTCCTCGCTATTGATACGGCCTCGTGCCGCGATGCCGCTACCCAGTGCGCGCGCCTGCCCCATATGTTCGGAAAGATGCAGCAACCCCGCTGTCGTCGCCCGTGCCAGATGGTGGCTGTCAATGTCGCCGTCCAGCGACAGCCCCGACTGGTCGGCAAGGTGGGCAACTAGGCCGAGAAGCCGGGCGATCAGTTCGGTGTGCACAATGAAGCTTTGCTGCGGCGCCGCACCGCGCAACGGCTGGCTGAGTTGTTTGTAGCGTGCTTTCCAGTCGGACCAGCGCTCGCGGGTCTTAAGGATTTCGCCTAGCCGCTGGTCGAGATCATCCACGGCACGGATGGCCTTTTCGACATCTTTTTGCTTGGCTTCCAGCCCCGCCAGAAAGGCTTCGTCGCCGCTCAACCAGGCGCTGGACATGCCGCGGCTTTGCTGCACGTCAGCCAACAATACGCGCAGGGCGCGAACGTATTCGACGCCCTGTTGTTCCTTGCGCGTCGCATCGATGCCGCTATCCAGTTCGGGCAGGATCAATGCCAGATTGATTGCCAGGGTAGCGGCGATAAGCAACGCCGCAACGAAAAATTTGTGCGGGTAGCTAAGGCGGTTGGCCAGCGCAATGGCTGGCCCGAAAAATCCATTCATCGGGAAAGCCGGGAATTCACGTCAGGCGGCCTTGATCAGCGTGCCGACCCCGTCATCGGTGAGGATTTCCAGGAGCAAGGCATGTTCTACGCGGCCATCAATGATGTGTACGCTTCTCACCCCGCTACGCGCCGCATCCAGCGCCGAGCCGATCTTCGGCAACATGCCGCCGGACAGCGTGCCGTCGGCGACCATGCCGTCAATCTCGCGCGGGGTGATGCCGGTGAGCAGATTGCCCGCCTTGTCCAGCACGCCGGGGGTGTTGGTGAGTAAAACCAGTTTTTCCGCCTTGAGAATTTCGGCGATCTTGCCGGCCACCACGTCGGCGTTGATATTGTAGGTTTCGCCGTCCCGGCCCACGCCGATGGGCGCAATGACCGGGATAAAAGCGCCGGAATCGAGCAGGCCGATGAGCGAAGGATCGATGGAGACGATTTCTCCGACCTGGCCGATGTCGATCAGGTCTTCCGGGTTATCCTTGTGCGGGATCAACAATTTCTTGGCGCGAATGAAGGAGCCGTCCTTGCCGGTCAGACCGACGGCCTTGCCGCCATGCTGGTTGATGAGGTTGACGATGTCCTTGTTGACTTGTCCGCCGAGCACCATCTCGACCAGCGCCATGGTGTCCGCATCGGTGACGCGCATCCCCTGGATGAATTCGCCTACCTTGCCGACGCGCTTTAACAGGTCGTCGATTTGCGGGCCGCCGCCATGCACGATCACCGGATTCATGCCGACCAGCTTGAGCAGCACCACATCGCGGGCGAAACCGTGCTTGAGCTTCTCATCGGTCATGGCGTTGCCGCCGTATTTGATGACGATGGTTTTGCGGTGAAAACGCTGGATGTAGGGGAGTGCTTCGGCAAGCACGCCGGCTTTCTGGCGCGCGTCGGAATGGTTGATCGGCATGGTAATTCTCTTGAAGAAAGCGCAGAAAAAATTGAGCAGCGGCGATTCTACACGCAAATCCTGAGGAAAGTCTGGCAAATCCGTGACATGGGCACGATCCAGGATAGGTGTGGCAAGCGGGACACGCAGGGCGCCCGCAACGCATCAACAGAATTTAGTCACAACAATAAGCAATTCATTATCATCCTAATAAAAAACCATGACTATTATTTATGGAAAACGCGGGTATCATCTGTCAGAACCTGAAACCCTTCGAGGAAACCGCCATGACTCTTCCCGCCGCGAGCACGCCCATTGACCAGTACCACATTCTCCAGCAGCCTTTTTACCAGGCGCAGGGCAATGAAGTCACGCTTTTCAAGGCCGCCTACGCGGCGCGCCTGCCGGTGATGGTCAAGGGGCCGACCGGCTGCGGCAAGTCGCGCTTCATCGAATACATGGCGTGGAAACTGGGCAGGCCGCTGATTACCGTGGCCTGCAACGAGGATATGACCGCTTCCGACCTGGTCGGGCGCTACCTGCTTGACGCGGGCGGCACGCGTTGGCTGGACGGGCCGCTGACCGTGGCGGCGCGCATCGGGGCAATCTGCTATCTGGACGAGATCGTGGAGGCGCGCCAGGACACCACGGTGGTGATCCATCCGCTGACCGACCACCGCCGTACCTTGCCGCTGGACAAGAAGGGTGAGTTGCTGGCCGCCCACCCCGACTTTCAGTTGGTGATTTCCTACAATCCCGGCTACCAGAGCCTGATGAAAGACCTGAAGCAATCCACCAAGCAGCGCTTCACCGCTTTCGATTTCGATTACCCGGAGGCCACTCTGGAGGCAGGCATCGTGGCCACGGAAGCCGGGCTGGAGCCGACCATTGCCGCCCAGTTGGTGAAAATCGCCACGGCGGCGCGCAACCTCAAGGGACACGGCCTCGACGAGGGGATTTCGACGCGCCTCCTGGTGTATGCCGCCACCCTCATCAAGGGCGGGGTGGCGCCGCGCGACGCCTGCCGCATGGCGCTGGTGCGCCCGATCACCGACGACGCCGACATCCGCGTCACGCTGGATCACGCCATTGACGCGGTGTTCGGGTGATGATTATCGTAGGGCGCAATCCCCGCAGGGCATTGCGCCGGATGCCGCAAATCCACCCTCAGCGGTCCGCTCAACCACCCGGTGCAATGCGCTTCGCGGATTGCACCCTACGTGACCATGGGTAACGACATGACCCCACCCGAATACCAGCACCCCCTAATGAAGGCCTATTGGGCGCAACTCGACAGCCGCTTTCCGCAGGTTGACGAAGTGTTCGAGGACTGCATGGCCGAGGCGCTGGCGGTGCTGACGCGCGACGGATTGAACGATTATCTGGAAAGCGCGCGCGTGCTGGGCAAGATGGGACACGGCGCGGAGCCGATCCTGATCTTCCTGGAGGAATGGCCGCCCACCGCTGCCGTGCTCGGCGAAGAAGCGGTGCTGCCGGTGATGAACGCCGTGCGCAAGATGTGGAAGTCGCCCAACGGCCGCGCCATCACGCCGTTCCTGCAATCGCTGGCGGCGGTGGCGCGCCGCCTGCTGAGCCGCGAACAGCTGGAGGACTACCTGGAAATCGCCCTCGACCTGATGGCGCGCACCACCGGTTCGATCCACGGTTTCCACCAGACCATTCCCAGCCCCGGCTTGCCGGCCCTGTTCCAGCAAGCGCCGTTCCTGCTCGGCCAGCTTTCCCTGGCGGGGCTGAAGAACTGGGTGGAATACGGCATCCGCAACACCAGCCACCATCCGATCCGCCAGGAGGAATATTTCGCCCTGAAATCGCCGGACAGCCGCGCGGTGTTGCAACGCGAGCGCCACGGCACCCTGTTCGCCGACGTGGAGCGCAAGCTGGATCTGTATTTGCGCGCCCTGTGGCAAGACAGCGACCACCTGGTGCCCTATTCGACCGCCTTCGACGAATTGCGCAAGCCCATTCCTTATTGCGACCAGTTGGGCATGCGCGTGCCGGATGTGTATGACGATTTCGTGATTCCCGCCCCGGCGGAAAAGGGGGCACCGGTGGGAGCGGGCTTGCCCGCGAGTCTTTCGCCTGTTTCGCGGCAAACTCAAAAGCTCGCGGGCAAGCCCGCTCCCACGGGGGATGCCGTAATTTCCGGCCTTGACCGCTACCGCGCCGTGCTCGCGCACATGGTTGGTCACCGGCGCTGGAGCAAGCCCCAGGTGGCCGATAACTGGAGTCCTTTCCAGCGCATGGCGGTGGAGTTTTTCGAGGACGCCCGCGTCGAGACCCTGTTGATGCGCGAATATCCCGGTCTGCGCCGCATTTTCCTGGGCCTGCATCCGCAGCCCGTAGAAGATGCCTGCGACCCGCAGACCCAGTCCTGTCTGCGTCACAGGCTGGCGATGTTGTCGCGCGCCTTTCTCGATCCGCAGCATCCCTATTGCGACCCGCTATTGCGAGATTTCGTGCAGCGCTTCCACGCCCTGCTCGGCGCAGGCGCGTCGAGCACCGCCGAAGTCGCCGCGCTGGCGCTGCAATACGTGACGCGCACGCGCCGCCAGAGCGACCAACTCGCCAACGTATTCTTTGCCGACACGGTGATCGACTACCGCGACGACAACCGCCAGATGTGGCTGTTCATCGAGGAAGGCGATGAGGAAGAAGCCTTCGACCTGGAGCGCAAGGTCAATCTCAACGATGAAATCGAGGGTCTGCCGCCGCGCCATTACCCGGAATGGGACTACCAGAGCCAGACCTACCGCCCGGACTGGGCGAGCGTCTACGAAGCCTTGCACCCCGCAGGCCACGCAGGGGAAATCGACCGCCTGCTGGAAAAGCACGCCGACATCGCCAAGCGCCTGAAGCGCCTGCTGGATCTGCTCAAGCCGCAGGACAAGGTACGCATCCGCTACCAGGAGGAAGGCAGCGAACTGGACCTGGACATCGCCATCCGCTCGCTGATCGACTTCAAGAGCGGCGCCACGCCCGACCCGCGCATCAACATGAGCCACCGCACCAACGGGCGCGACATCGCGGTGCTGTTGCTGCTGGACCTGTCCGAATCGCTCAAGGAAAAGGTGCCCGGCAGCGAGCAAACCATTCTGGAACTCAGCCGCGAAGCGGTTTCCCTGCTGGCTTGGGCCATTGACAAGCTGGGCGACAAGTTCGCCATCGCCGGTTTTCATTCCAACACCCGCCACGAGGTGCGCTATTTCCACATCAAGGGCTACAGCGAAAGCTGGAACGACGAAGTGAAGGCGCGTCTGGCCGCGATGGAGGCCGGTTATTCCACGCGCATGGGCGCGGCCATGCGCCACGCCGCCCATTACCTGGAAGCGCGCCAGGCCGACAAGAAGCTGATGCTGATTCTCACTGACGGCCAGCCTTCCGACGTGGACAGCCCGGACGAGCGCCTGCTGATCGAGGACGCGCGCCAGGCGGTGAAAGAGCTTGACCAGAAAAATATCTACACCTATTGCATCAACCTCGACGGACGTTTGAAACCGGGGGCCGACGACTACGTGGCCGACATCTTCGGCAGGCAATACACGGTGCTCGACAACCTCCAGCGCCTGCCCGAGCGCCTGCCGGAGGTGTTTCTGGCACTGACGAAATAGAACAAAAAATAATAAGATTGGCGCATGAATGCCGACCAACGCCGCGCGCTTTTCGAGCGCTTGCAGGCCGCCAACCCTGAACCGGCCACCGAATTGCACTACCGCAACCCTTTTGAGCTTCTGGTGGCGGTGGTGCTCTCGGCGCAGGCTACCGACAAAAGCGTCAATTTCGCCACCGCCCGCCTGTTTGCCGCAGCCGCCACGCCGCAGGCACTGCTGGCACTGGGGCAGGCGGGGCTGGAGGACTATGTGAAATCCATCGGCCTGTACAAATCCAAGTCCCGCCATCTCATCGAAACCTGTCGCCTGCTGCTCGAACGCCACGGCGGCGAGGTGCCGCAAGGCCGCGCAGCGCTGGAAGCCCTGCCGGGCGTCGGGCGCAAGACCGCCAACGTCATTCTCAACACCGCTTTCGGCGAGGAAACCATTGCCGTCGATACCCATATTTTCCGCGTCGCCAACCGCACCGGGCTGGCGCCCGGCAAGAACGTGGCAGAAGTGGAAAGGAAATTGCTGAAAGCCGTGCCCCCGCCCTTCCGCCGCAATGCCCACCACTGGCTGATCCTGCATGGACGCTACGTGTGCAAGGCGCGCAAGCCGGATTGCGGCGCGTGTCTGATCCGCGACCTGTGCGGCTTCAAGGAAAAGGTGCTTCCCCATGTTTAGCCCCAGCCGCGACCAGGCGCGCCGCTTTTTGTTCGATACCTGGGCGAAGCAGCGCGACGGCACGCCGCTGACCCCCCTGGAGAAAATGGCGCTGGCGGTGATGCTGCTGCACCCCGAATACCACGCCCAGTTAGACAAGCCGGAGAAATTCCTGGAACGCGACTATCTGCCGGAAAACGGGGAAACCAACCCATTTTTGCATTTGAGCATGCACCTGGCGATCCGCGAGCAGCTTTCCATCGACCAGCCGCGCGGCATCGTCGCGCATTACCGGCGCCTGCTTGCCTCAAGCGGCGCGGAACACGATGCCGAGCATATCCTGCTCGATTGCCTGGGTGAAATGCTGTGGCAGGCGCAACGCACCCGTAGCGCCCCCGATCCGGCGCTGTACCTGGGATGTCTGGCACGGCATGGCGCACCACAAGATGAGATAAAATAGCGCTATGAACATGACCAGTTACGCTTATAGCACCCGTTCCAGCGGGTGGGTTTACATGGGCAGCAAATGGGGGGATTCGGCAGCCCTGGGCGCGCCGGGCGGCGCCGTGCTGTGGAGTTTTGCCGATCTCGACTTGAGCGCCGAGTTGTCGCGCACTTATGGTGACTACCCGGCGACCGTCACCCCGCTGAGCGCGCGGGAAAGGGAAGATATCCGCGCCGCCGCGAGTGCATGGGAAGCTGCGGGGTATATCAATTTAATCGAGGTACCCGATTCCGCCTACTCCGGCATCCGTTTCGGGAAAGCCTGGCTGGATGGGCGTGGCGGCACGCTGGCGGAAGCCACCGTGTGGTCAAACGCCGCTGGCGAGATTATCGGCAAGGCCACCGTCATCTTCGACAGCGGCGACCTGAGCAGCGGTGACTTGGCCACCTCCAGCGGCTTTCGCAGCACGGCCATGCACGAGTTGGGCCATGCCATCGGCCTTGATCACTCCGCCAACGCCAGTGCGCTGATGTACCCCTACTACAACGGCCTGACCGCCTTGTCTGCCGAGGATGCCGCCGGCGTGGCGGCCATTTACGGCCCGCCGCCCGCCATCCCGGCGCCGCTCGCGCTTGCGGACATTTCCTCAGCGGAACTCGACGACGTGGTGAAGATCGTCATCGCGTTGTTCGGCGCGGCGCCGGGGGCGGATTTCCTGCCGCTCATGGCGGAAATCGCCGACACGGCCTCCACGGCGGAACTGGCGCGCTTGCTTGCGCAATCCCCCGCTTTCCGTACCTTTCTGGCGGGAAGGGATGAAGTGCCGGCGCAGACCGGCATCCTGATGACTAACCTCGGCCTGGCCGCGGGCACGCCAGGCGGAAACACCGCCCAAGCCTATTTTGAAGCGCGCCTCGGCGCCGGGGACAGCGCCGGAATCATTGCCCTGGACGCCGTCAACTTCCTGTCTGCCACCACGGACGGCAACTTTGCCGCCGCCGCCGCCCTGCTGGCGAATAAAACCGCCCTTGCGCGCCATTATTCGGTGAGCGATCCGATTCATACCACCGACCTGGGCATCCTGAGAGGCATGCTGGCGGGCGTCACGGAAGATGCCGCCAGCATTTCCGGGATTGTCGCCCCGCTCTCCCTGGTCGGGCTCGCGCAAACGCAGCCCGCGTCTTTGTAGGCGGCAAAGTTTTTCTGGTCAGGCGCGGCGGCAGCATGATATTATCTCCTATATGAACTTTTCGCTGCATATTCTCCTCAACGCCAACGATGAGCAAAGCGCACGCTTGCAGGAACTGCAAACCGCGTTTGCCGAAGTCTGCAACGCGCTGGCGCCGGTGGCACAACAAAACCGCTGCTGGAACCGCGTGGCGCTGCACCATCTGACGTATCACGGCTTGCGCGAGCGTTTCCCGCTGATGGGTTCGCAAATGGTGTGCAACGCCATTTATTCGGTGTCGCGTTCCTATCGCCTAGTGTTGCAACACCCCGCCAGCCCGTGGAACATCGCCAAAAACCCGGAACAGGCCATCCCCCTGATCCGCTTCCAGCCCGGCTCGCCGGTGTATTTCGACCGCCATACCCTGAGTCTGAAGAAAGGCCAGTTGTCGATGTACACCCTGGACGGCAGGATGCGTTTCCAACTGGAACTGAAACCGGAAGACCAGGCGCGCTTCGAACACGACAAATTGCGCGAGATTGTCCTGGAGCGGGTGGCACAGGGCTTCCGCCTGTCGTTCTGGTTTTCTCCGGCGGCGGAAGGCGATGACCCGCGTAACGAGGAGCCGACGGCCTCGGGGGAGTTGCCGGAATACCTGCTGGTGGTGCCGGAAGAGAAAAACGAAGCGGAAAGTCCGCACGCGCCGCAACAAGCTGCCCGGCAAATACACGCCCAGCTACAGACCAATAACGGATTGAACGCCATGAAATTAGTTAAAACCGCCGAGGTACATGCATGAAGCCCGCCGAAAACCGCTCCGAGCTGCACGACGCCTTGCTCGCCCTGAAACCCTTCGTCCGCCGCGCGCTGTTTTTCAGTTTCTTCACCAATTTGCTGATACTGGCGCCCACGCTGTACATGCTGGAAGTGTACGACCGGGTAGTGAATAGCCGCAGCATGATGACGCTGGTGATGCTGACCGTGCTGGTGGTGGGCATGTATATTCTGATGGAAATGCTCGAATGGGTGCGCGGGCAGGTCATGCACCAGGCCAGCCTCAAATTCGATGCCGCCAGCAGTGAGCGCGTCTTCAACAG
This sequence comes from uncultured Sulfuricella sp., assembly GCA_964527565.1. Taxonomy (GTDB): domain Bacteria; phylum Pseudomonadota; class Gammaproteobacteria; order Burkholderiales; family Sulfuricellaceae; genus JAGXQV01. The sequence continues at coordinate 16,119 of CAZGOY010000014.1, read as the reverse complement.
CGTATTCGAGGCCAATCTGCGCCGTGTTGCCGGCGGCACCTCCCAGGCAATCAACGACCAGCGCGCGGTGCGTGAGTTCATTTCCGGGCCGGCGCTGCTGGCGATCATGGACGTGCCGATGTCCTTGTTGTTGATCGTCCTGGTGTTCTGGATTCACCCGGTAATGGGCTATGTTTCCGTGGTTGGCGCGCTGGCGCAGGTGGCGCTGGCCTGGCTGACCGAACGCAACACCCAGCCGCCGCTGACGCGCGCCAACCGCAGCGCCATCGAAGCGCAGAATTATGCCAACGGCACCCTGCGCAACGCCCAGGTGATCGAGGCAATGGGCATGTTGCGCCACATTCACGAACGCTGGATGAAAAAGCAGCAGGAATTCCTCTATATGCAGGCCCATGCTTCCGACCAGGCGGGTGCCAGCAGCGCCGCATCAAAATTCGTGCAAATGGCGCAAACCTCCTTGTTGCTGGGCGTCGGCGCCTGGCTGGTGATCGCCGGAGACCATAACGGCAGTTTCGGGCTGATCCTGGTGGCCTCGATTCTCGGCGGACGCATCCTGGCGCCGATCGTACAGGTCATCGGCCAATGGAAACAGGTGGTTAATGCGCGCGACGCCTACCAGCGCCTGGACAAGCTGCTGATCATGGTTCCCGCACGCGAAGCCGGCATGTCCCTGCCGCCGCCCAGCGGCACCTTGAGCGTGGAAGCGGTGGTAGCCGGTGCGCCCGGCTCCCCGGCGATGATTATCCGCGGCGCGAGTTTTGTGGTTCCCAAGGGCGAAATCGTCGCCATCGTCGGCCCCTCGGCTTCCGGAAAATCGACGCTGGCGCGCCTGATGATGGGCATCTGGCCCACTGCCAGCGGCAAGGTGCGACTGGACGGGGTCGACATCTTTCCGTGGGACAAGGCGGAACTCGGCCCGCACCTCGGCTATCTGCCGCAGGGCGTGGAGTTGTTCGACGGCACGTTGGCGGAAAACATCGCCCGCTTCGGCGACATTGACATGGCCCAGGTCGAGGCCGCCGCCCGCATGGTCGGCGTGCATGACATGATCGTGGCCCTGCCCGATGGGTACGAAACGCGCATCGGCGACGACGGCTGTTTTCTCTCCGGCGGACAACGCCAGCGCGTGGGCTTGGCGCGCGCCATTTACGGCGACCCGCGCTTCATCGTGCTGGACGAACCCAACTCCAGCCTGGACGAGGCCGGTGAAGCGGCGCTGGTGCAAACCTTGCGCGAACTGAAGGCGCGCGGCACCACCCTGATCGTGATTACCCACCGCACCAGCGTGCTGGCGGCGGTGGACCGCATGCTGATCCTGCGCGACGGCCAGGTGCAGGCTTACGGACCGCGCGACGAGGTGCTGGCCGCCCTGCAGCGCGCCGCCCAGCCGGCCGTGGCGGCGCCGACCCCGGCCCCCGTCACCGGGACGCCAGCGCTGGCGGGAGGCTGATGATGCGCGCGAATACCCCCCCCATCCCGAGCAACAACCCTCTGTCCGGAGCCATGAAGAAACCTTCCTTTTTTCAGCGTAGCGAATTGACTGCCACGCTATGGTCTTTCCGCCGCGAATTCGCGGTATGCATGATTTTCAGCATGGTGGTCAACCTGCTGATGCTCACGCCCTCGCTGTATATGCTGCAAGTGTTCGACCGCGTGCTGGTCAGTTACAACCAGTTGACCCTGGTGGCGCTCACCCTGGTGATGCTGTTCCTGTTCATCGTCATGGCTTTCGCCGAATGGTCGCGCTCGCGCCTGCTGGTGCGCGCCGGGGTGCGCCTCGATCAACAGCTCAACTCGCGGGTGTTCAACGCCAGCTTCGAAGCCTATCTCAACCAGCTCGGGCACAACCCGGTGCAGGCCTTTACCGATCTCACCAACGTGCGCCAGTTCCTGACCGGCAACGGGCTGTTCGCCTTCATGGACGCGCCGTGGATGCCGATCTACATGGTGGTCTGTTATTTGTTGCACCCCATGCTGGGGCTGTTGTCGCTGATTTTTGCCGTCATATTGATCGTCGTGGCGTGGGTCGGCAACCGCCTGACCCAGGCACCGGTCGAGAATGCCTCGCAGTCCGGCGTGCAGGTCAACACCTTCGTGCACAGCAAGCTGCGTAACGCCGAGGTGATCGAGTCGCTGGGCATGCTGGGCGACCTGCGCCGCCGCTGGCTGACTCGCCACCAGCAGCACCTGGCGCTAAATGCGAAGTCGCACGACATCGGCACGCGCGTGCAGGCTTTCACCAAATTCGTGCGCTACACTTTTCAGTCGCTGTCGCTGGGCGCGGGCGCGCTGCTGGTGATCGAAGGCGAGCTGTCGCCGGGCGCCATGATCGCCGCCAATATCCTGATGGCGCGCGCCCTGCAACCGATCGACCTGCTGGTCGGCACCTGGAAATCCTTCATCGCGGCACGCAGCGCTTTTGTGCGCCTGGAAGACCTGCTCGCCAAGCACCCGGAGCGTCCGGCGGGGGCGATCCATGCCACGCCGCAAGGGCACATGCGCCTGGAAAATCTCATCGCCACCGCACCGGGACGCGAAACGCCCATCCTCAAGGGCTTGAGTGCAGACTTCCCGGCGGGCGGCGTGGTCGCGGTCATCGGCCCCTCCGGCTCTGGAAAATCCACCCTGGCGCGCGCCCTGGTCGGCATCTGGCCGAACGTCAGCGGCAAGGTGCTGATCGACGGCGAGCCGATCCAAAGCTGGAACCGGGACGAGCTGGGGCCGCACCTGGGTTACCTGCCGCAGGACATGGAGCTGTTCGACGGCACCATCGCCGAAAACATTGCGCGCTTCGGCATCATTGACGCGGAAAAGGTGATCCAGGCCGCGACCCGCGCCGGCGTGCACGACATGATCCTGCATTTCCCGCGCGGCTACGACACCACCATGGGCGAAGCCGGCAACCTGCTTTCCGGCGGCCAGCGCCAGCGCATCGGCCTGGCGCGCGCCATGTACGGCGACCCCAGCGTGATTGTGCTGGACGAGCCGAATTCCAACCTGGACGACGTCGGCGAAGCCGCGCTGGTCAAAGCCGTGCAGGACCTCAAGGCTCAGGGCAAGACGGTGTTCCTGATTACCCACCGCACGCACATCGTCGGCGTGGCCGACCGCATCCTGGTGCTGCGCGACGGCGCCATCCAGATCTACGGCACGCGCGACGAAGTCATCGCCGCCTTGCAGCCCCGAGCGGCGCAAGCGCCGCCGGCCGATGCGGGCGGCGAGGCGCCTCCTGCGGCGCAACCGGCTTGACCGGACAATCATTCACTTTGGCAAACGAATTTTACTGGGAATCTGCTCATGGCTATGGACAACAAACTGGCGAGTTCCGCCCCCCGTTCAACAAGGATCGGCAACACCGTGGTGGAAGGCGAAATCGTGCCGCCTACCAACACCCTGCAACCGATGCGTCTCGGCCTGTGGGTGCTGGGTCTGGGCTTCGGCGGCTTTCTCCTGTGGATGGGGCTGGCGCCGCTGGATGAAGGGGTGCCGACCCCCGGCATGGTGGCGATCGACACCAAGCGCAAGGCCGTGCAGCACCTCTCCGGCGGCATCGTCAAGGAGGTGCTGGTGAAGGAAGGTCAGTTCGTCATTGCAGACCAGGTGGTCATCTCCCTCGACGATGCCGTGGCGCGCGCCAATCACGAAGCGATACGCCAGCGCTATCTGGGCCTGCGGGCGATGGAAGGCCGCCTGGTGGCGGAACAGGCGGGGCAGGGAAAAATCAATTTTCACCCCGACCTGCTGAAAGCGGCGAGCGATCCGCTGATCCAGCAACACATCAGCAACCAGCAACAATTGCTCCAGTCGCGGCGCATGTCCTTGCAGGCCGACATGCAGGCCATCGAGGAAAGCATCCAGGGGCAGCAGGCGGCCATCCAGGGCTACGAGGGCATGCAGCAAAGCCGCAGGAACCAGTTGGCGTTGCTGCAGGAGGAACTCAAGGGCACCCGCGACCTAGTCAAGGAAGGCTATGCGCCGCGTAACCGCCAGCTTGAACTGGAACGCGCTGCGGCGGATGTCTCGGGCGCGCTGGCGGAATTGCAGGGCAATATTTCGCGCACCCGTAGCGCCATCGCCGAAATGAAGATGCGCGCCATCCAGCGCCGACAGGAATACCGCAAGGAAGTGGACACCCAGATGGCCGCCGTGCGCCTCGACGTGCAGGCGGACACGGAAAAATTCAAGGCTTCCAGCGAGGAACTGGCGCGCATGGTGATCCGCGCGCCCGCCGAAGGCCAGGTCGTCGGGCTGGCGGTGCAGACCGTGGGCGGCGTGATCCAGCCTGGGCAGAAGCTCATGGACATCGTGCCGAATAACGAAATTCTGCTGATCGAGACCAAGGTGGCACCGCACCTGATCGACCGCGTGCAGCCGGGGCTGGTGACGGACGTGCGTTTCTCCTCCTTTGCCCATTCGCCGCAACTGGTGGTGCCGGGGAAAGTTGAGTCGGTTTCCGGCGACCTGATTACCGAACCGCAAACCAACCTGACTTACTACCTGGCGCGCGTTTCCGTCACGCCGGAGGGCATGAAGGAACTGGGTAGCCGCCAACTACAGCCCGGAATGCCGGTGGAAGTGGTCATCAAGACCGGCGAGCGCACCGTGTTAACCTACCTGCTGCATCCATTGCTGAAGCGCCTGGCCGCTTCCATGAAGGAGGAGTGAGATGAACTTCGGCAAATTTTGTGGGATGGGCGCCATTCTGCTGCTGGCTTGCACGAGCGCCCATGCGCTGAATCTGGTGCAGGGCTATCATCTGGCGCTGCAAAATGATGCCCTTTATCAGGCCGCGCTGGCCGCCAACCGGGCCGGACAGGAAGCGCTGCCGCAGGCGCGCGCCCAGTTGATGCCCAATTTGTCGGCGAACGGTACGCGCAGCAAGAACTGGACCGACGGCGAGACGATGGGGTTTAGCGGCCCGGTCACCCGCAGTTACGAATACATGGGAACCAGCGCCGCCGTCAGCGTGCGCCAGCCGCTGTACCGCAAATATAATTTTGCCCAGTACAAGCAGGCGCAATTCCAGGTTGCCAACGCCGATGCCGTGCTCGACAAGGATCGCCAGGACCTGCTGGTGCGCCTCTCCGGCGCTTATTTCGAAGCCCTGCTGGCGCAGGAGCAACTGGCCCTGGTGCTGGCCCAGAAAGATGCCTATGCCGGGCAACTGGCTGCCGCCAAACGTGCTCTGGAGGCGGGCTCGGGTACGCGTACCGACATCGACGACGCTCAGGCGCGGCTTGACCTGAGTCTGGCGGAGGAGCTGACGGCACGCCAGAATGTGGGCTTTACCCGCCACCAATTGCAGGTCATCATCGACCAGCCGGTAGAAAATCTGGCCACGCTGGACGCCGCGAAGCTGGAATTATTACCGCCGACACCGGTGAACGTAGAGGCCTGGATGACGCGCGCCACGGAGAACAACGCCGAACTGCGCGCCATCCGCGCCAATATCGAGGCCGCGCAGCAGGAAGTGGAAAAAGCCAAATCCGGGCATTATCCGACGGTCGACGTCTATGCGCAGCGCAGCAAGAGCGAGAGCGACAGCAATTACACCATTAATTCGCAATACCTGACTACCCAGGTCGGCGTGCAGTTCAGCATTCCGATCTGGGCGGGCGGTCAGGTGAATTCGGCGGTGCGCCAGGCATTGGCCAACCTGGATAAAATCAAGGCGCAATACGAGGCGCGGCGCCGCGAAATCAGCCAGCAGGTGCGCAAGGAATTCCAGAACGTCACTGAAGGCATACTGAAAGTGCGGGCGCTGGAACAGGCCACGCGCTCCGCCGACCAGTCCGTGTATTCCAGCGAAAAGGGCTTTCAGGCAGGGACGCGCACGCAGATCGATATTCTCAACGCCCAGCAGCAGCGCATGAACGTCCGTCGCGACCTCTCCATGGCGCGTTATCAATACGTCATGGCGCGCATCCGTTTGCAGGGGATGATGAATTCCCTGGACGAGGATGAAATGACGCGCATCAACGGCTGGCTGAACGCCCCGGCGAAATGAGGGCATGAGATAATTTAGTCCGCTTCCCTTAGCCTGAATATTCATGAATGCCGCCAAGCCCCCTCCCACCGGCAAGGCTCATGCGGTCAAAATGATGGAGAACTTATCGTGATACTGGTAACAGGCGGCGCCGGCTTCATCGGCGCAAATTTCATTCTCGACTGGATTGCCGCCGAACGCTCGCCGGTGGTCAATCTCGACAAGCTGACCTACGCGGGCAACCTCGACAACCTGGCCGCACTCCAGGACGACGCGCGCCACATTTTCGTGCGCGGCGACATCGGCGACAGCGCCTTGGTCGGCAAGCTGCTGCGCGAGCACCGGCCGCGCGCCATCGTGCATTTTGCCGCCGAAAGCCATGTCGATCGTTCCATCCACGGCCCGGCGGATTTCATCGAAACCAACATCAACGGCACTTTTCGCCTGCTCGAAGCGGCACGCGCCTACTGGGGCGAATTGCCGGAGGGCGAGCGTGCGGCCTTCCGTTTCCTGCACGTCTCCACGGATGAGGTGTATGGCTCGCTGGGGCCGGATGATGCGCCTTTTTGCGAAACTACCCCGTATGCGCCGAACAGCCCCTATTCGGCTTCCAAGGCGGCTTCCGACCATCTGGTGCGTGCCTATCACCACACCTACGGCCTGCCCACGCTGACCACCAATTGCTCCAACAATTACGGCGCCTTCCAGTTTCCCGAGAAGCTCATCCCGCTGATGATCCTCAACGCCCTGAACGGCAAGCCCCTGCCGGTCTACGGCGACGGGCAGAACATCCGCGACTGGCTGCATGTCGGCGACCACTGCGCGGCCATCCGCGAAGTGCTCAGGGGCGGACGCTTGGGCGAGACCTACAACATCGGCGGCTGGAATGAAAAATCCAACCTCGAGGTTATCCACACCGTGTGCGCCATCCTCGACGAACAGCGGCCCGCCGCCAACGGCCAGCCCTATGCCTCGCTCATCACCTACGTCAAGGATCGCCCCGGCCACGACCGCCGCTATGCCATCGACGCGCGCAAGATCGAACGCAAGCTGGGCTGGAAACCCGCCGAAACCTTCGAGACCGGCATTCGCAAAACCGTGCGCTGGTATCTCGACCATGGCGCGTGGGTGGACAACATTACCAGCGGCGCCTACCGCGAGTGGGTCAGCAAGCAATACGGGGCATAAATTTAGGGAGAAGCATTCATGAAGGGCATCATTCTGGCGGGGGGTTCCGGCACCCGCCTGTATCCGGTGACGCAGGTGGTTTCCAAGCAACTGCTGCCGGTCTACGACAAACCGATGATCTACTACCCCCTGACCACGCTGATGTTGTCGGGCATCCGCGACATCCTGCTGATCTCCACGCCGCAGGACACGCCACGCTTTACGCAATTGCTGGGCGACGGCAGCCAGTGGGGGCTGAACCTCACCTACGCCGTGCAGCCTTCCCCGGACGGCCTGGCGCAGGCTTTCATCATCGGGCGGGAATTTGTCGGGTCATCGTCCTGCGCACTGGTGCTGGGTGACAATATTTTTTACGGACACGATTTCAGCCAGCAACTGCAACACGCGGCACAGAAAACCCACGGCGCCACGGTGTTCGCCTACCCGGTACACGACCCGGAACGCTATGGCGTGGTGGAGTTCGACGCCGCCGGGCGCGCCGTCAGCCTGGAAGAAAAACCGGCGCAGCCGAAATCGCGTTACGCCGTCACCGGCCTGTATTTCTACGACAACCGCGTGCTCGACATCGCCGCCGCCACCCGCCCCTCGCCGCGCGGCGAGCTGGAAATCACCGACGTCAACCGCCGCTACCTGGAGCTGGGCGATCTGGAAGTCGCGGTGATGGGGCGCGGCATGGCCTGGCTGGACACCGGTACCCACGAATCCATGCTGGAAGCCTCGACCTTCATCGAAACCATCGAACGCCGCCAGGGCCTGAAAATCGCCTGCCCCGAGGAAATCGCCTATCGCATGGGCTATATCAATGCGCAACAACTGGAAACCCTCGCCGCGCCGATGCGTAAAAACGGTTACGGGCAGTATTTGCTGGCCCTGCTACAGGAGACGATATTCTGATGAAAGCCATCGCCACCGCCATTCCCGAGGTATTCATCCTCGAGCCGCAAGTGTTCGGCGACGAGCGCGGTTTTTTCTATGAAAGCTTCAACGCGCGCAAGTTCGCCGAACTGACGGGCGTGCAAGACGCCTTCGTGCAGGACAACCACTCCCGCTCAGCGAAAGGCGTGCTGCGCGGCCTGCATTATCAAATTCAGCAAGCGCAAGGCAAACTGGTGCGCGCCACGGTCGGCGCGGTCTATGACGTGGCGGTGGACATCCGCCGCGCTTCGCCGACCTTCGGGCAGTGGGTGGGCGTCGAACTCTCTGCCGACAACAAGCGCATGCTGTGGATCCCCGCCGGATTCGCCCACGGTTTCGTGGTGATATCGGATTACGCCGAATTCCTCTACAAGACCACCGACTACTGGGCGCCTGAGTTCGAGCGCAGCATCCTGTGGAACGATACCGACCTGGGAATTCCCTGGCCGCTGGATGGCGCACAGCCCCGCCTTTCGGCCAAGGATGCGCAGGGCACCCCCCTTAAGTTGGCGGAGGTTTATCCATGAAAATACTGGTCACTGGCCGCAACGGCCAAGTCGGCTGGGAATTGCAGCGCACCCTCGCGCCGCTCGGCGAGGTGGTGGCGCTGGATCGTCAGGCTCTGGACTTGCGCAACCCGGATGCCATCCGCGCCGTGGTGCGCGAGATCAAGCCGCACCTGATCGTCAATCCCGCCGCCTATACCGCCGTAGACAAGGCTGAAAGCGAAGCGGAAGTGGCGCAGGCGGTCAACGGCGTTGCCCCCGGCATTCTGGCGGAGGAAGCCAAGCGCCTGGGCGCCGCCCTGATTCATTATTCCACCGACTATGTCTTCGATGGCAGCAAGAACGGCGCCTATCGCGAAGAGGACGCGCCCTGCCCGATCAACGTCTACGGCAAGACCAAGCTGGCCGGCGAGGATGCCGTGCGCGCAGTCGGCGTGCCGCACCTCATCTTGCGCACCAGTTGGGTGTATGGCGTGCGCGGCAAGAACTTCCTGCTGACTATGTTGCGCCTGGGAAAAGAACGCGAAGAATTGAAAATCGTCGCCGACCAGAACGGTGCCCCCACCTGGAGCCGCTTGATCGCCGAAGCCACCGCCCACATCGCGGCGCAACGCCTGACGCGCTTGCAGGAACTGGACGGCATCTACAATTTCACCTCATCCGGCTGCACTTCCTGGCACGGCTTCGCCGATGCGATTTTCGCTCATGCCGCCAGGACAACCCCGTCACCGGAAAAGATTTTGCGCCTGACCCCTATCGCCACCAGCGAATACCCCCTGCCCGCGCCGCGCCCGGCCAACTCCGTGCTTTCCGGCGACAAGCTGCGCCGCGAATTCGGCCTGGTGATGCCGGACTGGCGCGACAATCTGAACCTGTGCCTGGACGACCTGAGAGCCTGACCGGAATGGCATGAACTGGCGCAGCCACCAAACACTCCTGAACAAACTTGCGCTGCTGGCGGGCGACGCGGCGGCGCTGCTGGCCGCCTTCATCCTCGGGCGCGCCGCGAACTGGGCTTACGACCATACGCTGGACGAAGCCCTGTTCGGCTGGTGGGGCGGTTTGGGACAGATTCGCATGGCGCTGTTTTCACTGGCGTTGCTGGTGACGCTGGCCTGGTTCTGGAACGCCGGACATTATTCGTGGCGCAGGCCTTTCTGGGACGAATTCCAGGAAACCCTGAAAATCCTGGCGATGGTGGCGATTCTGGATATCGCCCTGTCCTTCCTCGGCAAATGGCAGTTTTCCCGCCTGTGGCTGCTTACCACCTGGTCGCTGGCCTTCCTGCTGGTGCCGCTGACCCGCGTGCTGGTGAAGCGCATCCTGCTGCGCCTGGGTGCCTGGCAGCGGCAGACGGTCATAGTCGGTGCCGGCGAGAACGCCTGCGAGGCCGCCGCCGCACTGCATAGCGAGCCGCTGATGGGGCTGGTGGTGACCGCGCTGCTCGACCCCGACGGCAACGCCGGGACGTTGGCTTGCGTCCCGCCCATCCGCGTGCTGCCGCTGGGAGACGACCCGATGGCGCTGCTGCGGCAAATGGGCTATCCCCACGTCATTGTGGCGCTGGACGCCGATACCCTGCAGGACCAGCAGCCGCTGATCCGCCAGTTGAGCATTCACTATACCGACCTGAACGTGATTCCCAGCCTGCCCGGCCTGCCGCTGATGGGCATGGAAACCACGCATTTCTTCAGCCACGAGGTGCTGCTGCTGCGCGTGCGCAACAACCTGGCACGGCGCGGCCCGCGTTTCTTCAAGCGCACCATGGACATCCTGCTGTCCAGTTTCCTGCTGCTTGTCCTGCTGCCGGTGTTTGCCGTCGTCGCCTGGCGCATCGGGCGCGAGGACGGCGCCCCCTTCATCTTCAGCCAGCCGCGCATCGGGCGCGGCGGCAAGCCCTTCCGCTTCTACAAGTTCCGCAGCATGATCAACCATGCCGATTCCCTGCTGGAGCAATGGAAAACCACGCACCCGCAGTTGCACGCCGAATACGTGGAAGGCAATTTCAAACTGAAGGACGACCCGCGCGTGTTGCGCGTCGGTAAGTGGCTACGGCGCACCAGCCTGGACGAACTGCCGCAGCTGTGGAACGTGCTGCGCGGCGACATGAGCCTAGTCGGGCCGCGCCCCATGCTGGAGCGGGAAATCGAATTCTACGGCGATACCTTCCCGCTCTATCGCCAAGCGCGACCGGGCATCACCGGGCTGTGGCAAATCAGCGGGCGCAGCAAGACCACCTTTCTCGACCGCGCCAACCTGGATGCTTGGTACGTGAAAAACTGGTCCTTGTGGTACGACATCGTGATTCTGCTGAAAACAGTCAAGGTGGTACTGAAAAGAGAGGGCGCGTACTGATGACCATGAACATTCCTTCCCGCATCCAGCAACAGGCCCCTCATTTCGCCGCCCTGCGGCGCGACATCCATGCCCACCCGGAGACCGCTTTCGAAGAAGTGCGCACCGCCGCCCTGGTAGCGCAAACCCTGGAGTCCCTGGGCATCGAGGTCCATCGCGGGCTGGCCGGCACCGGCGTGGTGGGCGTGCTGCGCGCGGGCTCCGGCCTGCGCGCCATCGGCCTGCGTGCCGACATGGACGCCCTGCCCTTGCAGGAACAGAACCGTTTTCCCCATCACTCGCGCCACGCAGGCCGCATGCACGCCTGCGGACACGACGGCCACACCGCCATGCTGCTGGCGGCGGCGGACTATCTGGCGCAGACGCGGAATTTCGACGGCACCGTGGTGTTCATTTTCCAGCCCGCTGAAGAGGGCGGCGGCGGGGCGCGGGTGATGGTCGAGGAAGGGTTGTTCGAGCGTTTTCCGGTGGAGGCAGTGTTCGGTCTGCACAACTGGCCGGGGCTGGCGGCGGGACAGTTCGCCGTGCTGCCCGGCCCGGTGATGGCCTCGGCGGACCAGTTCGACATCACGGTGCGCGGCCACGGCGCCCATGCCGCCATGCCGCATCAGGGCGCCGACCCGGTGGTGGCCGGCGCGGCGCTGGTGCAGGCCCTGCAAAGCATCGTCAGCCGCACCCTGGACCCGCTCGACGCGGCGGTGCTGAGCGTCACGCGCTTTTGCGCTGGCGACACCTACAACATCATTCCCGAACAGGCGCGACTCTCCGGCACCGTGCGCGCCTTCCGCACGGAAGTGCAGGATCGCATGGAAGCCGCCATGGAACGGGTGTGCAACGGCACTGCGGCGGCCCATGGCGTGCAGGTCACGCTCGACTACCAGCGCGGCTACCCGGCCACCGTCAACAGCGCCAGGGAGGCCGAATGGTGCCGCCAGGCGGCCAGCGCGCTGGTGGGCGGGGAAAACGTGCACAGCGGCCTGCGGCCATCGATGGGCGCGGAGGACTTTTCCTGCCTGTTGCAGGCCGTGCCGGGCTGCTACGCGTGGCTCGGCAACGGCCTGGGCGAGGGCGGCTGCACGCTGCACAACCCGCATTACGACTTCAACGACGACATCCTCCCGGTCGGCGCGGCCTACTGGGCGCGCTTGGTGGAGCAGGTGCTGGGCGGGGAAGGAGGAAATGCGGGGCATGCGGAATTGCCCGTCAGCGGCGATGTATAATTCCCCTCCTGATTTGATCTGAACCTGCTTACCGGATTGATGGCCGCCCCCAAGACTCCTTCCCGCGAACAGCGCGCGCCGTCCACCATGCCGCGTCCTTCCACCCTGCTGCGCGAAGCCAAGTGGCTGGCGCTGATCGGGCTGACATTCTATCTGGCGCTGGCCTTCTACACTTACGACCGCGCCGACCCCGGCTGGTCGCACAGCAGCACGGAGGCGCGTTTGCACAATGCGGGCGGACCTTTCGGCGCCTACCTGGCCGACCTCATGCTGTACGTGTTCGGCATTTCCGCCTGGTGGTGGGTCGCCTTCCTGCTCTACGTGGTGTGGTGGGGCTATCATCGCCTCGACGAGGATGAAGGTAGCCGCCGTTCGCTGCTGGCGGCGGCGGGCGGCTTCCTGCTTCTGCTGCTGTCCAGCAGCGCCATCGAGGCCCTGCGCCTGCATTCCCTGCAGGCGGCGCTGCCGCTCGCTCCCGGCGGCATGCTGGGCATCGTCATCAGCGAAAACCTGGCGGCAGCGCTGGGTTTCAGCGGCGCCACCCTGGTGTTGCTGATCCTGTGGGGCATCGGCCTGAGCCTGTTCAGCGGGCTATCCTGGCTGGATGCCGCCGAGCGCTTGGGCGCGGGCATGGAAACCGCCTGGCGCAGGGCCGCGCAAACCTGGGAAGCCTGGCAGGACCGGCGCGTCGGCAAGGTGGCGACGGAACGGCGCGAGGAAGCGGTCTTCGAGGTGAAAAAGCGCCTGGACGAACACCAGCCGGTGAAGATCGAAGCGCCGCTCCTGGAGATACCCCAGTCGCAGCGCGTCGAGCGCGACAAGGAACGCGGCAAGCAGGCAGCGCTGTTCGAAAACCTGCCGGATACGCCCCTGCCGCCGCTCACCCTGCTGGATGAAGCTGCGCCGGAAGCCAGCACCATGAACGCGGAAACGCTGGAATTCAACTCGCGCCTGATCGAACGCAAGCTGCTTGATTTCGGCGTGGAGGTCAAAGTGGTGGCGGCGCTGCCCGGCCCGGTGATCACGCGCTATGAAATCGAACCGGCAGTGGGGGTGAAGGGCAGCCAGATCGTCAACCTGATCCGCGACCTGGCACGCGCCATGTCGGTGGTGAGCATCCGCGTGGTGGAAACCATTCCCGGCAAGACCTGCATGGGGCTGGAGATACCCAACCCGCGGCGCCAGGTGGTGCGTCTCTCCGAGATCATCGGCTCGCAGGTCTACGCCGACCTGCATTCGCCGCTGACCATCGCCATGGGCAAGGACATTTCCGGCAAGCCGGTGGTCGCCGACCTCGCCAAGATGCCGCACGCGCTGGTGGCCGGCACCACCGGCTCGGGCAAGTCGGTGGCGATCAACGCCATGATCCTGTCGCTGCTCTACAAGTCCGAGCCCAGCCAGGTGCGCCTGATTCTGGTCGATCCGAAAATGCTGGAGCTGTCGGTGTACGACGGCATTCCGCACCTGCTGGCGCCGGTGGTCACCGACATGAAACACGCCGCCAACGCGCTCAACTGGTGCGTAGCGGAAATGGAAAAACGCTACAAGATGATGTCGGCGCTGGGCGTGCGCAACCTAGCCGGCTGCAACCAGAAAATCCGCGACGCGGAAAAAGCTGGCGAAAAACTGACCAACCCCTTCTCCCTCACGCCGGATAGCCCGGAACCGCTGGAGGAACTGCCGCACATCGTGGTGCTGATCGACGAACTGGCCGACCTGATGATGGTAGCCGGCAAGAAGATCGAGGAACTCATCGCTCGCTTGGCGCAAAAGGCGCGCGCTTCCGGCATCCACCTGGTGCTGGCCACCCAGCGCCCCTCGGTGGACGTCATCACCGGCCTCATCAAGGCCAACATCCCCACGCGCGTGGCCTTCCAGGTGTCGAGCAAGATCGATTCGCGCACCATCCTCGACCAGATGGGCGCGGAAGCCCTGCTGGGACAAGGCGACATGCTCTACCTGCCGCCCGGCACCGGTTACCCGCAACGGGTGCACGGCGCCTACGTTTCCGACCAGGAAGTGCACAAGGTGGTGGAATACCTGAAGGGGCTGGGCGCGCCGCAATACGTCGAAGGCGTGCTGGACGGCGGCGGCGATGAGGACGGCGGCACGGAAGGCGGCAGCGGCAATGGCGGCGGCGAAGCCGATCCGCTCTACGACGAAGCCGTGGCGCTGGTGCTGAGAACCCGCAAAGCCTCCATTTCCCAGGTGCAGCGCCATTTGCGCATCGGCTACAACCGCGCCGCCCGCCTCATCGAGGAGATGGAAAACGCCGGGCTGGTTTCCCCCATGCAAAGCAACGGCAACCGCGAAGTGCTGGCGCCGAATCGAGAGTAACCACATGAAATACAAATTATTTTTTCTGGCCCTGCTGTTCCCGGTTTCCGTTTGCGCTGCCGGCGTCGACGCGCTGAAAGCCTTCATCCAGCACACCCAGACAGCGCGCGCGCAGTTCAGCCAGACCGTGCAGGACGGGAAAAAGACCGTCGTGCAGGAAGCCGCCGGACGCATGGAATTCATGCGTCCCGGCAAGTTCCGCTGGGTTTATGAAAAGCCCTATCCGCAATGGATCGTCGGCGACGGCGTCAAGCTGTGGCTGTACGACCCCGACCTCAAGCAGGTCACGGTCAAGAAACTGGACCAGGCTATCGGCAGCTCTCCCGCCGCGCTGCTGGCCGGCAAGGGGGAAATCGAGAAACACTTTCAGCTCAGGGAACTGGGCAGGCGCGGCACGCTGGAATGGCTGGAAGCTGTGCCGAAGGACCCGGACAGCACTTTCGAGTCGGTGCGCATGGGGTTCAACGGCGAAATGCTGGAAGTGATGGAATTGCGCGACCACTTCGGGCAAACCACGCTGATCCGCTTCTCATCAATGGAACGCAACCCGAAACTGGCGCCGGAGACTTTCCGCTTCACCCCGCCGCCGGGCGCGGACGTGGTCGGTGAGTGACCTGTTCGCGGGGGAACACACCCCGCAGGCGCCGCTCGCCGAACAGTTGCGCCCGAAAAATCCCGGCGAGGTCATCGGCCAGACCCACTTGCTGGGCGAGGGCAAGCCGCTGCGCTTGGCGTTCCAGTCCGGCAAGCCCCATTCGATGATCCTGTGGGGGCCGCCGGGCGTGGGCAAGACCACCCTGGCGCGCCTTATGGCCGATGCCTTCGATGCCGAATTCATCGCGCTGTCGGCGGTATTCTCCGGCGTCAAGGACATCCGCGAAGCCATCGAACGCGCGCAACTTTCGCTGCAACAGTTCGGGCGCCACACCCTGCTGTTCGTCGATGAAGTGCACCGCTTCAACAAGTCGCAGCAGGACGCCTTTCTGCCCTACGTCGAACAGGGGCTGATCACCTTCATCGGCGCCACCACCGAAAACCCCTCGTTCGAGGTCAACAGCGCCCTGCTGTCGCGCGCGCAGGTCTACGTGCTCGCCGCGCTCACGGAAGAAGAACTCGGCGAACTGTTCGAACGCGCCTGCCGCACGGCCTTGCCGGATCTGGTGTTTTCCGCCGAAGCCAAGGCCTTGCTGACCGGCTATGCCGACGGCGACGCGCGGCGCCTGCTCAACCTGCTGGAACAGACGCGCACCGCCGCGCAAACCGCCCAGCTCGCCGAAATCGGCGCGGAATTCGTGCAAGGGGCGCTATCGCGCGCGGCACGGCGTTTCGACAAGGGCGGGGACGAGTTCTACGACCAGATTTCCGCCCTGCACAAGGCGGTGCGCGGCTCCGCGCCGGATGCCGCGCTGTACTGGCTGGTGCGCATGTTCGACGGCGGCGCCGACCCGCGCTACATGGGGCGGCGCATCGTGCGCATGGCCAGCGAGGACATCGGCCTGGCCGACCCGCGCGCCCTGCGCTTGGCGCTCGACGCAGTGGAGACTTACGAAAGGCTGGGTGAGTGTGGTCACCTAATTTGATGTTCTGATTTTCACGTTTGGTGATGTTTGGT
>CAZGOY010000013.1:0-65449 GCA_964527565.1 uncultured Sulfuricella sp. | reverse complement strand
AATGTCGGCAGCCAGGCGGATAGTGTCGCTGTTGCCCGTTGTGGTGTCGTAATCGTCAATCGTGTCCTGCCCGGAGTTGCGCCCGAACAGGTAGGTGTCGTTGCCGCCGCTACCACCGTTGAGATTGTCGTTTCCGCCCAAGCCATCGAAGATATCTTCCTGATCGGTACCCGTCAGTGAATCTGCACCATTCGTTCCCAGGAAAATCGCGGTTTGCAGCTTCGCCGTATCCCACACCGTATTATCGGCGAACTCAATCCGCTCCACTCGATATGCCGGAGCGTCATACCAGCTTTCCACCGTGATTCTGTCATCGGTGCCGTTGATGCCGAGATAGAGGTTGGAGGCATCGCGCCACAAGGTCACGTCAGCGGGGGCAATGTCGGCAGCCAGGCGGATAGTGTCGCTGTTGCCCGTTGTGGTGTCGTAATCGTCAATCGTGTCCTGCCCGGAGTTGCGCCCGAACAGGTAGGTGTCGTTGCCGCCGCTACCACCGTTGAGATTGTCGTTTCCGCCCAAGCCATCGAAGATATCTTCCTGATCGGTACCCGTCAGTGAATCTGCACCATTCGTTCCCAGGAAAATCGCGGTTTGCAGCTTCGCCGTATCCCACACCGTATTATCGGCGAACTCAATCCGCTCCACTCGGTATGCCGGGGCGTCATACCAGCTTTCCACCGAAATCCTGTCATTGGTGCCGTTGATGCCGAGATAGAGGCTCGAGGTGTCGCGCCACAAGGTCACGTCTGAGGGAGCAATGTCGGTGGCCAGGCGGATAGTGTCGCTGTTGCCCGTTGTAGTGTCATAGTCGTTGATCGTGTCCTGCCCGGAGCCACGCCCGAACAGGTAGGTGTCGTTGCCGACTCCGCCGTAAAGGGTGTCGTTCCCACTCCCACCATTTATCGTATCGTTGCCCCTATTGCCATATAGTCGATCACTCTCGTTGCTCCCAACGATCCACCAGTCTTCCGAATTCGGGGCGCTGAATACCCCTGCGAATATCAGGATTCCGAACTTTCCGTCAATCGCGGCCGTAAATATTTTTGCATAGGAAGATGCCGCAAGCGCCTGCTTCAAAGTATCTCCTTGCAGGTCGCATCCGTCGCTACGCAAGCGGTCAAGCGTCGCCGCCGCAAAGATCGCATCCTGCTCGTTGCCGACAGCAGAGAGGCCCTGAATCAGGCTGTCTTTCAACAATTCCGTATTAATGACCGCAAACCGGTCACCTGCCAGCGAGTAGTACGCTCCCTTGATCCAGTCCTTAGCTGTCGCCTGGATGGCAAAGGCAATTGCCCCCTTTTGCGCCAGTGTTTGCCATTGGTCTTCAATATGGACGGTATTCCATCGCCCACCTCCCGATGGGGTGATCGAGGCAAATCCGGCGGCTTCAATGGCACCCTTCTGCACGCTCTGACCAGTAATGGTTTCCAGCATCCACGCTTTATCTTCAGTAGTGAAGTTGGTTCGTGTAACGCCTTTGGCCTGATGTGCAGCATCAAGGCCTATCCATTGCGCCATGAAGGTTTCAAAATTCTGGAGGATGCCTTCCCGGCCTTGTGCAATTAGATCGGTTGCTGCTTGGCGCAACGCAAGGTTTTCCTGAAAAGCGACGTGCAGGCTTTTAACGTCTCCGTAGCCGCGTAGCCAAGGCAACAGGAGTACTTCGGTATCCAATGTCGGCGGCTGGTCGAGAGGCCGATTAGGGTTGGCGTCGGTCAATGCTGGATCGTAGGCGAATTCGATGTCGACCACATATTGTTGTTTGCCATTTCGAATGTAGCTACCGGTGGCGATGATGCTGTTGCCATTGGCGGTAGGTTGCGAAACATGGGTCTGCGCCGTGTTAATAGAGGTGATGCCGAGTTCGCCCAAAGTCTTGAGCTCGCCCACCTGGGAGATGCCGTCGCTGTTGGCATCCTGCCAGACCCTCAGCGAACCGAACAGCGGGTCGTCGGCCTTGACCACACCGTCGTGGTTAGTGTCAACGAGTTCGGACAGCCTGTCAAAGGAGGTGTATTGGGGAGTGGTGCCGAACAGTTCGCTCCGGTCGTCAATTACGTCGTTACCATTTATATCCAGCGCCAGCAGCCCGTCATCGGGAGCAAGCCAGCCCGTCTTCACGGCAATACCATTTTGGAATAGATCAAAATAGACTGTGGAGTTCGCCAGGCCGATGTCGTCTATCCGGTTATTGTTGTTGATATCAAGGGCTAATGGGCTGCTGTAAAATACGGCGTTGGGGTTGTATACCGGTTTTTTGGGGTTGTCTTTTTCGTCAAGGTAGATACTCAGATTGCCGTTGTTGAAGCCTTCGATGGTGAGGAGGTCGTTGATCTGGAGGGTGCTCCCGTTCATGATGTAGGTGTTGCCAGCGCTGTCATGCCATTCAGTTTCGCCTTCCTTCCTCGTGGCGAAGCTGAGTGTCTTGCCGTTGAGGATAACCGTACCCTGCCCATCCGAGTCGCGGATCGTGTCGCCGTTGTCGGCATAATAGGTGTCGTAGCCAGCGCCACCTTCGAGGATGTCGCCACCGGCGCCGTCGTCGCCGTGGAGAATGTCGCTGCCGGCACCGCCGCTGAGAGTGTCTTGCCCATTGCCGCCGGTGAGAGCGTCATTGCCCTCATCCCCAGTGAGGGTATTGGCAGCATCATTGCCGGTAAGGACGTTGTCCAAAACGTTGCCGGTGCCGTCGATGCTGGCAGTGCCGGTGAGGATGAGCTTCTCGACATTATCGGGAAGGGTATAGCTGACGGAAGAATGTACCGTGTCGGTGCCGGCATCCGCTTCCTCTATGACCTTGTCGCCAGTGTCGTCCACGGTATAGTCGTCGTCCCCGCTGCCTCCCGCCATGGTGTCGGCTCCCGTCCCGCCATCCAGAGTGTCGTTGCCGCCATTACCGACCAGTAAATCGGCCTGGCCGCCGCCAGTCATGTCGTCGTCGCCGCTGCCGCCCAGCATGAAAGTGCTGTTGCCGGAGGCGGTGGCGTTCATGGGCGCGCTGCCGGCCTGGACAAACCAGTCGGTCAAGGTTGGCAGCATCTGGTCGACGGCTGCCCGCACTCTGGTCGAAAGACTGTCCAGATAGTCCTGAAAATAGAGGTTGTAGCCCTTGGCATCGGCGAGATTAGCCGCCACGTCCGTGCGGTCGAAGCGGATGCCGCCGGTGACGTCGGTATCGCTGAAAAGCGCATTCCCATAATCGGTGCCGGTCGCCTGTTCCTCGTAGTATTTCTGCATCGCAAAGGCGACGAGGGTCTTGGTGAGGTCGTTGTCGGTGAGCGTCAGGCCGCCGTCCTGGGCGATTTTCCACATGTCGGCGGTAAAGCGCTCAACCATCGCATCGGCGGCAATGGTGATTGCACCCGTTGCTGGATCGCGTACCCCTGCCTCGTGGCGGACGAGGTGTTCGAGGAGGTTTTTCTCTGTTGTGTTGGTCTTGTCGGTTGTGCGTGCAAACAGGTTGCCATCAAAAATCATCCCCAGCAGGTCGGTGAGCTTGAAGGTGACATCGTTCAAGGCCTGTCCGGTTGCTGCCGTCTGCTGGCTTTGTAGGAAAGCGGTGAGTAGCGCTTGGGAGTGCATGTCAATCGACGGGGAAGAATAAGTACCGTGATCCAGAATGGTTGCAGGCGTTCCTATCGGGCTAAACAGAGTGCCAACCGGTAAGGATGCAGTGAATTCGCCATCGACTCGGATGGTGCCCACCAGGTTCGAGTTGGGAATAATGTTGGCAGGGAGGGCGTTTTGTTGCTGGTCGATGTAGTCGGTAAGAGGAGCAAGCATCGCATCGCCGTAGAGGCGGACGCCGTTGGCGTCGAGCTTGCCAACCAACTCGTTTTTGAGGTCAACGGCCTTGAACAGGGCGGTTTGGGCAAACGGCGCCTGGTCGAAAGTGGTGGCAGGAACGCCGAAGAACACGCCGACCAAGGCGGCCAGTCCGCCGCCCAGGCTGTGACCGGTAAGAGTGACGTTGGGATTGAGTGCCTTGACTTGCAGGTAATATTCGGCGGCCTGTACCAGTTGCGCCGATCCCGTGCCAAAGGCCAGCCCGACATTCGCTGCATTGTCCGGGTCGAGAAGACTGTTGGGGTTGGTGCCGGCGTAGGAGATGACGATGTTGGTGCTTGTAGCGATAGTTGCGCCATTGCCAAAGGTGGCAGCCTCGAATCCGGTTGCGTCGTCTTGTGGATTCCGAGAAATCAAATTCCATCCTGATGGAATTGGAAAACGGTTAATGTCAGCGCGTGTGTCACGGTAAGCAGCACCTGCCATCAATGCATAATCGATTGTCGTTGCCATGATGTGTCTCCTAAATAATTGGGTTTGTGATGGGTGCTTTTTACTTTGTCTTCCTATCAACCATGCCACGTGCTACTGGATCATTCGGCATAATCCAATAGCCCTTGTATCTAATCAGTTCTTCACACCCCCCAGCCGCTCCTGGGTATGCCTCACGCAGAATGGTTTTGTATTCGGGTTGTTCGTAGCCAGAAGTAATCGCCTTTATCATTTCTGCGGACATGAAGTTTTTGCCTGATTTTTCCACTTGAATGTCAGGCGCAGAAAAAATCAAATTGGGCGTTTTTATTTCAGCCGGGAGTTCTTGCAACGGAATACGCTGCCATACATTGCCGTCGTATTTGAAGATGACATAAGGCGGGTTAGGTCGCCCCCATTTGTTGTAGGACAGGCATCCCATCGGATATGCAACTAGATAGGCTACGTCACCGCGCACATCCAGCAGCATTGGCAAAAAGTTAGCGCTGCCCACGTCTTCGCTGAATTTATCTTCCCAAATTACTTTCTGATCGGAGCCAGGCATGGTGAAGACAAGGCTTTGCTCCTTGTAGGGTGGCTTTTGTCCGATCTCATGCCGCCCCCCCCGGTCAACCGACCGCTCCACAATAATCTTGCTACCATCGTGCAACAGCACTTCTTCTTTCCAGCTTGTTCCGCCCAATCCGAATAACCCCGCCCCTGCGCTCATGCTTACTCCCATCATTAATGACAGTCCAAGTTTCGTAATCTGCTTCAACCACGGATGGTTCGCTTTCATGCTGTGTGCCTTTCAAGGTCATAGTTGGAATCGTTAGCCGCATCGCCTGTGAGCCAGCCGCCGGTCAACTGGTCGCCGCCGCTGCCGCCCAGCATGAAAGCGCTGTTGCCTGAAGCGGTGGCGTTCATGGGCGCGCTGCCGGCCTGGACAAACCAGTCGGTCAAGGTTGGCAGCATCTGGTCGACGGCTGCCCGCACTCTGGTCGAAAGACTGTCCAGATAGTCCTGAAAATAGAGGTTGTAGCCCTTGGCATCGGCGAGATTAGCCGCCACGTCCGTGCGGTCGAAGCGGATGCCGCCGGTGACGTCGGTATCGCTGAAAAGCGCATTCCCATAATCGGTGCCGGTCGCCTGTTCCTCGTAGTATTTCTGCATCGCAAAAGCGACGAGGGTCTTGGTGAGGTCGTTGTCGGTAAGAGTCAGTCCGCCGTCCTGGGCGATCTTCTGCATGTCTTGCGTGAAACGGTCGAGCATGGCATCGGCGATAAAGGAACCCTGAACCCCCGCCTCGTGGCGAACGAGGTGTTCGAGGAGGTTGCGCTCAGGGTTATCCGTGTCGCTGGGATCATGGAAGTACAATGCGCTGTCGAACACCATCTTCAGTAGCTCGGGCAGCTTGAAGGTGATTTGGCGGAAGGAGTCGTTCTGCAGGAAGGCGGAAAGCAGGGCTTGGGAGTGCAGGTCAATGGAGCCGAGGAGGTCCAGTCCAGCGCTGTTCTGGGCCAGCATGGCTTGCCCGCCGAGGGTGGAAAACGGCAGGGATTGCAGAACTTCACCCTGCACGAAGTAGCCGCTGACGTTGGCGGTGCGGTCGCCAGACCCGCTGAACGAGAGCAGTTCCGGTGCGAGGGCTGTCAGTTGGCTATCGCTGTAACCCTTGCCGTGCAGGTAGGCGACAAGATCATCGCGCACGCCGGTGCTGGCGGAGTTGGCGAAGGGAGCCTGGTCGAAGGTAACGGCCCGCTCGTCGAACATGACGCCCATCAATGCCGCCAGCCCCCCGCCCAGGCTGTGGCCAGTGAAGCTGATGGTGGCGCCGGGGTTGGCGGCTTTAACCTGGAGGTAGTAGAAGGCGGCTTGGTTGAGCTGATCCGCGTTGAAACCAAGACCCAGGGCAACATTCGCTACCCAGTCGGTTAGTTGCGCAGTACCGGCATAGGAGATGACGATTTCTCCTGTTGTGGTGTTCTGGAGGGCCGATGCCTCAAAGCTTTGAGCAGTCTGATATGTACTGTTCGGGACGTGCGAAAATTCTTGCCAGCCCGATGGGGCGGGGAACCAGTTGAGCTTGTCGCGAGTAGATTGATAAGACAGTCCAGCCATCAAAGCGCAGTCAATTTCAAATTGCGTTGTCATATTCTTTCTCCATTATCCAGAGTGTCAGTTCAGTCAAGTTTCACTTTCCGCTTCCCGAGCTATCTTTCGATGGTATCGGATAGGGTGCCTTGAAACCTGTCAGTTCTGGCGGGCACAGTTGGGAACTCGCTAAAGGTTCGCGTGAAAATACTCGCAAATAGCGAACATTCGGGTCGTGTGCCTCAGCATTGATGCCTTTGACCTCGGTGGCTGGCACCGGCTCTGATCGCCCGGTCAGGCGACGTTCAAATTGGCCCACCAGCGCACTAATGACGACATTCGCTTCCTTGATCTCTACGGGAAAATTGGCGAACGGAATGCGCTGCCACCCCTTACCATCAAATTTCTGGATTACGTAAGGCGGGTTCGGGCGCTCCCATTTGTTGTAGGTGAGGCACCCGGCAGGGGTGGCGACGATATAAGGTGTGCCACCCACTACATCCAGGGCAAGCGGTAACAAACTCGATTTCTCGATTTCCGTGCCATATTCACTTTTCCAAGTAACAACCTGTCCTGTACCAGGTTGCTTGAATGAAATGATGTGTTCGGCAACAGGAACTTCCTGCCCAATCTCATGCCGTCCACCGTAACTTTGCGAACGCTTGACGATAATCTTGCTTCCATCGTGCAACAGCACCTCTTCTTTCCAGCTTGTGCCACCCAGTCCGAAAAACCCAGCATCTGCGCTCATGCTCGTCCCCATTATCAAAAGAAACCCAAGTTTCGTAATTTGCTTCAACCACGGATGGTTTGTTTTCATGCCGCGCGCCTTTCAAGGCCATAGTTGGAATCGTTTGCTGTATCGCCCGTGAGCCAGCCGTATTGGGTGGCAATGTCGCCGTTGTCGACAAGCTTGTTCAACTTTCATCGTTCATTTCCTGGACAAGTGGCGGTAATAAAGCGTGAAAATAGTAGGGGTTTCATAAATGCACTTCAAAATACACGCACGGTCAATGCTAGGCACTTTCCTCTGCCCCGCCTAGCTGTCAGTGCTGATAGTGACATGCGGGACCATTTGTGGTAGGCGGCGCCTCGGGTTGCCTTGTTTTGGCACGCCTTGCGGTTTACTCCGCCCCTGATCCTGCTACACGGGGCATTTGGATGGATGTCGGCAGTTCGCGCGCGCAATCCCCGATGGGCATTGCGGTGTGCCGACTAAAACGGAAGTATTCCGCCATTTCGCAACGCGCTTTACTAGACGCTGTATGTCGTTTGTACTAACATTAACGGCGTTAACCGACTTTCAGGAAACCGCTCATGAGCAGCCCACAAGCCCCCGCATTGCACGCTCCCCGCTCGGCCCGCCTGGGCCTGCGCGCCACCCTGGAGCAGGAAACCGTTTTACGCCGGGCTGCCGAGGCCACCCGCAAGTCGCTGACGGACTTTATCCTGGATAGCGCCTGCCAAGCGGCGGAACAAACCCTGCTCGATCAGCGTCTTTTCATGGTTTCTGGCAGCCAGTATCAAGACCTGCTCGACCTGCTGGAACACGCGCCGGAGGACAATGCCGGACTGCGGGAGCTTTTTTCCCGGCCCGCGCCCTGGACCACCCGATGAGCTTGCGCCGCCCTGAGGCGCTAAATGCGGGGCATGGCCTGGAAATTTTCGATTGCGGCAATGCGGCGCTGAACGGCTGGCTGGCGCGCCATGCCCGGCAGGCGCAAACCAGCGGCTCCGCGAAAACCTTCATCGTCGCCGATGGCGAACAAGTGGTCGGCTATTACAGCCTGACGGTCGGCCAGGTGGACACACTGGATGCGCCGGAGCGCATCCGCAAAGGGATGGGGCAATATCCGATCCCGGTGGTGATCCTGGCGCGGCTGGCGGTATCCCGCTCCCACCAAGGCCAAGGGATAGGCCGGGGCATGCTGCAAGACGCCATCCGCCGCACCCTCGTGATGGCAGAACAAGCGGGAATCCGCGCCTTGCTGACACATCCCATCGATGAAGCAGCAGCCCGTTTCTATACGCGATTCGGCTTCATTGCCTCGCCCCTGCGGGAACAGCAGCTATTGCTGCTGCTGAAGGATGCGCGGCGGTTGATGGGGTAGCGTTTGGCACCGTCGACAAATTTCTCCAGCCCGGTTTATACTATCATCCAGGAGATAGCTAATGTCGAGCGAAACGGGATGGGAATATTTGCTCAGCCTTCACGGCACGGTATTTTTTGTGGACGAGTCGCTGGGCTACTGGGTGAAGTTCGTTGCCAACCCAGTGCCGGTTACCCAGGAAATGCCGCACGGCGTCAGTTACTCAATCACGTTGCACAATCGGCGCGGCGTGCGGATACTCGGATTCGACAATGCCCACCGGATCGGAAAGCAACCCAAGCTCGACCACTGGCACAAAACCGCCGCCGATACAGGGCGCGCTTATCCATTGGAATCGGCCGAGCAACTCCTGGCAGATTTCTGGCGGGAAGTTGATCGCATCGTCAAGGAATCGCATGATGAATAAACTCAACATCGGAATCGCCTCTTACGAGGAAATGAAGCAATGGACGCTGGATGTGGCCAGCGGACGCACCCAGCCTGCTCCGGACGCGCCAAAGCTATGGTTTCCCTCGCTGAAAGCCGCGGCCAACCTGTTCACGGAAGAAAATCGGCAACTGCTGAAAATCATCAATGAGCAGCACCCGAACTCTATCACCGAACTGGAGAAGCTCACCTGCCGCAAAGCCGCCAATCTGTCCCGGACGCTGAAAAAGTTCGAGCAATATGGACTGGTGCGCCTGGTGGAAGGCAAAACCGCGCAAACCAGAGGGAAAAAACCCGTCCGCCCGGAGGTGTTGGTGGACTCGGTTAATGTCTCTTTTGCGGTGATTTAAGAGAGAGGCAAGGGATGGGGGGGTGGCGTACGAATCTTTGACATCTGGCGCAATGCCTCTCGTCGGGTATTGCGCCGGATGCCATTCCTTGGCTGTCCCCCACAGGCAAGCCTCAATCCGCCAATGCCCTAACCTTCACCGTCTTCCCCTTCACCTTCCCCGCCGACAACCTGCGCACCGCTTCGCGGGCGATGTTGCGGGTGACGGCGACGTAGGTGGTTTGGTCGGTGACGGTGATCTTGCCGATTTGTTCGCGGGTGAATCCGGCTTCGCCGGTGAGAGCGCCCAGGACATCGCCGGGGCGGATTTTTTCCTTGCGTCCGCCGAGGATTTGCAGGGTCGCCATCGGCGGTACCAGCGGGGCGTCGTTGCCGCCTTGCAGCGAGGCGAGGGTGTGCCATTCCGGTTCGATGTCCATCATCTTGGCGATGGCGGCGACCCGGCGCTGCTCGTTGGGGCTGCACAGGCTCAGCGCCCAGCCCTCCTCGTCGGCGCGGCCGGTGCGGCCGATGCGGTGGATGTGGACTTCGGGATCGGGGGTGACGTCGACGTTGATCACCGCTTCGAGCTGCGAGATGTCCAGGCCGCGCGCCGCCACGTCGGTGGCGACCAGCACCGAGCAGCTGCGGTTGGCGAACTGGATCAGCACTTGGTCGCGGTCGCGCTGTTCCATGTCGCCGTTCAGGGTCAGGGCGTGGATGCCTTGTTTGTGCAGCACTTCCAGCAGGTCGCGGCATTGCTGCTTGGTGTTGCAGAAGGCCAGGGTGCTGACCGGGCGGTAGTGCTTGAGCAGGGTAGCGACGGCCTGCAAGCGTTCCTCGCGTTGCACCTCGTAGAAGCGCTGGCGGATCTTGCTGCCTTCGTGCTGTTCCGGCAGCTTCACTTCCTGCGGCTTGCGCAGGAACTGGCGCGCCAGCCGATTGATGCCGTCGGGAAAGGTCGCCGAGAACAGCAGGGTCTGGCGCCCCGGCGGGCATTGCTTGGCGACGAAGGCGATGTCGTCGTGAAAGCCCATGTCCAGCATGCGGTCGGCTTCGTCGAGCACCAGGGTGTTGAGGGCTTCCAGGTTGAGGCTGCCGCGCTCCAGGTGGTCCATGATGCGCCCCGGCGTGCCGACCACGATGTGCGCGCCGTGTTCCAGGCTGGCGCGCTGCGGGCGCAGGGTGGTGCCGCCGCACAGGGTGAGGATCTTGATGTGGCCCTCGGAGCGCGCCAGGCGGCGGATTTCCTGGGTGACCTGGTCGGCCAGTTCGCGCGTCGGGCACAGCACCATGGCCTGTACCGCGAAGCGGCGCGGGTTGAGGCGGGTGAGCAGGGGCAGCGCGAAGGCCGCCGTCTTGCCGCTGCCGGTCTTGGCCTGCGCGATCAGGTCGTGGCCGTCGAGCGCAAGCGGCAGGCTGGCGGCCTGGATGGGCGTCATGCTCAGGTATTCGAGCTGCTGCAAGGTTGCCTGCATGCTGGGCGACAGCGGCAACTGGGTAAAGGAGAGTCCGGCAGCGCTGGCTGCGGGCGCGGAAGGCGATGGGGAGGGGATATTTTCAGTCATGCGCAATTATCCCATTCCGCGGCGCGCGGCGCCCGGATAATTTGACCGGCTTTCCTACAGGCGCTTCAGGGGAATATCGTGTTTCTTCAGCGCATAGCCCATCTGGCGCGGCGTGAGGTTGAGCAGACGCGCCGCCTTGGCCTGCACCCAGCCGCATCTTTCCATGGACTGGATCAACTGCTCGCGCTCCGAGAGCGCCCCTTCCGCAAGGGTTTCTTCATGCGGCACGGCAAGCTCCGGCATGGCCGCCGGGGCGGGCGGCGCTTCCGTAATCGCGGCAGGGTGGGCATGCTCGGCCAGCGCCGAGGAGAAACAGCGCCCTTTCTGGCACAGCAGGTCGGCATGGCGGATGGTGTTGCCGCGCGTCATGGTCGCCATGCGCTCGATGCAATTCTCCAGCTCGCGCACGTTGCCCGGCCAGCCGCAGGCGCTCATGGTCTGCACCGCCTCGGTGCCGAGCACTATGCGGCGCTTGTTGTCGCGGTTAAAAACTTCGAGAAAATGTTCCGCCAGCAAGGGGATGTCCTCGCGCCGCTCGCGTAGCGGCGGCAGGAAAATCGACACCACGTTGATGCGGAAATACAGGTCGGCGCGATATTCGCCCTTTTTGACCATGTCTTCCAGATTGCGGTTGGTCGCGGTGATGAGGCGCACGTCCACCTTGATGGTGCGGTTGCCACCGACACGCTCGAATTCGCGCTCCTGCAGGACGCGCAGCAACTTGGCCTGGAAGCCGGGAGAAATGTCGCCGATCTCGTCGAGAAACAGGGTGCCGCCGTGCGCCATTTCGAAGCGCCCCTTGCGCTCCTGGGTGGCGCCGGTGAACGCGCCCTTCTCGTGGCCGAACAATTCGGATTCCAGCAGGCTTTCCGGCAGCGCAGCGCAGTTCAGCTTGATGAAGGGGCCGTCCTTGCGCGGGCTGAGATAGTGGATGGCGCGCGCGATGGCTTCCTTGCCGGTGCCCGATTCGCCGCGCAGCAGGATGGTGGATTTGCCCGGCGCGGCCTGGTGCACGTCGGCGAACACCTGCTGCATGCGCTTGCTGACGCCGATAACGTTGTCGAGGCTGAACTTGCCCTGCAATTCCTTTTGCAGGCGGAATTTATCCTGGAGCAATTGCTCGCGCTCCGCCGCCACATTTTGGTGCAGGCGCACCGTTTGACCGATCAGGTTGGCCACCATGAACAGGAAACGCACGTCCTTGTTCAGGCTACCCGCCGTGCGGCTGCCCTCGCGGTCCACGCTGAGCACGCCGATGCATTGCCGCCCGGTCTTGATCGGCACGCCGATGAAGGCCACCTTCTGGTCATGCAACTGGCGCGAGCCGGTGCGGTTGAGGAACAGCGGTTCCTGGGAAATATCGGGAATCACCGCCGGCATGCAGCTTTGCAGGATACGCCCGGTGATGCCTTCGCCGATCAGAAAGCGGCCCCGCTCGATTTCGTCGGCGCTCAAGCCGATGGCCGCCACCACGCGCAATTCTCCGTCCTGGAGCAGGCTCGCCGTGCTGCGCCGCATCTGCAAATGCGAGGAAAGCAGGTTCAGCACCTCGCGTAGCGTCTTGCGCAACTCCAGCGAGGAACTCAAGATTTTGCTGATCTCGTAGATGGTCGTCAGTTCGACGGATTCAATGCTCATCATGCTTGCCCTGTCAGTGTCCGACTCAAACCTCAAGCAACATTCAGGCCATGCCTGGATGAGCGCGCCTGACGTTGACCGGAAGAATGCGCTCAGGGATACTCCGGGCTGTACGGAATAATTTCCTAGTCTTTCAGAGAATAACCATGAAACAGGCGAAGCGGGCAGCGCTGGACAAGCATTGGGACATTACCATGGACGATGGCGACCATATGGATGTCCTCTTGATTAATGCCTTGATTCACTCGCTGTTCACGATCTTCGCCACCATGGTGCAATTGGAAATCCGGCCCGGCAATCCCGAGCCCAAGCAGGACAACACCGCAAGGGGCGCCGTCTCCGGCCTCATCGGGATGGAGGCCGAAGGCGTCTGTGGAAGCGTTGCCTTATCCCTTACCCTGTCGGCGGTACGCGAGATTTCCCGCAGCCTGCTGGGCTATGAGATCACGAGTGCCGATAAGGAGGCCGCCGATCTGGTCGGAGAATTGACCAACATGCTGGTGGGGGGCGCAAAACGCATCCTGCGCGAGAAAGGCTACGATTTCGACATGCAAATCCCGCAATTGCTGAGCGGAGACGGGCACGAGATCGTTCATCATCATCCCGGCCAAACCGTGCTGCTGCCCTTCAATCTCGACCACAGCGAGTTCTACGTCGAATTGAATTTCATCTGAGAGCAGCAGCCTGGGCGGCGCAAAACGCCGCCGCTTCGTTGAGGGCGCGCTGCACTGCCCGGTTGGCGGCCAATACGCCGCCGTAAGGGTCGTCGCTGGGGGCGTTTTCGAGGATGTCGAACTCCCGCGTGGCGATCACCCGCTTGCCGGGCACGTCGATCAACTGGGCGCGCAGGGTGAAGCGTACCCGGCTCGGCGTGTCCAGGAATTCCTGTTGCAGGCGCAGGATGTCGGTTTCCAGCCGCAATTGGCCGCTAACCGGGCCGGGAGCCGGGGTGACGGCGCGGAAGGCGCCGCTGGCTTCCAGCGCCTGCAACAGCAGCGGCGCAAGCATCCTGCCGGGAGTGTCGATCCACTGATTGCGGGAAAAATAGTCCAGTTCGTGGGGCCTTTTTACGTAGGCCATGCGCGCGCTGTCGAAACCCGCGCTTTCCCTGGGGCGCGCCACCAGCAGGGTGGGCGCATTTTGCGGCGGCGCGGCGGTCGGCTGGAATTGCGCTTCCAGGGCGTAGGTGGCGGGCGGCGCGGGCCGGGCAGGCAGCAGGGAGCCGCATCCGCCGAGAGCCAGCAACAGGACGGCGACGATACCGTTTGCGATGCGTTTCATTTTTTCTCCTGTTCTCCCGGCCCCGGTGCGGGCGGCTGACGGCCAAGCAGCAACATGTCGGGGTTATTCCCCAGCGCGCTTCCCAACTGTTTGAGCACCGCGCTTAATTCGCGCACTTCGGCCAGGGTGTGCTCCAGTTCGGGCAGCAGTTGGTTCTTCGCCCGGCTCACGCCGTCGTTGGCATTATCCACCAGTTTGCCGGTCTGCGCGCCGAGGCGCGAAACGTCGTTGCCCATTTTCTCCAGGGCCTGCGCGCCGGCGTCCATGCGCTCGATCAGGCGCGGGAGTTCCGCGCTGGCCCTGGCGCTGTTCTCGGCGGTGCGCGCCGCGCCTTGCAACACGGATTCGATGGCGTCCTTGCGCGCCACCAGGGCGCCTGACAGGGTTGCCAGGTCGGCAAGCAGCTTTTTGAAGGATTGGCGGTTGCCCTCGTCGAGCGTCGCGTTGATGCTGGTGGAAATCCGTTCCAGGCTGGCGAGGGCGTCCGTTGCCGCCGTGTCCACCCGCGTCAGCAGCGAGGGGCCGGTTTCGATCACGGGATATTTTTTGCCGTCCCGCGCTTCGAGCAGGGGCGCCTCGCGCGTGCCGCCGTCGAGTTCCACGTAGGCCACGCCGGTCAATCCCTGCATGCGCAGCACGGCCACGGTGTTGGTGCGGATCGGCGTGCCGCGTTCGATTTCCAGTTCCAGGCGCACCCGTTCGCCCTGATCCAGGGAAATGCGTTTGACCCGGCCCACCTCCACGCCGCGATATTTGACCGGCGCCTCGAAATTGAGGCCGGACACCGATTCGCCGGTATAGGCCAGGTAGATGTCGTATGCCTTGCGGTAGCTGCCGCCCGCGCTCAGCCACAGGATGCCGGCCACCAGCGCGGCGCCGAGCAGCAGCACGAAAAGTCCGACCAGGGTGTAATTTACTTTTGTTTCCACGATTGCTCCCTCGCCGCGCGCCCACGCGGGCCGTAAAAATACTCGCGGATGAGCGGGTGTTCCGCCCGCGCGAGTTCCTCCATGGTGCCGATGCCCAGCACCCGGTTTTCCCCCAGCACCGCCACCCGGTCTGCCACGCGCCACAGCAGGTCGAGATCGTGCGTCACCATCATGATGGTGAGGCCGAGGGATTCCTTCAGGTTGCGCACCAGTTCGTCAAAGCCGCCGGCGCTCAAGGGGTCGAGTCCGGCGGTCGGTTCGTCCAAAAACAGCAGTTCCGGGTCCAGGGCCAAGGCGCGCGCCAGGGCGGCGCGCTTGCGCATGCCGCCGGAAAGTTCGCTGGGGTATTTCGCTCCGGCGCTGGGCGGCAGCCCGGCCAGGGCGATTTTCAGGGCCGCCAGCTCGTCGATCAGCGCGTCGTTCAGGCGGGTGTGCTCGCGCAAGGGCAGGCCGACGTTTTCCAGCACGGTGAGCGAACTGAACAGCGCGCCGCGCTCGAACATCACCCCCCAGCGCCGCCGCAGGGGACGCGCCGTTTCGTCGTCGAGACCCAGCACCGGCTGGCCGAAGACGTTTATCGAGCCCGATTGCGGCGCCTGTAGCAGGATGATCTCCCGCAGCAGGGTGGATTTTCCGCAACCGCTGCCGCCGACGAGGGCGAAGATTTCACCGCGGCGCACCGCCAAGCTCACGTTTTCATGCACCACCGCGTCGCCGAAGCGCGTGCAGAGATCCTTCACTTCGATGATAAGCGGTCCCGGCGTCATATATCCAGCCAGCTGAAAAGCACGGAAAACACCGCGTCGAGCACGATGACCAGGAAAATCGCCTGCACCACCGATACGGTGGTTTGCGCCCCCACGCTGTCGGCGCTCCCGCTCACCCGGAATCCCTGAAAACACCCGACCAGCGCCACGATCAGGGAAAACACCGCCGCCTTGCCGATGCCGACCATCAAGGAGGCCAGCGAGATGGCCTTGTCGAAACGGTCGAGGAAGTCGTGAAAGTTGATGCCGAGCTGGGATTTTGCCATCACCATGCCGCCGAGCACGCCCATGATGTCGGCGTATACGGTGAGCAGGGGCAGGGCGATCAGCAGGGCAAGTATCTTGGGCAGCACCAGCAGTTCCATGGGGGAGATGCCGATGGTGCGCATGGCCTCGATTTCTTCCGTCACCTTCATGGTGCCGATCTGCGCGGTAAACGCCGAGCCGGAACGTCCGGCGATGATGATGGCGGTGAGCAGCGGCCCCATTTCGCGCAGCATCGACAATCCGACCAGGTCGGCGACGAAAATGCTGGCGCCGTAGCGCGCCAGTTGGCTCGCGCCCTGGTAGGACAGCACCAGCCCCATCAGGAAGGACAGCAGGCCGACGATGGGCAGCGCCTCGACGCCCGCGCTCTGGATGTTGTGCAGCACCGGACGCAGGCGCAGGCGGGAAGGCTGCCGGAGCAGGCGCAGCCCCGCCGTGAAAGCCTCGCCGATGAAGGACAACATGCCGGTCGCCTGTTCGAAATGACCCGCGAAGTTGCGGCCCAGCCGCGCCAGCCAGGAAAAGCGTTGCGGGCGGGTAACCGCGGAGTTTGCGGCGGATGCCGAGACCATATTCATCAGCGAAGCGAATCCGGGTTTCAGCCCCTGGATTTCCACTTTGCGCCCGCGGCTCTCAAGAAGGGTGCGGGTGCGAAGCAGCAGCCATGCCCCGGCGGTATCCAGGGCGTCCAGCGCGGCCCCGTCGAGAAGCAGCCCGCCTGCGGGCCAGGCATATTCCCCGAGACGCTGCTCCAGCGCATCAATATGCCCCAGCGTCCAGGCTCCGCCAAGGCGGATCAGGTGGCTTTCGCCGGACGGGATGGGTGGGGCGAGGTGGCATTCCATGATGGAAGGGATTGTACGCCTGCGTCACGCCTGTGAAGAAATCGACTGGAATGGTATTTAGCCGCTTCAAATTTGTGGTGCTGACCTTCAAAAAGGAACAACTGGCCCGAGTTCGCCCGGCAAACCGAACTGGGCGAGAAAATTATCGACCTGATTCGTGCTGATTTCAATTTGATAGAATGACCATGGTCACACCCCGCATTTACATTGTCTGTCGAGGCAGATTACGAGGAATACGCATGGAATTTGCCTGGGTTGCCGGGGAATTACCGGTTGATTCGCGCGGTTGATTCCCCTATTCTCCGGTACTTTTGGATGACGCCGCCGCGGCGGCCGGGATGCAACCATGCCAGGATTCAATCGCGAAGCAAAACTCTCCATCATCGGCGCCGGCAATGTCGGCAGCCATATCGCCGTGTATGCGGCGGGCAAGGATCTGGCCGACATCGTCCTGCTCGACCAGAACGCCGACAAGGCGCGCGGCACCGGGCTGGATATCACCCAGGCCATGGCGACGGCCAACATCGACCGGGTGGTAAAGGGAACCGGCGACTACGCGGACACCGCCGATTCAGACGTGGTGGTGATTACCGCCGGTCTGGCGCGCAAGCCGGGCATGTCGCGCGACGACCTGCTGGAGGCGAACGCGGCCATCGTGCGCTCCGTCACGCGGGAAGCGGTCAAACATTCCCCGGACTGCGTCCTGGTGGTGGTGACCAACCCGGTCAACACCATGGCGCAACTCGCTTACGAGATCAGCGGCTTTCCCAGCGAACGGGTGATCGGCGTATCCGGCGTGCTCGACAGCGCCCGCTTCAAGACCTTCATCGCCGAGGAACTGGGCATCGGCGCCAGCCGGGTGGACGCCATGGTGCTGGGCGACCACGGCACCGAAATGGTGCCGCTGGTGGATCATTGCCGCGTCGACGGCGTTCCCATCAGCGAACTGATGCCCCAGGAACGCATCGGCGCCATCGTCGAGCGCGTGCGCCATGGCGGCTCGGAGATCGTCAACCTGATCAAGACCGGCTCGGCCTACTACGCCCCCGGCACGGCAACGGTCGAAGTGCTCGACTGCATCCTCAACGACCGCCAGGTGACGCTGCCGTGCGCGGTATATCTCAGGCAGGAATACGGCGTGGACGGCCTTTACGTCGGCGTGCCGGCGCTGATCGGCGCGCGCGGCGTGGAACGGGTGATCCAGCTGCACTTGAGCGAGGCGGAACGGAAAGCCCTGGAAGTCTCCGTCAAACACATCCGCGAACGGTTTGATGCGCTGAAAGCCAACGCTCCCGCTGAAAACGACAACAGCCGCGCTTGAGCATCCCCTAGCCGATGAATGGCAGCGCGCGCCTTATGCGGCAAAGCTGTAAAGCAGGCCAAACACCGCGCAGACGGCGATCACCTTCATGATGTCGGCCTTGTATTTCCACAGGGCGACGAAGGCGGCAAGCGCGATGATGACCGGAACGGCGTCGAACGGCCCGGCGAAGGGCGCGGCGTCGCTCGCCTGCGGCCAAAAGGTGTGCCAGGCGAAGAAGGTGGCGAGATTGAGGATCACCCCGACCACCGCTGCGGTGATGGCGGTGAGCGGCGCGGTGAATTTCAGCTCGCCGCGCGTCGATTCCACCAGCGGCCCGGCGCCCAGAATGAACAGGAAGGACGGCAGGAAGGTGAAGAAAGTTGCCACCGCAGCACCCGCCAGCCCGGCGGCGACGGGATTGCCGAAAACCCCCTTGGCGACGCCGCCCAGGTAGCCGACCCAGGTCACCACCATGATGAGCGGCCCCGGCGTGGTTTCGCCCAGCGCCAGGCCGTCCATCATCTGCGGGCCGGTAAGCCAGCCGTAGTGTTCCACCGCGCCCTGGTAGACATAGGGCAACACGGCATAGGCGCCGCCGATGGTGAGGAAGGCGGCCTTGGTAAAAAAGTCCCCCATGTCGAAAAGACTGCCGTGTTCGCCGTGGCCGATCAGCGCCAGCATGGCCGCTCCCCAGAGTACGGCGAATAGCGCAACCGTGAGCGCCAGTTTCCCCCAGGTGAACTTCGCGTGCGCCGGCGGCGGGGTGTCGTCGTCGATCAGCGCCGGGCCGTATTGCTGGTGGCTGGCGCCGTGGCCGCCGCCCATTTTGAACTTGCCGGGCATCAGCTTGCCGCCGATGACGCCGAGCAGGGCCGCCGCCAGCACGATCCAGGGAAAGTCGATCTTGAAGAAAAAGATGCCGACGAAAGCCAGCGCGGTAATGCCGAACAGCACTTCGTTCTTGACTGCCCGCGCACCGATGCGCCAGGCGGCGAACAGCACCACCGCCACCACGGCGGGCTTGATGCCGTAAAAGATGCCCTGCACGGCGGGCACGTCGCCGTAAGAAAGATAGACGGCGGCCAGCAGCGACAACAGCACGAAGGCCGGCATGAAGAACAGCACCCCCGCCACCACCGCGCCGCGCACGCCGTGCAGTAGCCAACTGATGTAAATGGCGAGCTGGATGGCCTCCGGCCCCGGCAGCAACATGCAGAAGTTGAGCGCGTGCAGGTAGCGGTGCTCGGAAATCCAGCGGCGGCGCTCGACCAGTTCCTGGTGCATCATGGCGATTTGCCCGGCGGGGCCGCCGAAGCTGATGAAACCCAGCTTGAGCCAGTATTTGGCCGCTTCGCCGAAAGTGGGCGCGGGCGGCGGCGAGGTGGGGACGGGTTCACTCATCATGGTTCTCCTGTTGGTAGTGCCGGTAAAGACCGTCGAAGACGCGGCTCGCCTCCGCCAGCAATTGGTCGTCGTCCGGCGCGGCAGCGCGCAGGCCCGCCAGCACCGCCTCGACCCCCGCCGCCTCAGCCACCGGAACGCCGCCGGCATCGAGGCAATGCACGATGGCGCCGATGCGGGCAATCGCGGGATCGCGCTCCAGGGCGAAACTCGCCGCCAGCACCTCGAAGGTCACGCAACCATCGACATGGGTGAACGCCGCGCCGTCGAAGTCGAATCCCAGCGCCTCGGGCGGGCATCCGGCGGGCTTTTCCAGCCACAGGAAGCTGGCCTTCCCGTCAATGAAACGGCGGATCAGCCAGGCAGACGCCATGCGGTCCACCCACAGGTGCTTGCGCGTCGCCCAGATGCGCCCCTGGAAAGCGGTGGCGGCGAGGCGGCGGATTTTGCCCGCCGCGTCATGCGGTTCGCCCGTCGCGGCGGCTTCAAGCGCCGCCAGCGCCGTCTCCGCCTGGCGGCGCGCCTCGCCGGGAAAATAATCGATGGCGGATAACGCCGACAGTTCGCGGCGCAGGGCGCGCAACGCCTTGGCATCGCCGGGTTCCGCCGCGCCTGCGGCGTCCAGCAGGCGCGCATAATCCGCGCTGCGGTCGAACATCGCGACAAGCCGTTGTTGCTGGGCATCGTCGCGGCCAGCCAGCACAAAGATATCCGCCGTGCCTTGCGCCACCTTCACCTCTTCCGCGATCCGCATCAAGGTACCGGCGTGACTGCTGGATTCCGGCAAAAGATAAACGCCGTCGCGCAAGGTGGCGCAGCCGAGCGCGCGCAAAGCGCGCCAGACGCGCATGCGCCCCGCGGACTGCCGGGTCGGCAAGGTAACGAAAAGGGCGAGGAAATTCATCGGATCGTATTTGGTGCTTTAAATTTTAAATATGTGTAGATGTTATTACAGAACACGTTCGGATTCTACAGCAATATGTGTATTGCCGTGATATTCAGTGCCCACGAGAACCCTGCCAGCCATTCTGTCCAAGGCTGCTACGCAGATAGGGGAATGTTATAATCGCCGTCATCTCGACTCCGAGGCCACGCGCTCTTTCGGCGATGGGTGGCTTTCTGCATGGACATAGCGCTAATCTTCTTGCTCATCCTCATCAACGGCATTTTCGCCATGTCGGAAATCGCCGTCGTCTCCTCGCGCAAAGCGCGGCTTCAGAATCTTGCCGATGACGGCAGCTTGGGTGCCAAAGCCGCACTCTCCCTACATCAGGAACCATCCAGCTTCCTTTCCACCATCCAGGTGGGCATTACCTCGGTCGGCATTCTCAGTGGTGCAATCGGTGAAGCGGCGGTGGCCGATCCTCTGGCCGAGTGGCTGACCGGCATTCCGGCCTTGGCGCCTTGGGCCAAGGCTATCGCACTGACCATCACCGTGGTCGGGCTAACCTATTTTTCGGTGGTGGTTGGCGAACTGGTGCCCAAACGGCTGGCACTCATGGCGCCGGAGGGACTCGCTTCGCTGGTTGCCCGCCCGATGATCACTCTGGCCCGGATTACCCATCCGCTGGTAGTCATCCTCTCAGGTTCATGTTCGATGATTTTGCGTCTACTGGGTGCTCGCCACCGGGAAGAGCCACCTGTGACCGACGACGAAATCAATGTATTGATGGGTCAGGGAGCGGAAGCTGGCGTGTTCCACGAAAGCGAGCAGGAAATCGTCTCCAACGTGTTGCGTCTCGATGAACAACGCATCGCCGCCATCATGACACCGCGCCGCGACATGTTTGTGGTTGATCTGGAAGAAGACGAGGAAACCGTCCGTCAACGTATCGTCAATACCGCCTATTCCAGATTGGTGGTCTGTCGCGGCGGGCTGGAACATATTCTCGGCATCCTGCAAACCGGCAATCTTCTTAAAAAAGTCCTGCCGGGTCATGGCATCACGCTTGCCGACATTGAGTCCGTGCTACATCCGCCGCTCTATGTGCCTGAATCGGTGACTACCTCGCAATTACTTGAAAACTTCCGCCGCGCCCGTCTCCAGTTCGCCTTGATCGTCAATGAATATGGTGATGTACTGGGGCTGGTCACGCTAACCGACGTGCTCGCCGCAATCGTCGGCGAACTATCGGTGCCAGAGGCCCCGGAAGAGCGCGATATGATGCAGCGCGAGGACGGTTCCTGGCTGGTTGATGGCGATGTCGGGATCGAACGCCTGAAATCCGTCCTTGAGATCGCCGATGAACTGCCTGGTGAAGAAGAGCATAACTTCCACACGCTGGGTGGTCTCATCATGCACGTCCTCGGACGCATTCCGGCGGCGTCCGACCATTTCGAAACTACTGGCTGGCGTTTCGAAGTCATGGATATGGATCGCAATCGAGTGGACAAAGTGCTGGTGTCGGTTGCCACTTCTCCTTCCAGTGAACCCCCGGTAATTTCCTGAAATTTCACAACGGGCGAGCCACCCCCAACCGGGCGCCGAGAGCGCGGCGATGGCTCGATTCCAGCGCCACGGGCAAGAAAAAATGGGGCGATACCGCAGATCAACCGGTTGACCCGGACGCAACCCGGTTGCGCCCGCCGCTCTTGGCCTGGTACAGCATGCGGTCGGCGGCTTCGAGCAGTTGCGCCGGGGTGTCGTCCGGGCCGGGCATGAGGCTGGCGCAACCGATGCTGACGGTCACACACGCAGCGGCCTGGGATTTTTCGTGGGGCAGCGCCAGGGCTTCGACGGCGCTGCGCAGATGGTCGGCGACGAGACGCGCGCCTTCCAGGTCCGTATCGGGAAGCAGGGCGACGAATTCTTCCCCGCCGTAGCGCGCCACCAGGTCGCCGGGGCGCACCAGCGCGCCCGCCAGGGCGGCGGCGACCCGCTTGAGGCACTCGTCGCCGGCACCGTGGCCGTAGTGATCGTTGTATCCCTTGAAATAATCGATGTCCATCATCAATGCCGCCAGCGCCTGCTGTTCGCGGCGCGCACGGCGCCACTCCTTGTCCAGGCCGTCGTCGAAACGGCGGCGGTTGGGCAGGCCGGTCAGGCCGTCCTGATGGGCCAGCGCCTCCAGGCGGTTCTTGGCTTCGAGCAGGTCAGCTTCCACTTGCCGGCGCTGGGCGATGTCGCTCTCGATGGCGGCGGACATCTCGTTGAAGCCGGCGGCCAGCACGGCCAGTTCGTTGGGGGTTTCAATTTCGGTGCGCGCCGCATAGTTGCCGGCGGCGACCTGTTCGGCATGCCGCATCAGGCGGGCGACCGGGGCAATGACCGTGCGCCGGATATAGCTGACCGTCAGCAGGACGATAAAAAAGGTGGCGCCGACACCATGCAGCGCCCATTGCAGATACCAGGCCTGTTGCGGGTTGAGCGGGCCGGCCAGACGGATTTGCAGCAGGAGATAGGCCAGCAGCAGAAAACCCAGCGCCAGGGTGACGGAGATGACTGCGGTAAGGGTGCGGATTTTCAAGTTTCGATCATCCTGCGAACCACGCTATTAAAGGGCCCCACCCACTCCGGCGCGAACTGCTTGTCGCAGGCATTGATTTCGGCGATGGCGCGCAGGGTCGAGCGGCTGTGGCCGCGGTGGCTGTGCTTGAGCATGACCGCTTCGAACGCATCGACGATGGCGAGAATCTTGGCGCCGGGGCAAATCTCTGCGCTGTGGCGGCCATCTGGATAGCCGGCGCCATCCGGCATTTCATGGTGCTGGCGCACGATTTCTGCGGCTTCCTGCCAACCGTTCATGCGCTCCAGCAAACCGGCGCCGTAGCTGGGATGGAGCGCCAGCAGTTTCTTGTCCTCGGCGCTCATCTGCCCGACTTTCAGCCACACCGGCTCGGGCAGGAACATCATGCCGACATCGTGCATATACACCGCCGCCTGCAACTGCACCGGGTCGATCGGCCGTCCGGCGGTCTGGTTGGTTTCCAGGGCAAGCCGCGTGATGCGCGCCGTGCGTCCCTTGAAATGCGGGGAACGCGTCTCGTAGCGGTGCGCCAGGGTGTGAAAGAATCGCAGGTCGGCGGCCTGTGCCTGATCGGCACGCGGCGCGGCAGGCTTTTTTTCGGTCGCGGAAGGCTTGGCGAAGGAAGGATGGAAACCGGTGACCGCCTGGATCAGTTGGGCTGCGGCCTCGTTCAGCTGACCGGGCGCAGCCTGGTTCATTTTTTCCAGCTCCTGCGCCAGTTCCACCAAGCGCAGATGGGTGATGGGCCGACGGGCGACCAACGCTTCCGCCGCCAGTTCCAGGCGGTCTATCGCCACCAGGATCACTTCGCCCAGCAGTTCGCTGAAAGCCAGTTTCCCCTCGCGCAGGCGTTCGAGCAAATGCTCGATGGGGTGCGCGATGATGACCCCCATCTCCACCTTGCACAAGGCAGCATCCCCCTTGATGTTGTGCACGGCCCGGAACAGGTTGGCGATGATGGTGCGGTCATCGGGAGCATGTTTGAGGCGCGCGATATCCTGTTCGATTTTCGGTGCGAGATCGGTCAGGTCGTCCTTGAATTCCTCCAGCGCGACGGGATCCTCGATGCGTGGCTGGGTCAGTGCTGTCAGGTTCATGGTACCGCCTCCCTTGTTTTGTGCGGGAAAGTTTAGTCGAAAGCCCGGTTTTTGTGGGAAAAATCACCTACCCTTGAAATAGGCTGCGCTTTCCCCATCTTGGGATGCAACAGGACTACTTCATGAAAGGACGGCACCATGCGCTTGGACAAACTCACCACCAAATTCCAGCAGGCTTTGAGCGATGCACAGAGCCTGGCAGTCGGCCAGGACAACCAGTTCATCGAGGCGCAGCATCTGCTGCTGGCGCTGCTGGCCCAGGAAGACGGCGGCACCGCGTCGCTGCTGGCGCGGGCGGGGGTCAACACCGGCGGGTTGAAATCCGCCCTGACCAAGGCCGTGGAGCGTCTGCCCAAGGTGGAAGGCCACGGCGGCGAGGTGTCGGTGTCGCGCGATCTGGGCAACCTGCTCAACCTCACCGACAAGGAAGCGCAAAAACGCGGCGACCAGTTCATCGCCAGCGAATTGTTCCTGCTGGCGCTGTGCGACGACAA
Source organism: uncultured Sulfuricella sp. (assembly GCA_964527565.1). Classification (GTDB taxonomy): domain Bacteria; phylum Pseudomonadota; class Gammaproteobacteria; order Burkholderiales; family Sulfuricellaceae; genus JAGXQV01. The sequence continues at coordinate 41,176 of CAZGOY010000013.1, read as the reverse complement.
GGGCGAGTGTGGGCGCCTGCTGAAGGAACACGGCGCCGGCAAGACCGCGCTGGAACAGGCGATCAACGCGGTGCGCGGCGGCGAGGCGGTGCACAACCCGGAAGCCGAGGGGCAGCGCGAGGCGCTGAAAAAATACACCCTCGACCTGACCGAGCGCGCCCGCATGGGCAAGCTCGACCCGGTGATCGGGCGCGACGATGAAATCCGCCGCGCCATCCAGGTGCTGCAACGCCGCACCAAGAACAACCCGGTGCTGATCGGCGAGCCGGGGGTGGGCAAGACCGCCATCGTCGAAGGATTGGCGCAACGCATCGTCAACAATGAGGTGCCGGAAACCCTGAAGGGCAAGAAGGTACTGGTGCTCGACATGGCCGGCTTGCTGGCGGGCGCCAAGTATCGCGGCGAATTCGAAGAACGTCTGAAATCGGTGTTGAAGGAAGTCGCGCAGGACGAAGGCCGCATCATCCTCTTTATCGACGAGCTGCACACCATGGTCGGCGCGGGCAAGGCGGAAGGGGCGATGGATGCCGGCAACATGCTCAAACCCGCCCTGGCGCGCGGCGAACTGCATTGCATCGGCGCCACCACCCTGGACGAATACCGCAAATATATCGAAAAGGACGCCGCGCTGGAGCGCCGTTTCCAGAAGGTGCTGATCGACGAGCCGAGCGTCGAGGACACCATCGCCATCCTGCGCGGCTTGCAGGAAAAATACGAGCTGCACCACGGCGTGGACATCACCGACCCGGCCATCATCGCGGCGGCGGAACTGTCGCACCGCTACATCACAGACCGCTTCCTGCCGGACAAGGCCATCGACCTGATCGACGAAGCCGCCGCGCGCATCCGCATGGAAATCGATTCCAAGCCGGAAGTGATGGACAAGCTCGACCGCCGCCTGATCCAGTTAAAGATCGAGCGCGAAGCGGTGAAGCGCGAGAAGGACGAGGCTTCGAAAAAACGCCTCGGCCTGCTCGACGCCGAAATCGTCAAGTTGCAGCGCGAATACAATGACCTGGAAGAAGTGTGGAAGGCCGAAAAAGCCCAGGTGCAGGGCAGCCAGCACATCAAGGAGGAAATCGACAAGCTCAAGGTGGAAATGGAAGCCGCCAAGCGCAAGGGCGACTGGCAGAAGGTTTCCGAACTGCAATACGGAAGCCTGCCGCAACTCGAAGCGCAATTGAAGCACGCCGACAGCAGCGGCGCTGCGGCCCCCAAGCCCAACCAGTTGCTGCGCACCGAAGTGGGCGCGGAGGAAATCGCCGAAGTGGTGTCGCGCGCCACCGGCATCCCGGTTTCCAAGATGATGGAAGGCGAGCGCGACAAGCTGCTGAAAATGGAAGACAAACTGCACGAACGCGTGATCGGCCAGGACGAGGCCGTGCGCCTGGTGGCGGACGCCATCCGCCGCTCGCGCGCCGGGCTTTCCGACCCCAACCGGCCCTACGGTTCGTTCCTGTTCCTCGGCCCCACCGGCGTGGGCAAAACCGAACTGTGCAAGACGCTGGCCGGTTTCCTGTTCGACAGCGAAGAACACCTGATCCGCATCGACATGAGCGAATTCATGGAGAAACACTCGGTGTCGCGCCTGATCGGCGCGCCGCCCGGCTACGTCGGCTACGAGGAAGGCGGCTATCTGACCGAAGCGGTGCGGCGCAAACCCTACAGCGTGATCCTCCTCGACGAGGTGGAAAAAGCGCATCCCGACGTGTTCAACGTGCTGCTGCAAGTGCTCGACGACGGGCGCATGACCGACGGCCAGGGGCGCACGGTGGATTTCAAGAACACCGTGATCGTTATGACCTCCAACCTCGGCAGCCAGATGATCCAGCAGATGTCCGGCGACGACTACCAGGTCATCAAGCTGGCGGTGATGGGCGAGGTGAAAACCTATTTCCGCCCCGAGTTCATCAACCGTATCGACGAAGTGGTGGTGTTCCACGCCCTGGACGAAGCGCACATCAAATCCATCGCCCGCATCCAGCTGCAATACCTGGACAAGCGCCTGGCGCAAATGGAGATGCGCCTGGAAGTCAGCGACGCCGCCCTGAGCGAACTCGCCAGCGCCGGTTTCGACCCGATCTTCGGCGCGCGCCCGCTGAAACGGGCCATCCAGGCCAACCTGGAAAACGCCCTGGCAAAGGAAATCCTCGCCGGGCGCTTCGGGCCGAAGGACGTCATCAAGGTGGATTGCCGGGAAGGGATGTTCAGCTTCGCCAAGGCGTGAACGCCAATGGGCCGGTGGGGAAATCGCCCGCCTACCCGGCTCACCGGGCGCTTGCCTAACGTAGAAGTCACCGGCGCTGCGCGGCTTTATCGCGCAGCGTCCGTGTGAACTGCCGGGTTGGGCTATCTGTGTTTGAGCAATTCATCAAGCGTGATGCCGATGTCTTTGGCGATTTGACGGAGCAAGACTGGGGCGATGTCACGACCTTGATGGAACGGAACCGTTGTGCAGCGTCCTGTGGCATCGTGGAATTGTTTGTGTGATCCGCGCTGGCGGACTTCTAAGAAGCCAAGTTTGATGAGAATGGCGACGACTTCATTGGGTTTGAGGACAGGAGTGTTGCCCATGACTCATGCAATGGCGACGTTTTGTACCCCAACAAACTCGGACTCAAGCACAGGTTCTCCGTCTTCCAGAAGCATAGCAATAACTTCATGCAGGTTGTTGTTGACTTCATCCAGCGTTTCCCCCTGAGAATGAGCGCCAGGAAAGCCGGGAACGAAACCAACGAATAGGCCGGTTTGTGGGCACCGCTCTATTACTGCTGAATAAACATTCATGGCTGGCTCCAAAATCGCACGGGAAACGTGATTATCATTCTATGTCCGGTGATAAGCAACACTCCGATGACGCCCAAGGAATAAGGTTAGATCGCGCGAAGCCGCGCGCCCATCGAAGTCGGCTCTGAGGTCAGAATTAAGGGGGCAGACCAATTCACGACCGTCACCCCGTCAAGGTGTGCAAAAACACCCGCAACGCCTCGCGCTGCGGCGCCTTCAGACGAATTAAGGGGTCAGACCCCTTAATTTGACGCACCGAGGGCGCAACAACCAAAACCCCCGTCGCTCACGGGCAATTAAGGGGTCACAATTAAGGGGTCAGACCCCTTAATTTGACGCGCATGCCACAGCCGCAGCACATAGATCGTGGATTCCTGGATTTCGTAGCGCATCTCGTAATGCCCGGCCAGAATACGGCGCACCTCGCGCGGCTCGAATTCCTCCAGCTTTCCTCCGATGCGCGGATTCACCAGCAGGCAGATCGCTGCGCTGGTAAGGAAAATTAAGGGGTCAGACCCCTTAATTCTGCCGCCGGGGCCATGCTGGACGGACTCCCATTGCTCTACGCTGATTTGGGCTACAATTTGAATCTTGCATTTTCTGAGATTCGCCATGCCCACAATCAGCACGTTCTACGGGATTCTCATCCAAATGTTTTGGGATGAACATGCTCCGCCCCATTTTCATGCGACTTATGGGGAATACAAAGCTACCGTTAATATCAGGGAATTGTGTCTTAGCGAGGGCGAATTGCCGCGTCGGGCAACCCAGTTGGTTCTTGACTGGGCGGAATTGCACCAAGACGAGTTGCTGGCCGATTGGGATTTATGCCAAACCAATCAGCACCCTAATTCGATTGATCCTTTGAAATAGCATTAGGAGGGGCAATAATGTATTGGGATGTTATTGAAATTCGTGCAGTCGCGCCTCGCGAGTTGGCCGTTCGGTTTGAAGATGGATTGAGTGGTGTGGTGCGCATTGATTTGTCATTTTGTACGGGGGTATTTGAGCCATTGCGTGACGATCAGTTGCTAGGGGACGCGAGAGTAAATGATGGCGTGGTCGTTTGGCCAAATGGCCTCGACCTGGCACCCGATACGATGTATCGGGAAATAAAGCGCAGCCCGGATCGCCGGTATAACCTGAACAGGTCTGCCCCCGTATAATCTGCCGATTTTCACCGCTGGAAACGAATTCAGGGTTATGTCGTCATGCAGGCGCAGCTCAAACTTTTCCGACTCGTTCAGTGGAATGGCATCGTTCGCAAGGGTGAAGAAGCCAACCGGCCCGTCAACTTGCTGGTGGAATACCACACTGGTGAATCCCAGGCGGGATTCATGCAACGCGAGTGCGGTGTTTTTTAAAAACTTATCCAAGTGGGGTTTGCCGCAACAGAATGAAGACAAAACACCACGATCAACTTCCGGTATGGCCAGATAACCATACCCGTCGCCTGGAAGCATTACGCGGCCAGATTGGCGCAGCGGTATTTATCCAGAAATTTGGCTTCTTTGGCCTTACGTGCCTTGCAGGCAAGAACCCGAACCCTGGCTTGAACTTCCTCGGTCGGCTTTATTGACGCCACTTGCGCAACAAGCCTGCTCTTTGCTCTTGCAGCAAACGAAGACTTGGAAGCTGGGTGTAGTTTCACTGACCGTTTCATGACAAATATCTCATTTAACATAGGGATTTACAGCGCGCCTGATTCTACTCCAGCCATTAAATAGCATCAAGTTTGCTGAAAAAGTTGCGGACAGCAATGACGGGGGGGGGGGGTAGAATTACGGTGGAATTGCGGTACTCATAGCAACTCTCCACGGTGTTGATTCTGATTTCACACTGTAGTCACATTGAAGCCACGCGCATCAAGTCAGTTTGACCATGCCGACAATTGTGCATACAATAAAAAAATGGAAATCGAATTCGATCCCGAAAAGACCGCCACCAATCCGATCAAGCGCGAGGGGGTCACCTTTGATGAGGCGAAACAGGTTCTGCTTGATCCTTATACGCTGACGCAGGAAGATATGGATGCGGATGGCGAGCAGCGTTTTGTTTCTCTGGGCATGGGCGGCAAGGGGCGGATTCTGGTAACGGTGTGGACGCTGCGCAATGAACGAATCCGCATCATTTCGGCCTGGAAGGCCAACCAACCACAACGGAGTCGCTATGAGCAACAATTCTGATCCGCTGTTTGATCGCTATGCCAATATGGATTTCAGCGATGCCAAATCCATAACCGACGTACCGGCGCTTGCCCGGTTGCAAGCCAAGCATGGCGGGAAATCCCGCGTTACCATGCGTTTGGATAATGAAGTGCTCGCCATTTTCAAGGCTCGCGCAGAAATGACCGGCGGCAACTATCAAACATTGATTAACCAGGCGTTGCGGGATGCGGCGCAAGGCGTGACGCTGGCCGAAGTAGTGCGACAGACCATTCGGCAGGAGTTGCACGCCGCCTGATTGAGCAAGCGCAAATTAAGACCCCATATTTCGCCACTGCTTGATCGTCACCGACCCTTCGGTTGGTTCAGCTTGTCACGGCAAAGTGTGATCGCGGCAGCATCCGGCGGCCTGGCTGGCTGGGTAGAAAGTGGTAAACTGGAGACGCTGTTACTACCGGAGCGAACCATGACGACCACTACATCCATTCGGATCGATCAAACTCTCTACGAGCAGGCCAAGAGCGATGCCATCGTCGAGCACCGCACAATTGCCGGTCAGGTTGAGTATTGGGCGAAGGTTGGACGTGCTGCCCTCGACAACCCGGACCTGCCGGTCGGCTTTATTGCCGAATCCCTGGCTGCCATCGCCGAACCGCGCGAGCAGGCCACGCCGTTCATCCCGCGGAGTCGCAAAGCGTGAGCTTTGAAGTCCGGCAAGCGCGGCGCTTTGCCAGGCAATACAAAAAGCTGCATGACAACGTCGCCAGCGACGTCGATAGCGCGGTTGAAACCGTCGCGGAGAACCCCGCAGCCGGTGAACGCAAAAAAGGCGACCTGGCGGATCTCTTCGTATTCAAGTTCCACAGCCTCGGACAGCTCTATCTGCTCGGCTATACCGTCGATAATGCGGTCCAGCTGGTTTATCTGGAGGCGATCGGAGCGCACGAGAATTTCTATCGCGACCTCAAGCGAGGTTGACGTTTTCATCTTGTTGCGGCGGATTGGGCGCGCCTGGGTTCCGGGACTGCTGGCTGAAAACTGGACGGACAGCCTGCAATGGCGGCCCCACGGCGGGATGTCCGGGGCGCCCTGCGCGTTTCGCTTACGGCATCACCAGCTTGGCCACCGCCGCCAGCATTTGCGCGGGCTGGAAGGGTTTGACGATCCACGCCTTGGCACCCGCCGCCTGGCCTTCCTGCTTTTTGGATTCCTGCGCTTCGGTGGTGAGCATGATGACCGGGGTGAACTTCAGGTTGGGCATCTGCTTGGCGGCCTTGACGAAGGCAATGCCGTCCATGTTGGGCATGTTCACGTCGCTGATGATGAGGTGCACCTTGCTGTTGACGTTGAGCTTGGCGAGCGCGTCCTGGCCGTCGCAGGCTTCGATGACTTCGTAGCCCGCGCCCCGCAAGGCAATGCCGACGACCTGCCGCAGCGAAGCGGAATCATCCACGATCATGATGGTTTTGGCCATGTTGCTGTTCTCCTGCTAGAAAAAGGTGATTTCCGTCGCGCTTGCCGTATTGCCGTGCGCTTCGCCCCGGTGATTGCGGCGTTGTTCGGGCGTGGTGTAGCCCAGCGCCATTTCGTTGATCCAGGCGTCGGCGTCGATGGCGGAAGCGCTGCCGCGCGCGCATTCGCTAGCGTGCTGCTTGAGGTGTTTGTGCAAGCCGTCGAGATTGTCGCGTACCTGCCCGAGTATCTGGCTGACCCGGTCCTGGAACTGGAGGAAGACCAGGGCATCGGAAATTTCCGCGCTGATTCCCTCGCTCTCGCGGCGCAGCATCTCTGATGAAGCGCTCAATCCCTGATTGACGGCGGAAAAATTACTCAGCACGTGTTTGATGGTTTCTTCCGCGCCGCTGACCGAGCGCGTGTCTTCGTCGCCGAATTTTTCCGCCACGTCGATCACCGCCGCAATGGCATTGTTGATGACGTTCACTTTTTCCGACATCTTCTTGCCGGTATCGCTGGACAGGCTGGAAAGCTTGCGCACCTCGTCGGCCACCACGGCGAAGCCGCGGCCCGCCTCCCCGGCGCGCGCCGCCTCGATGGCGGCGTTGAGCGCCAGCAAATTGGTTTGCGAGGCGATTTCGGCAACTTCCGCCGCCATCTTTTTCAGTTCGTCGGTATAGGAAACCAGTTCGCGCACGTCGCGCACCATCTCGGCACGTTTTTTCAATGCCGCATCCATCGAGCGGCTGACCGCCACCAGGTTGGCCTCGCTTTGCGCCAGCACCGAGGTATCCCCGCCTGCGCCGCCCGCCGCACGTTGTGAGGCGATCACCGAAGCCTGCAAGCGCTCGACGATGGCGGCGAAGCGGTTCGCCACCTCGGTAATGCCTTCTTCGGTCTGGCTGCGCGCGGTTTCTATCTGCTTGACCCAGATCGGCGCCGCCTTGTCGCAAATCTGCTCCAGCCCGCCGTCGCGTTCCGCCTCAAGCGCTGCGGGACGGTTCCATTCGTCCGCCATCGCGGCGGCCTGACCGGCGGGCTGGCGGCTGGCGCTGATCCAGGCGCAGACCACGGCGACCACCGCCACCGCGATGGCGAGCAAGGCGCCCGTGCCGCCCATGCCGGACAGTCCCAGCAGCGCGGCTACGCCCGCTGCGCCGCTGATCAGCGGCGACAGCCATGTCCAAGCGTCCCGATTCGTACTCATCATCCTTCTCCTTATTGTTCCGTTTGAGCCGTTCCAACTTCCCGCGCAAGGCTTGGAGTATATTTTGTTTGCGGAATTGGTCAACAAGATGAAATGCCGCAGAAGCGCCATGCCGTCCGCTGCAGTGTTCCAGACGGCATTTTACACGCCGGGGCTGTTTTGGCGCTTGTTCTTGCAGAGCATCTCAATCTATAGTGGAAGCGGCAGCGTATCATTCGGTAAAAATTTAGGGGAACGTCATGCAACAAGCTTTGCAAACGGAAGTACGGGTCGATCAGTCGTTAATCAACGCGATCCCTGCCTTGCAGCCTTTATCGGGTCACTGGGTGGAAATTGTTGCTATCGACAAAGGAAAATACATAGCAGAGGGAATCGAAAATAAGCTGTCTTTTGAAGAATTCCTGAAATCGCGCCCGAAATGGCCCGCCGACCGCCCGCCGATAAGTTTGCAGGAAATGGAAGAGGCCATTGCTCAGGGAGCACTCGACAGTGCAAACCTTTGATACCAATGTCGTCGTGCGCATCGTATTGGGCGACGACCCGGAGCAGGCCGTTTTGGCGGCTCGACAATGGATGAACGCGCTGCAAACAGGCGGCATTTATCTGCCAACGGTGGTATTGGTCGAGGTAGTGTGGGTACTTGTGTGCACAGCCAAACTCAGTCGCGAGCGCATCACTTCCGAACTTCGACGCCTGACGAGCATGGATCGGGTTTGGGTGGAACAGGCACCGGTTGTGCAGTCCGCTATTGCGTTGTACGCCCAATCCTCATTTGATTTTGCCGACTGTCTGGTGCTTGAATCGGCACGCCACGCCGGGTCACTTCCGGTAAGAACCTTTGATCGCCGATTCGCACGTCACGCAGACGTTGCTCTGATTACCGGCGAGTCAGCCGCATAACCACCTTCCAGCGCCCACAGGCTGAAAAAAACCGCAGCGTTGTTGGCATCCCGCACCCGCTGATGCTTGATCGAGGAAGCGCCGCAGGCGCGCCATGCCGTCCGCCGCAGGGTTCCGGACGGCATTTTACACGCCGCCGCCTGTTTCGGCGCATCCGCTCCGGCTTTCCGGGACATGCTAAAATCCCCGCCTCATGACCTCCCCTGCCTTCATCCACCTGCGCATGCACAGCGAGTATTCCATCGTCGATGGCATCGTGCGCCTGGATGTGGAGATGAAAAAACAGGATGCCGACGGCAACAGTTTCAAGGTGCACGTCTGTCCGCCGGTGGAGCGGGCGCGCGCCGACGGTATGCCGGCGCTGGCGCTGACCGACCTCGATAACCTGTTCGGCATGGTGAAATTCTACAAGGCGGCGCGCGGCGCGGGTCTCAAGCCGATCATCGGCGCCGACGTGTGGATTTCCAACTCCGCCAACCGCGATCAGCCGCACCGTCTCCTGCTGCTGTGCCGCGACCGCAAGGGTTACGGCAATCTGTGCGAACTGCTGTCGCGCGCTTTCCGCTTCAACCAGTACCGGGGGCGCGCCGAACTGGAAAAATCCTGGCTGGAAGACGCCGCCGCCGAGGGCTTGATCGCCCTGTCCGGCGCGCAGGGCGGCGATGTCGGCCAGGCGCTGGTGCAGGAAAATCTGGCGCAGGCGAAGAAACTGGCACAGGACTGGCAGCGCATTTTTCCGGGGGCGTTTTATCTCGAACTCCAGCGCGCCGGACTGCCGCAGACGGAAAATTACATCCAGCGCGCGCTCGACCTGGCTTCCGAACTGCAAATCCCGGTGGTGGCCACCCATCCCATCCAGTTTCTCGATACCGACGATTTCAGGGCGCACGAGGCGCGCGTGTGCATTTCCGAAGGGTATGTGCTGGGCGACCCGCGCCGCCCGCGTAATTTCACCGAACAGCAACATTTCAAAACCCAGGCGGAGATGGCGCAACTGTTCGCTGACATCCCCGAGGCGCTAGCCAACAGCGTGGAAATTGCCAAGCGCTGCAACCTCACCGTCGAGCTGGGCAAGAACTGGCTACCGGATTTTCCCACCCCGCCGGGCCTCACCATCGACCAGTTCATGTGCGCGGAAGCGGAACGCGGGCTGATGCTGCGCCTGGACGTGCTCTATCCCGACCCCACCAAGCGCGCGGAACAGGAACCCATTTACCGCGCGCGCCTCAAGTTCGAGACCGACACCATCGTGCAGATGGGCTTTCCCGGCTATTTCCTGATCGTTGCCGACTTCATCAACTGGGCCAAGAAAAACGGCGTGCCGGTCGGTCCGGGGCGCGGCTCCGGCGCGGGTTCGCTGGTCGCCTACAGCCTGGGGATCACCGACCTCGACCCCTTGCGCTACGAGTTGCTGTTCGAGCGTTTCCTCAACCCCGAGCGGGTGTCGATGCCCGACTTCGACATCGACTTCTGCCAGGACGGGCGCGACCGCGTCATCGACTACGTGCGCAAGAAATACGGCGAGGACAGCGTGTCGCAGATCGTCACCTTCGGCACGCTGGGCTCCAAATCGGTGATCCGCGATGTCGGGCGCGTCCTCGACCTGCCCTACAACTTTTGCGACCTGTTGTCCAAGCTGGTGCCCATCGAGGGCGTCAAGCCGGTTTCGCTGAAAAAAGCGCTGGAAATGGAGCCGCAACTCAAGGAGCGCCACGACAACGAAGAGGAAGTGCGCGAGTTGTTCGCGTTGGCGGAAAAACTCGAAGACCTGACGCGCAACGTCGGCATGCACGCCGGCGGCGTGTTGATCGCGCCGGGCAAGATTTCCGATTTCTGCCCGGTGTATTGCCAGCAGGGCTCGGACGCCACCGTCAGCCAGTTCGACAAGGACGATGTCGAGCAGGTCGGCTTGGTCAAGTTCGACTTTCTCGGTTTGCGCACGCTGACCATCCTCGACTGGGCGGTGCGCTACGTCAAGCAACTGGGCGGCGAGGTCGGGCCGCTGGAACTGATCCCGCTCGACGACCCGGCCACTTACCGCCTGCTCAAGGAGGGCAATACCACCGCGGTGTTCCAGCTGGAATCGCGCGGCATGAAAGAGCTGATCAAGCGTTTGCTGCCGGACTGCTTCGACGACATCGTCGCGCTGGTGGCGCTGTTCCGCCCCGGCCCGCTCGGTTCCGGGATGGTCGACGACTTCATCAACCGCAAGCACGGCAAGGCCAAGGCGGAATATTTCCACCCCAGCCTGGAGATCACCTTGAAGCCCACTTACGGCGTTATCGTCTACCAGGAGCAGGTGATGCAGGTGGCGCAGATTCTCGGCGGTTACACGCTGGGCGGCGCCGACATGCTGCGCCGTGCCATGGGCAAGAAAAAGGCCGACGAAATGGCCAAGCATCGCGGCCTCTTCGTCGAGGGCGCGGTAAAGCAGGGGGTGAACGAGCGCCTGGCGACCGAGTTGTTCAACCTGATGGAAAAGTTCGCCGAATACGGTTTCAACAAGTCGCACTCGGCCGCCTACGCGCTGGTCGCCTACCAGACCGCCTGGCTCAAGGCGCACCACTGCTCGGCCTTCATGGCGGCGACGCTCTCCGCCGACATGTTCGACACCGACAAGGTGCACAACATCTATGCCGATTGCCTGCTGAACAAGCTGGAGATGCTGCCGCCGGACGTCAATCAGTCCGAATACCGTTTCGTGCCGCTGGACGAAAAACGCATCCGCTACGGGCTGGGCGCCGTGAAGGGCACCGGCGAGGGCGCGATAGACGCCATCATCGCAGCGCGCACGCAGGGCGGCGCATTCACCGACCTGTTCGACTTTTGCCGCCGCGTCGACAAGCGCGCGGTGAACCGGCGCGTGGTGGAATCGCTGATCCGCGCCGGCGCCTTCGATACCCTGTGCGACCACCGCAACAGCCTGCTGACCTCGGTCGGCGTGGCACTGGAGTTGGCCGAGCAGGCGGCGCGCTCCGCCGGACAGAACAGCCTGTTCGGCGACGACGACGAACACGGCGTCAACAGCGCGTCATTGGTCGAAGCGCCGCGCTGGTCGCCGGTGGAACAGTTGCTCAACGAAAAGAAGGCGCTAGGTTTTTATTTCAGCGGCCATCCCTATGACGGCTATCGCCCGCAACTGTCCGGCTTCATCAAAACCCGGCTGGACGCCCTCGCGCCGCAACAGGAACTGGTGTGGCTGGCCGGCGTGGTCTACGCCATCCGAACTCAAATGACCAAGCGCGGCAAAATGGCCATCATCGCCCTGGATGATGGTACTGAACAAGTCGAGGTGTCGGTGTTCAGCGAGACCTTCGACGCCAACCGCGATTTGCTCAAGGAAGATCAGTTGCTGGTGATCGAAGGCAAGGTTAGCAAGGATGAGTATCGTGGCGGCCTGCGCGTGGTGGCCGAGCGCCTGTTCGACCTGGCCGGGGCGCGCACCCATTTCGCCAAGTATCTGCGCCTTTCCTGCAACGGCCACACCGATGCGCTCAAGCTGCGCGACCTGCTGACGCCTTACAGCCAGGGGGAATGCCCGGTGCGCCTGAGTTACCGCAACGGCAGCGCCAGTTGCGACATCCATTTCGGCGAAGCCTGGAAAGTCAGCCTGCACGACCATCTCATCGAATCGCTGGGGGAATCCCTGGGCAAAGAGAATGTCGTAATTACGTACCAATAGACTCAAGGAGAAAATCATGTCGAGGCCACGCGCAATCACCGGAACAGCGGGTTTCCCTGTATGGCGCAGCTTCCTGCTGCGCGCACTGGCAAGCGCCCTCTTTTTCCTGCCCCTGCCCGCGCAATCCCGCGACGACAGCCCGGCATCCCGCCCCGACCTGCTGGTTGCGCCGCAAGGCGGCAGCATGACCACCCGCAGCGCGGGCGTTTATTCCGTGCGCCTGAACGTGGCGGGATTGGCGGTTCTACGTCCCGGCGAGGAAGCGCGCCTGAGCATTCCCGGCCTGCCTGAGCGGACGGTGCGTTTCGAGCGTTCGGAAATCCATGCCAACGGCGACATGACCTGGATCGGCAGCATCGTGGACGGCGCCGACGGCCACCGCGTGGTGCTGACCAACGGCGCGCAAGGCACCATCGGCACCCTGCGCACGCCGGAAGGTGAATTCCTGCTCGACATGGCCGGCGGCGGCAGGCTGCGCAGCGCCACCCGCAGCGCGCTCTCCAAGGCGCAAACCTGCCAGGAAGTGTTGCCCGTGCCGCCAAACCGGGGATCGAATGCGCCGACGGGAAACCTGCGTTCCACCAGCGATAGCGAAATCGACGTGATGGTGCTCTACACGCCCGGCCTCACCGGCAGCGGCTCCCCCGCGACGATCATCAACCAGCTGGTGGCCGTTGCCAACCAGGCCTATCTCGACAGCGGCGTCGGCATCCGCCTGCGCCTGGTGCACAGCGCACAGGTCAGCTACAGCGATACCGGCTCCAACAGCGTGGCGCTGGATGCGCTCAGCGACAATTCGGGTAGCGCATTTACCGGCGTGGAAGCCCTGCGCGCCGAGAAGGGCGCGGACCTGGTCGCCCTGCTGCGCCCCTACAACCGCTCCTCGCACACGTCTTGCGGCGTGGCCTGGTTGAACGGTAGCCAGGGGCAGGCGCTGATGCCCGATGGCGGCTATGCGGTGGTCAGCTATGGCAGCGACGGCAGTTATTATTGCGATGAGCTGACTTTTTCCCACGAACTGGGGCACAACATGGGCAGCGCCCACGATGTTGCCCACTCCTCGCAGCAAGGCGCTTACCCCTATTCCTACGGTTACGGGATCAGCGGCATCTTCGGCACCATCATGAGCTACATCGATCCGACCATCGGACGTTTTTCCAGTCCCTCGCAAACCTGCGCCGGAAGAACCTGCGGCACCAGCAGCGCCAATAACGTGCTTTCGCTCAACAACACGCGCGCCACCGTGGGAGGATTCATGGCGGCCCGCTCCACGGTGGCGCTGACCGATTTGACGATCACCCCCGCATCACTGAGCGTCGGGGCCACGGCAACCCTCACCCCGGTGCCGTCAAACGCCTCGCTGGGCACCTGCACCTCCAGCAACACCGCCGTTGCCACCATCAGCGGCAGCACACTCACGGCAGTGGGCGCTGGATCGGCGAGCGTGACGTGCAGCGGCATTTCCTCAACGGTAACGGTCAGCGCCGCAGCCTCCACGCAAACCTTTTCCACCACTTACAACCAAACCCGCAATTCATCCGGCAATATTGCCCTCGACCTGAGTTTCCGGCCCAATGGCGCCGACGTCGGCAAGAACGCCATGATCCTCGTGGCCGCCGCCATCCAGCAGCCGGGCGCCACTACCTGGTTCATGCTCGGCAGCAACGGCTGGACACCGGGGTTGTCACTCACTCCCCTGGCAACCCGCGCATTGGGCGCCTTCGAGCAAAACATCGCGGTGTTCAATTACGAATTTTCCGAAACGCTGCTGCGCGACCTGCAAGTCGAAATATTAATTGGTTACCAGGTATCCGGCAGTTCCGACATCGTCTATGGCGTTGCCCGCAGTTTCCGCTGAACCGGGGGTGGGAATGTCCAACCGGCCCGCGCCATTTCATGAAAAAAATGCTTGCAAAGAACATTACTATATTAGACAATACTAATAACTCGAATCGTTTCATTTCCCCTTTGATCGGTTCGATGTTGTCTCCTCCATCCTCCTTTTTGGTGGATATTCCAGCGCGGCCACTTCGGTGTGCCGCGCTTTTTTTGCCCGCTCGCCGCGCAACGGCGCCGGAGCCGCCATCCCACCGCCGTTATGGCGCACGCGCAATTTGGCGTAAAATGGCGCCCTTTTGCTGCCTGCTAACGAAAGACCGACCATGGTAAGAACCCGCTTCGCCCCCAGCCCGACCGGCTACCTGCACATCGGCGGCGCGCGCACCGCGCTGTTTTCCTGGGCTTACGCACGCCAGCACAAGGGGACGTTCGTGCTGCGCATCGAGGATACCGACCTGGAGCGCTCCACGCCGGAATCGGTGCAGGCGATTCTGGACGGCATGAGCTGGCTGGGGCTGGACTGGGACGAAGGGCCGTTCTACCAGATGCAGCGCATGGAACGCTACAAGGAAGTGATCCAGCAACTGCTCGACGAGGGCAAAGCCTATTACTGCTATGCCAGCAAGGAAGAGCTGGAGACAATGCGCGCCGAACAGGAGGCCGCCGGGCTGAAACCGCGCTACGACCGGCGCTGGCGCGACTCCAAGGCGACCCCGCCCGCCGGAGTCAGCCCGGTGGTGCGCTTCAAGACCCCGCTCGACGGCGCGGTGGTGATCGACGATCTGGTCAAGGGACGCGTGGTGGTGCACAACAGCGAACTCGACGACCTCATCATCGCCCGCTCGGACGGCACGCCGACCTATAATTTCAGCGTGGTGGTGGACGACTGGGACATGCAGATCACCCACGTGATCCGCGGCGACGACCATCTCAACAACACCCCGCGCCAGATCAACATGCTGAAGGCCATCGGCGCGCCGCTGCCGCAATACGCCCACGTGCCGATGATCCTCGGCGCGGACGGCGAGCGCCTGTCCAAGCGCCACGGCGCGGTGAGCGTGATGCAGTACCCGGAGGACGGCTACCTGCCGGAGGCGCTGCTCAATTACTTGGCGCGCCTGGGCTGGGCGCGCGGCGACGAGGAAGTGTTCGACATGGCGCAGTTCATCGAATGGTTCAACCTCGAAGCGATTTCCAAGTCGCCTGCCAAGTTCAACCCGGAAAAGCTCCAGTGGATCAACCAGCAATACCTCAAGCAGACCGGCGGGCAACGCCTCGCCGCCCTCGCTAGGCCCTTCATGGCGCGCGACTGCTGCGACTGCGACACCGCCAACGGCCCGGACCTGGCGGAAGTCACCGAGCTGCTCAGGGAGCGCGTCAACACCGTCGAGGAGCTGGCAGATGCCGCCGTGTATTTCTACCGTTCCCTCGACCCCGCCCCGGAACTGCTGGCCCAGCACGTTTCCGCCGAGAGCCTGCCGGCCTTGCGCGATTTCGCTGTCCAGTTGCAAACCTGCGCGTGGGAACGCACGGCGCTCCACGACCTCATCAAGGCCACCGCCAGCGCCCACGGCCTGAAGATGCCCAAGATCGCCATGCCCTTGCGCGTGCTGGTGACGGGCGAGGCGCAGACGCCGTCGGTGGATGCCGTGCTGCACCTGATTGGCCGCGAGGAAGTATTGCGCCGTCTCAACGGGCGGCTCGCCCAGCTCGGCGCGGCATAAGGACCCGGTGCCGCCGTGACTGTCCCGGTTAGCCAACTTATCGTCCGCTGGCTGGAAAGGCTGGGGGTGGAGTGCATTTTCGGCATTCCCGGCGCGCACATCCTGCCGGTCTACGACGCGCTCCACGATTCCACCATCCACTCCGTGCTGGCCAAGCACGAACAGGGCGCCGCCTTCATGGCCGGCGGTTACGCGCGGGCCGCAAACGCCATCGGCGCGTGCATCGCCACCGCCGGACCGGGCGCCACCAACCTGGTGACCGGCATCGCCAATGCCTATGCCGACAAGCTGCCGCTGCTGGTCATCACCGGCGAGACTTCCACCCACATCTTCGGCCGGGGCGGCTTGCAGGAAAGCAACGGCGAGGGCGGCAGCATCGACCAGGTGGTGCTGTTCGCCGGTATCACGTGTTACCACAAACTGATCGAGCGCACGGATTACCTGCCCACCGTGTTGAACCAGGCAACCCGGCACCTGCTTTCCGCAACACCCGGCCCGGTGGTGTTGAGCATCCCCTATAACGTGCAGAAGGAAGAGGTGGATGCCGCCATCCTGGAGCAGATTTCCTTCACGCGCATGAGCGGCGAATGCTTCATCAGCGAGCAAGCCATCGTCCAAAGCGTCGCGCTGATCCGCGCCGCACGGCGCCCCCTGATCGTCGCCGGCCATGGCTGCATCCGTGCCGGGGCGCTGGAACCCCTGCGGCGCATCAGCGAGCGCCTCAACATTCCGGTGACCAGCAGCCTCAAGGCGAAAGGCGCGCTCGACGAACGCGCGGCACTCTCGCTGGGCAGCCTCGGCGTCACCTCCGGCGGTTACGCCCTGCGCTATCTGGAACAGGAAGCCGACCTGGTGCTGGTGCTGGGGGCGGCCTTCAACGAAAGAACCAGCTACGTCTGGGACAAGCATTTGCTGGCGGGCAAGAAACTGATCCAGGTGGACAACAGCGCCCAGCAACTGGAAAAAGTCTTCCGCGCCGACCTCGCGGTGCATGGCGACCTGGACACCTATCTTCAAGCGCTGGAACAAGCGCTTCAGGATCAGTCCGTCCCGGCCAAGGAACCCGTGGACGTGGCCGCTTTCATCGCAGCCACCCAGGCCCGCCTGGACGCCGCCAATGAAACGATTTTCAACCACCAGTTCGACCAGGTGCGCGCCTTTTACGGCTGGCTGGAACGCCGCTTTCCGGACGGCCTGGTCCTGTTCGACGACAACATCGTTTTCGCGCAGAACTTCTACCGGGTATCCGCGAAAGACCGTTATTACCCCAATTCCGGCATTTCCTCGCTGGGCCACGCCATCCCGGCGGCCATCGGCGCCGGCTGGAAGACCAGCCAACCCCTGTTCGCCATGCTCGGCGACGGCGGGTTCCACATGTGCGCCATGGAGATCATGACGGCGGTGAATTACGGCATCCCGCTGAATGTCGTCCTGTTCAACAACGCCACCATGGGGTTGATCCGCAAGAACCAGCACCATCTTTACCAGGACCGCTTCATCGACTGCGATTTCACCAACCCGGACTATGCGCTGCTGGCGCAATCCTTCGGCATCGCCCATTGCCGGGTGGAAAGCGAGAGGGACCTGGCGAAGCTGGAGGCGGTCGATTTCACCCGCGGCATCAACCTCATCGAGATCCTGCTCGATCGGGATGCGTATCCGAATTATTCCTCAAGACGCTAACAGACGGCCATCATGAGACGACGAGCATGTAGGAGCGACCTCCCGGTCGCGATTTCAGCGTATCGCGACCGGGAGGTCGCTCCTACAATCGTGCATTCGACATCTGGCCGCCCATGACCGGCTCCATGACCACGCGCTTGACCGAATGTCTCGCGCGTTACCGATCCGCCATTCCCGGCCTGGCTGAAATCGGTGCGCAATTGGCCAGATATGATTCCCCAGATGCGCTCATCGATCTCTACGAGCAGTGCTACCCCCTGCTGGAACAGGCCATGTGGTCGGGCGCGGCGGACTTCGCACCGCTACTGGCGTGTTATCAGGCCCTGTTCCGCGAGCAGGAAGCGCTGATCCGGCAACGGGGAGGCGATGACCGCCACCACTTCATCCTGAGCATCCCGGTGGCGGATCGCCCGCCCCATTTGCGCGCCTGCCTGGAAAGCGTTTACCAGCTCTGCACACTGTTCAACTACGGCGGGAACGTTTCCGGCGTGTGGGACAAGATCAAGATCATCGTCGCCGAAGACAGCCGCGATGAAACGAACGTCCGCCGTCATCTCGAACTGGTAGCGGAATACCGGAAAAAAGGCTTGCAGGTCTTCCACTTCGGCCTGGACGAGCAGTATGCGCTACTGCAAGCGCTGCCTGCCGGCGAGCGTGAAAAGCTGGGCAAGCTGCTCACCACCCAGCCCCGCGAAAGGTTCTACCGCAAGGGACAAGCCGCCAACCGCAACCTGAGCTACTTGAAGTTCCTGCAACTGGCGGAAGACCGCGAGCGAACGCTGTATTACCTGGTCGACAGCGACCAGCATTTTTGCGTGAGCCGTCGCACCGAATCCGGCGAGGAGGCGGTGACCGCGCTGAATTATTTCCACGCCATCGACAAAATCTTCCGCACCAGCGACACCCTGATGCTCACCGGCAAACTGGTGGGCGACCCGCCGGTCTCGCCCTCGGTGATGGCCGCCAATTTCCTCGACGACGTGACAGCCTTCTTCACCCGTCTGGCCGCGTTGCCCGGCGACCAGGCCTGCCAATTTCATGGCGCGCAGAGGCCGCTGGCGAATGACGCCGCCTACCACGACTTGGCCGGGCTGTTCGGCTACGAAAATAAGCCGGAAACGTTTCCCTATCGCTGCCACCTTTCCGGCGAGCATGACCACCGCGCCTGCCTGGCGGATTTTGCCAGGCGCCTCAACGCCTTCTTTTTCGGCGAGCACCTCACGCGCAAGACCTGGTTTGCCTACGGCGACGGTTTCGCCCGGCTCAGTCCGGCGCGCACGGTGTACCCCGGCAATTACATCGCCAACTACGCCGGGCTGAAATACATCATCCCCTTCGGGCATTTGCGCCTAAGAATGTCCGGCCCCACCGCAGGACGCCTGATTGCCGCCGAGATCGGCGGGCGCTTCGCCTCCTGCAACCTGCCCAACCTGCACCGCCGCACCAGCGAGGCTGGCCTGGACGACGATTTCCGCCCCGGCGTGGAACTGGACGAAACCCAGCAAAACGTTGATCTGTCCGACGAATTCGAGCGCCAGTTCTTCGGCGACCTGATGCTGTTTTCGACTGAAGAGCTGGTCAGACAGGCGGACGTGACTCGTCCCTTCGCCCAGGACGTGCTCGAAGCAGTCATCGCCTGCAAGGAGGCTGAACTGCTGGCCTTATACCAGCAAAAGCACGAGGCCATCGTCGCCAAAAACAGGACATTACATGACATCGTCTTCGACGCTAGGCACTGGTGGCTGCATTTACCCGAACTGACACCCGCCCTGCGGCAAGTCCAGGCCTTCATCGACAACATTGCCCGCAATTTCGGCGAGGGCGCGCCGGCCTGGCGCCAGATCCAGTCCGCCGAACATCGCGCTCGGCGCAAACGGCAGATCGTCGAGGCCTTGATGAATTACCGAGCGGAGCGGGATGCTTGGGATAGCCTGTTTAATGATGGCGGGGCGCGGGCAGGCCTGCGGCACCCGCGCCGGAGCACTGGATGTCATCCACATTCAGGATGAGGCTTACCCGGTCTTTTCCTCCAGCTTGCCGGAAAACAGGCTAGCGGCGACGATCAGCGCGCCGCCGGCCCACTCCCTCGGGGTCAGCGATTCGTTGGCCAGCAGCCAGGAAGACACGGCGGCCACCACCAACTCGAAGAGGAAAATCACGATGGCCTGGTTGGCCGGAGTGTGGGTGAGGCCATATTGCACCACCAGCGTCACCAGCAACATAAGCGCGCCGATGGCCAGCAGCATCGTCCAGCCGGTTGCGGGGAGATGAGCCAGCACGGCGGTTTCCTGCGGGCGCCACAGCAAGACCAGCAGGGCAAGTACGCTGCAACCGCCCCAGATCGCCAGCGATTTCAAATTGACCGGCACTTCCCTGCCGCGCCGCGACAGGACGTTGGACAACGCGAACGTCAGACCCGCCGACAGGGCCAGCCATTCCGCGCTGTTTTCCGGCAGCGGCAGGCCCATGTCCGGTTGCCACAACATCACCACGGCACCCGAAAACGACATGCCCATCACCAGATAGCCGTGAAAATGCAGACGTTCGCCCAGCAGCAGACGGGAGAAAATCACCGTCCACAGGGGCGAAAGATAGAACAACAGCAGCACGCGCATGACTTCGCCGTGCAGGATCGCCAGCACGTAAGCCAGGTTGGTCCAGCCCGCCGTCAGGCCGATGGCCAGCAGCAGCCAGCGAAAATCGCCGATAACCGCAAATTGTCGGCGAAACAGCACGACCCCCGCCAGCAGGGGAATGAAATAGGTAATGAATGTCGACAGGGCGCCGGACACCCCGGCCTGCTCCAGCAGGCGGTAGGGATACCACACCAGCCCCCAGGTCGTTGCGCCGAACAGCAGCGCGGAAACCGCCGCAATTTTCTGTTTGGATGCCACCAATCCGCCCTATAATTTCATGTTTATATTTTTCAAGAAGCGCCGCATGAATCCCAACCTCGACCGCCTGCAATCCTATCCGTTCCAGAAGTTGCGCGCCCTGTTCGCGGGCATCACGCCCGATCCGGCGCACAAGGCCATCAACCTGTCCATCGGAGAACCCAAGCACGCCACGCCGGAACTGGTGAAACAGGCGCTGGTGGACAATCTGGGCGGGCTGGCCAATTATCCCACAACCCAGGGCGGCGACGCGCTACGGCAAGCCATCGGCCAGTGGGTCGAGCGCCGTTACGGCATCCCGCCGCTCGATCCCGCCACCCAGGTCCTGCCGGTCAACGGCAGCCGCGAGGCGCTGTTCGCCTTTGCCCAGGCGGTGATCGATGCTTCGAAACCCAGGCCGGTGGTGCTCTGCCCCAACCCTTTCTACCAGATTTACGAGGGTGCGGCCTTGCTGGCGGGCGCCGAGCCGTATTACCTCAACACCCTGCCGGAAAATGGCTTTTGCATGGACTGGGACAGCGTGCCGGAAGACGTGTGGCGGCGCACGCAACTGGTGTATGCCTGCTCGCCCGGCAACCCCACCGGCAAGGTCATGGACATCGCCGAATGGTCGCGCCTGTTCGAGCTTTCCGACCAGTACGGCTTCACCATCGCCGCCGACGAATGCTACTCGGAAATCTACCCGGAGGAGACCATGCCGCCGCTCTCCGCCTTGCAGGTCGCACACCAGTTGGGCGGCGAGGATTACGGGCGGCTGGTGGTATTCAACAGCCTGTCCAAGCGGTCCAACGTGCCGGGCATGCGCTCCGGCTTCGTGGCCGGTTGCGAATCCATCCTCGAAAAATTCCTGCTCTACCGCACCTACCACGGCTGCGCCATGAATCCGGCGGTGCAGGCGGCCAGCGCGGCGGCCTGGAACGACGAAGCGCACGTCGCGGAAAACCGCCGCCTGTACCGCGAGAAATTCGCCGCCGTGACGCAGATTCTGGCGCCGTCCCTGCCGGTGCGACAACCCGACGCCTCCTTCTACTACTGGGTGAAAACCCCCATCGCGGATAGCGAATTCGCGAAGCGCTTATATCGTGACTATAATGTCACCGTTTTGCCCGGCAGCTACCTGGCGCGCGAGGCGCACGGCATCAATCCGGGACAAAACTTCGTCCGCATCGCGCTGGTCGCGCCCCTGGAAGAATGCGTGGAAGCCGCGGAAAGAATTCGCCGCTTCGTCGGCACACTCTGAATACCCAAACACTCCTCCCCAACCCTCCAAGGAAAAAAGGAAAAATCATGAAAGAACTGCAAGCCCTCATCGACGAAGCCTTCGAGCGCCGCGCCGACATCACCCCGCGCAACGCGGACGCCAAGCTGAAGGACGGCATCAATCAGATCATCGACATGCTGGATTGCGGACAACTGCGCGTGGCCGAAAAAATCGACGGCGACTGGGTTACCCACCAGTGGATCAAGAAAGCCGTGCTGCTGTCCTTCCGCATGGAAGACAACTTCTTCATCAAGGGCGGCTTCACCAACTATTTCGACAAGGTGCCGTCCAAGTTCGCCGACTACAACTCCAAGGATTTCCGCGACGGCGGCTTTCGCGTGGTGCCCCCGGCGGCGGCGCGCAAGGGCGCCTACATCGCCAAAAACGTGGTGCTGATGCCCTCCTACGTCAACATCGGCGCCTATGTCGATGAAGGCACCATGGTCGACACCTGGGCCACCGTCGGCTCCTGCGCGCAGATCGGCAAAAACGTCCACTTGAGCGGCGGCGTCGGCATCGGCGGCGTGCTCGAACCGGTGCAGGCCGGCCCCACCATCATCGGCGACAACTGCTTCATCGGCGCGCGCTCGGAAGTGGTGGAAGGCGTCATCGTCGAGGACAACAGCGTGATTTCGATGGGCGTATACATCGGCCAGAGCACCAAGATCTACAACCGCGAGACCGGCGAAGTGACCTATGGCCGCATCCCCGCCGGCTCGGTGGTGGTTTCCGGCAACCTGCCCTCCGCCGACGGCAAATACAGCCTGTATTGCGCGGTGATCGTCAAGCAGGTGGACGCCAAGACGCGCTCCAAAGTCGGCATCAACGAACTGCTGCGCGGCATCTAAGCTGCAAAACCCGGCGCAGGATGCGTGGAGCGTAGCGATACCCATTGTAGCAACGAGCATTTCATGGGCATCACCAAAGACGCTCCACCCCATCCTACGTCCGCCAGATTATGAATTTGATATGATCTTATTCATAACAAGATTCAAATTAAAGCGGGGGCACACCATGATTCTCGACCGAACCGATCAAGTTATCTCCTCCACCGATTTGCAACGTCAAGGCAAGGCACTTCTTGACCGCTTGCAAAGCGGCGACCAGGATAAATATGTGGTCATGCGCGACAACAAGCCGGCTTGTGTCATCCTCCCCATAAATGGTTACACGGACTTGATGGATGAACTGGAGGATTTGCGTATCGACGCCATCGCCGCTGATCGCGTGGTCACCTTCGATCCGGCCAAAGCCATCACTCACGAAGAAATGCTGGCGCGTTTAGGTGTTGGCGACCAGATTGAGCCATGACCTGGCGCGTCATCTATCACGATGCCGTGGCCGCCGATCTTATGGCGCTCGGACAAGCCGAAGCGCGCGTCATCTTGAAAGTCGTCACCAAACGCATCCAGAACGGCGAACCTGACAAGCTGGGTAAAGCTCTGGTCGGCAGGCTCGTCGGCTGCCGACGTATCCGCACCGGAAGCACACGGATAGTCTATCGAGTGAATGCGGAAGCAATTGAGGTTTTGATTGTGGCCATTGGTCAGCGCCGGGATGCAGAGGTCTACGCAACCGCAGAGCGGCGAGTTTAATCAAGGAAAGGGGCCAGTGTCATTTTCCAATTCACTTTGGTTCCTCTCCGGTTCCCCAGTGAATTCGGCATTACTTTCCGACATTACAGCGAGCATTCCAGGAGATCAAGCAAGACCGAGACACGTTACAACCCCGCCACCTCCACCCTGCTCTGCCCGCCGGGCAAGCGCTTCACCTGCACGCAAGTGCCGATGCGTTCGGTCATTTCCTGCACGTGGGAAATCACGCCGACTTTGCGGCCCAGCGCCTGGAGGCTGTCGAGGGCGTCCATCGCCACTCTCAGCGTATCGGCGTCCAGGCTGCCGAAGCCTTCGTCGATGAACAGCGATTCGACGCGCACCCGGTGGGAGGATAGCGAGGCCAACCCGAGCGCCAATGCCAGCGACACCAGGAAGGATTCGCCGCCGGAGAGGGAATGCACCGAGCGCGGTTCGTCGCCCATGTCCTGGTCGATCACCAGCAGCGCGAGACTATCCTTGACGCGGCTCAGGCGATAACGCCGAGCAAGGTTCTTGAGGTGGGCGTTGGCGTAGCCGAGCAGGATGTCGAGGGTCAGTTGCTGGGCGTAATTGCGGAATTTCTTGCCGTCGGCGGCGCCGATCAACTCGTTCATCTGCGCCCACAGGCGCGCGGTTTTTTCCTGGGCGGCGAGGATGTCGAGCAACTCGCTGGCTTTTTGCTTGATCTCGTCATCGCGGCGCAGGGCCAGTTCTACCCCGCTCAATGATTCGCGCAAACCGTTCAGCGTTACCGCCGCCTGTTCCAGCTTGGCCTGCACGATTTCCGGGGAATCGCCCGTGGGACGGGCGTTCTGGTGGTTTTCGCGCTGGCCGCGCATCTGCGCCAGACCGCCGGTGGCACCGTCGATGGCGCTATCCAGTTGGGCCAGCGTTTGCCGCTCGGTAACTATCCAGGCGGCATCACAGGCAAGCAGCTCTTTCAGGGATGCGCCATCCAGCTGCGTATCTTCAGGCGCGCTCGCATTGAACGCGGACAGCCACTGCGTCAGGTCCGCAGCAGCCTGTTTCTCTGCCGCCTGATTGGCTTCGAGTTGTTTTGTAAGCTGGGAAAGTCGCTCCTGCTGGACGGCCAGTTGCTGTTCGTATCCCTTGAGGCTGTGCCGGGCGCTTTCCTGTTGGCTGCGGGCAGCATCGATGGCGCCGTTCAGATGGCTTTCGATTTCTTGCACCGCCACCGTTTCGAGAGGCGAGAGCCGCGTGCCTTCCGGGTGAGCGGGCAATTGCAGGCCGGCGAACAGCTTGCGGCGCTCGGCCTGTTGTTCTTGCAGTTGCCGGGCGATGTCGGTCAACGCCTGGCTGGCTTGCCGGTGGGCGGCTTCGGCTTCGTTTGCCCGCTTGACCAGCCCTTGCGCCGCCGCTTCCAGGCCGGACAGATCGGCCAGCAGCACTTCTTCGCTTTTCTTTTGCGCCGACCACTGTTCGGCTTCCCGGCGGCGGGCGGCATGGTATTGCCTGGGGTTGGCGGCCCATTGGTCGCGCCAGCCGTCAATGAGGCCGGCTTCGCCGGGGCGCGCCAGTTCCAGTTGATCCAGCGCTTGCGCCAAACGCTGCCGGGTGCCGGCCAGATGGTCGCGGGCGGCATTGATCGCGGATTGCGTGCGCTCGGCGTCGGCTTTCAGGCGCGCGGCTTCGTCCTTCAGTGCGTCGTGCGCTTTGCGCGCCGCATCGAGTTTGCCCTGGGCCTGTTGCTGCTCGGTCGTTGCCTGACGCAAACAGGCCTCCTGCTCGGCAAGACCTTGGGCTTCCCGTTGCATCCGGGCGAGCTGGCTTGCCAGCCAGCTTGGAAATTGCGCCGTTTCGGCGGGCGGAGAATCCGTGCCAAACAGTTCGGACAAGCGGAAAACGGCCAGCGTCCAGGCGGCCAGCACGGTTTCCTGCCTCTGTTTGAACTGGGCAATCCGAAGCTGGTTTTGTTTGACGCGCCCGCCCAGATTCTCAAGCTGGTTGAGCAGGGTTTTTTCTTCGACTTCCAGTGCGTTAAGCGCCTGCCGGTTGCGTTCCAGACCGTCCTGAAGGCGCGCCAGCGCGTTGTCCAGGGCGGGATTCAGCGCCACATAAGGATGCTCCAGCGCGCCGCACACCGGGCAAGGCGCATCGTCTCGCAATTGGCTGCGCAACGCGCCGACACTTTCCTGCGAGGCTTCGAACACCACGTGCCAGTCGCGTTCGGCCTGTTGCGCCGTCGCTCGCGCCGACGGCTGTTGCGCGCGCACCTGGTTCAGCCGTTCCTGAGCGGCGGCCAGCGCCAGGTCGAGTTCTTCGGCTTCGCCGACAAGCGTGTTGAGTTGCCCTTCGCCGGCGCTTTGTTCGCGCCAAACCCCATCGGCCTGTTGCAGCGCTTCCTTGCTCACATCCAGGCCGGTTCTGGCGCGCGCCTGCGCTTCGGCATCGAAGGATTTCAATGCGGCGGCGGCACGCTGGAGGCCATCCTCCGATGCTTGCAAAAGCTCGATTGACGCGGCCAGCCGGGCTTCGCCCTCCTCGACCGCCAGGTATTGCTGCTGCCCTTGCCGGTTCAGGGCCTGGATTTCTTCATCCGCTTGCACGGCGCGCTGCTGCTCCTCGGCGGCACCGGCGAACAAGGTGTCCCAGCGCATCCAGCCTTCGGCCAGCGCTTGCAAGCGGCGATGCGCGGCCAGCCATTCGCGGGCGGCTTGCAACTGCGTTTGCGCGGACTGGATGGCCTTCTGGTTGGCGTCGAGGTCGTTCCTCGCCTGGGTCAGCGCGGCCAGGGCGCCGTTATGGACTTGATCGGAGCCGGCATGGGCGGTGCGCCGGGTGGCGATCTCGATATCGAGTTGGCGCGCTTGCAGGATCAACGGTGCAAACTGCCGTTGCGCCTCTTCCAGCTTGCCGAACGCGGCATTGGCGGATGCGCCGGCGGCTTGAGCGGCATCACAGGCTTGAACGGTCAAGGCGAGGTTTGCTTGCGCGGCGCTCACCTGCTTGGCGATTTCGCTACGCGCCATTTCGAGGCGCCGCTCTTCGGCAAGCAGGGGTCTGGCGCCCTGTACCGCTTCGACCAGGGTGAAGCGGGCGCGGCGCGGGGTTGCCGCTTCGCGTTGGGCGATGGCTTTTTCCAGTTCCGCCTGGGCGGCGGCTTCGCGCTGGAGCGCTTTTTCCAGATCCTGATACCAACGCAGGTGAGCGGCGAGCTGTTTCTCCTGTTCGCCTTGCACCTGGATTGCGGATTTGGCCGCGAGCTGCTCGCTTTCGTACTGAATGCGTTCTTCGGCGGACAAGGGCTGCTGGTCGGCGAGGCGTTCGCGCAGTTGGCGCAATTTGTCCTGCTCCGCCTTGTGGCGCTCATAGGCACGCCGCGAAAGAATTTCAAAACGGTCGGTGCCGGTCAGGGTTTGCAGCAGTGCGGCGCGCTCGTCGTCGCCGGCTTTGAGGAAGGTGAAAAATTCGTTCTGCGCCAGCAACACCGCACGGGTGAATTGCTCGAAGGACAGCCCGATTTTCTCGATGATGGTTTTGACGACTTCACTCTTGAGATGGCCGCCGACCGGCTGCTGGTCGGCGATGCGGATGATCTCCATCTCGGCGTTTTGCAGCTTGCGTTCCGCCTTGCCGTGGGCGCGCCGCACGCTCCAGCGCGAGCGATAGCCGACGCCGTCGTTGCCGAGAAAATCCACTTCGGCATAACCTTCGGCGCTGCCGCGCCGCAGGATGTTGCGGCGGTCGTTGGGCAGCGTGGTTTCGCTGCCGACATCGGGCAGGCCGATGCCGCGCGCATCGGCGCCCTTGAGGCGCGGGGTGTCGTCGAACAGGGCCAGGCACAAGGCATCCAGCAAGGTGCTCTTGCCCGCGCCGGTGGGGCCACTGATGGCGAACAATCCGGCGGAAAGCAATGGTTCCTGCTGGAAATCGACCGCGAATTCGCCCGCCAGAGAAGCCAGGTTCTTGCCGCGTATCGCCAGGATTCTCATGCCGCCTCTCCTTCCGCCGGGGCAAGGACCAGTTCGGCAAAGGCGGCGTGCAGTTCGGCAAGCAGGGTTTCGCGTTGCGGGGCATCCGCGCCGATTTTTTGTTCGCACAGGCGCGCGAATACGCTCTCGGGAGCCAGCCGTTCGAGATCGGCGAGGGACAGTGCGGCAGCTTCGTTTTCATCCGTTTCATGGCGCGCCGCAGTCGGCTCGATGCGTGCCAGGCGCACCGGTTTGCCGAGCAAGGCGGCTTCGACCCGTGCGCGCAGCCCCGGCTCGGGCGCATCCAGGCGCACCCGGACTTCGAGGTAAGGCTGTTCGTGTTCCGTCAGTTCAGTTAATTCCAGCGCGGCGAGTTCGGCCAGCACTTCGTCAATCCCCGCCGGTTTTTTCGGCACGCGCAGCAGTTGCACGGCACGGGGAACCGCAATCGCCTGGATGGCTGCAACAGCTTCGCCTTCGAGCTCTACGCGCAGCACCTGATGGGGATAATCGACCTCGGCAAACGACATCGGCAAGGGGCTGCCGGAATAACGGATATGCGCATTTCCGCCGACTGTCTGGGGCAAATGCAAATGCCCGAGGGCGGCATAGGCTATCGTCGGATCGAAGATTCCCGCCGACAAGGCTTCCGCGCCGCCGATCACGATATGCCGTTCGGAAGTCTCGGAAACCTGCCCGCCCACCATGTGGCAATGCCCCATCGCGACGATGGCCTGCCCCGGCTGGCGGCGGGCCAGCGCCACTGCCAGCGCCTGCCGGTAAAGTTCGGCGACGCCGTCGAGATAAGGGTCCGCCGCCCCCTCGACGCGCGGCACGTCGCCGGGACGCAGGAAGGGTATCGCCAGACACCAGGCTGCGACCTCGCCCTGCGCATTCCGCAACGGAACCACCAGGCGCTCCAGGTCGATGCCGCAATCGGCGCGGCGCCGGATATGCCCGACCACCGCCGCATCGAACAATTGGAGAAAAGGCGCAGTCGCCTCCAGCCGCCCCGGCGAATCGTGGTTGCCCGCCACCATCACGATGGAAAGATGCGGCACCTGTGCCCGTGCGGCGGTCAGGAAGCCATACAACTGGCGCTGCGCGGCGGCGGAGGGGTTCGAATTATCGAAGACATCGCCGGCAATCAGCAGCGCGTCGGGCTGTTCGGTTTTCAGCGTTTCCAACAGCCAGTCGAGGAAGCGCTGATGCTCGAAAGCGCGGTCGAAGTCGTACAAGGTCTGGCCCAGATGCCAATCGGAAGTGTGGAGGATGCGCATGGGGGAAAAGCGGGGGGAACGGGTGGGCCTCATGCTACCAGTTTTTGCCGCCGATGCGTTGGTTGCGGCCTGTTCCCGGTGTATCCTTCGAGCTTTATCCCGATCTCGAAAAGCATGTGTGGCATTTGCGGCGAACTTCGTTTTGACAAGCAGCCCCCCGACCTCGACGCCGTCGAGCGCATGACGGCCAGGCTGGTCCGGCGCGGGCCGGACAGCGGCGGCTCGTTCAGCGACGGGCCGCTGGCCTTCGGCCACCGCCGCCTGGCGATCATCGACCTTTCCGCCAGCGCCGAGCAGCCGATGATCGACCAGGAACTGCGGCTGGCGCTGGTGTTCAACGGCACCATTTACAACTACCGCGAGCTGCGCGCCGAACTGCACGAACTGGGCTACACCTTCTTCTCGGAAGGCGACAGCGAAGTCATCCTCAAGGCCTACCACGCCTGGGGCGAGCAATGCGTGGAACGCTTCTACGGCATGTTCGCCTTCGCCGTATGGGATATGCGCCACCGCGCCCTGTTCCTGGCGCGCGACCGTTTCGGCATCAAGCCGCTGTATTACAGCCTGGAAGGCTCCCGCCTGCGCTTCGCCTCGTCAACCCAGGCGCTGCTGGCGGCGGGCGGCATCGATACCGCCATCGATCCGGTCGCCCTGCACCACCACCTGACCCTGCATGCCGTGGTGCCCGCCCCGCGCACCCTGTTGCGGGGCGTGCGCAAGCTGGCGCCGGCGACCACCTTGAGCTTCGATGCCGAGGGGCAGGTCAGCCAGCGCCTCTACTGGCGGCTCGATGCCACCCGGCCCGCCCAGGCGCTCCCGGAACGCGACTGGCTGGCCGCCACCCGCCTGGTGCTGACACGCGCGGTGGAACGCCACCGCCTCGCCTCCGACGTGCCGGTCGGCGTGCTGCTTTCCGGCGGGCTGGATTCCAGCCTGCTGGTCGGCCTGCTGGCCGATCATGTGGACGACCTGCTGACCTTCTCGGTAGGCTTCGAGGATGTCGGCGAAGGTGCGGAAAAAGCCGATGAATTCGAATACTCCGACCAAGTGGTGGAACGCTTCAAGACGCGCCACCACAAATACCTGATCCCCAATAGCGAAGTCCTGAAACGCCTGCCGGAAGCCTTTGCCAACATGGCCGAGCCCATGGTGGGGCAGGACGCGGTGGCCTTCTACCTGCTTGCGGAAAAGGTTTCCGAAGAGGTCAAGGTGGTGCTCTCCGGCCAGGGGGCCGACGAGGTGTTCGCCGGCTATTTCTGGTATCCGCTGATGGAGGCGGAATACGGCAATGACTTGAAGCGCTTCCGCAGCCATTACTTCGACCGGGGACACGCCGAATACCTGGAAACCGTTACCGATGCCTACGCCTGCCCCGACGTCACCTCGGAACTGGTCAAGCATCATCTCGCGCGCCCCGGCGCCGACACCTTCCTCGACAGCGTGCTGCGTTTCGACGTGACCACGCTGATCGTCGATGACCCGGTCAAGCGCGTCGACAACATGACCATGGCCTGGGGGCTGGAAGCGCGCGTACCCTTCCTCGACCACGAACTGGTGGAACTGGCGGCGCGCATGCCGCCCGAACTGCGGCTCAAGGAAGGCGGCAAGTTCCCGCTCAAGGCCATCGCACGCGGACTGTTGCCGGACGCGGTGATCGACCGCCCCAAGGGCTATTTCCCGCTACCGGCGCTCAAGCACGTGCGCGGCGAATTCCTCGAATTCATGCGCGTCATTCTAGATTCGCCCGCCTGCCGTAGCCGCGGCCTGTTCCGCCGCGACTACGTGGAAAAGCTGCTCGCCGACCCGGAAGGAGCAGCCGCCTACACTGCCTTGCGCGGCAACAAGCTGTGGCATCTCGCGGCATTGGAACTGTGGTTGCAACGCAACGTGGACGGCCTCTAGCCAAGCGGAATTCAGCATGGCGCCTGCCGGTTCGCCACGCGACGAAAGCATTCACGAAGTTTCCCGGAGCAGACGAAGCGGGATAATTTTTTAGTGGAGAACGGCATGACCGATACAAAGCCGGAAGAAAATCTCGCCAGGCGCCTGGCATTGCGCGCCGCACTGGCCTACGTGCTCACGGCGGGGCTGTGGATTATTGTTTCCGATGGATTGTCCGCCCTGTTCTTCCCTGAAGCGGCCTTGCTCCAGAAGGTACAGATTTTCAAGGGCATTCTGTTCGTCGTCGTTACCGCCCTGCTGTTGTACCTCCTGATACGCAACATTCTTTCCCGCCAGTATCAGCTGGAACTCGCCCGTCGGCAAAGCGAAACCAATTACCGCCAGCTATTCGACGGCATGCTCAACGGCTTCGCGCTGTGCGAGATCATCGTTGACGAGCAGGGGGTTCCTTGCGACTTTCGTTACCTGGAAATCAATCCGGCGTTTGAACGGCTGACCGGCCTGAAGCGCGAAACGGTGCTCGGCAAGCGGGTGCGCGAGGTGATTCCCGGCATCGAATCCAGATGGATAGAGGCTTATGGAAATGTGGCGCTGAACGGCAATGAAATGCGCTTTCAGGATTATGTCGCGGATCTCGACATCCATTTTGACATCATGGCGTTCAGCCCGCAGAAAGGTCGATTTGCGGCGATTTTCGACAACATCACCCATCGCAAGCTGGCCGAACGGAAAGTCGCCCGCCTGACCAGCCTCTATGCGGCCCTGAGCCAGAGCAACCAGGCCATCGTGCGCATCGGCGAGCGCGAACCGCTATTCCGCGAAATCTGCCGCGTTGCGGTCGAGCTCGGAGGCTTCAGGTTTGCCTGGATCGGCATCCCCGAGTCCGGCGGCTGGCTGCACGTCGCGGCCAGCCACGGCGACGACCAGGGCTACCTGGACGAAATCAAGGTCTGCGTCGACGCAAATTCGCCCTATGGGCTTGGTCCGGGAGGCATCGCCGTCCGCGAAGGGCGCACCTGCATTGTCGAGGACATCGGCGACGCCACCGACATGGCGCCCTGGCGCGCCGATCTGGTACAGCGGGGGATTCGTTCCATCGCGGCATTTCCGCTCAACAAGCGGGACGGCCAAGCCGCAGGAGCGCTGATTCTGTATGCCGCCGAAAGCCAATACTTCGACCAGGCCATGATCGACCTGCTAAACGAAATGGCCATGGACATTTCCTTCGCGCTGGACAATTTCGAGCGCAAGGAGGCGCGCTCGGAAGTGGAAGCGCGCCTGCGCGAAAGCGAGGTGCGTTTCCGCACCATTTTCGATTCGATCAACGATGCCATTTTCGTGCAGGATGCCGAAACCGGCGCCATTGTCGACGTCAACCAGCGCATGTGCGAGATGTTCGGCTACCGCCACGAGGAAGCCTTGCACCTGGACGTGGACAAGCTGTCTTCCGGGGTGCCGCCCTATACCCGGCAGGATGCGGAGCAATGGACCCGCAAAACGTTGCAAGGCGCGCCGCAGGCCTTCGAGTGGCAGGCCAAGGCGCGCGACGGGCGCCTGTTCTGGGTCGAAGTCAACATGCGCCTCGCGCTTATCGGCGGCGCGCGCCGTCTGCTGGTGTCGGTGCGCGACATCAGCGAACGCAAAAAGGCGGAAAAAGCGATTTACCACCTCACGCGATACGATGCGCTGACCGGCCTGCCCAACCAGTTCCTGCTGGAATATCGCCTGAACCGGGCCATCGGCCAGGCGGCGGAGTCCCGGCACCCCATCGGGGTGATGATGCTCAACCTGGACAATTTCCACACCGTCAACGACAGCGTCGGCTACGATACCGGCGACCTGGTGCTGCTCAACGTGGCGCGGCGGCTTTCCGCCGCAGTGGACGAACAGGACACCGTGGCGCGCCTGGGGGCGGATACTTTTGCGCTGCTGGCACTTTCCCCCGGCGACATCAAGGAATTCATCGGCAAGCTGGAAACGCTGCTGGTG
The DNA here is from genome assembly GCA_964527565.1 of uncultured Sulfuricella sp. Lineage (GTDB taxonomy): Bacteria > Pseudomonadota > Gammaproteobacteria > Burkholderiales > Sulfuricellaceae > JAGXQV01. Next base: position 8,881 of record CAZGOY010000013.1, on the reverse strand, counting down.
ACCATCGCGCAAATACTGGAAATCGATGGCCGGGAAATCCAGGTCAACGCCAGCATAGGCGTCAGCTTCTTTCCCGACGACGGCAACACGGCGCTGGAACTGGTCCAGAAAGCCGGCATCGCCATGCGCCACGCCAAATCCGACGGCGGCAACGCCTACCGCTTTTTCGCCCAGGACATGAACGCGCGCGCCCAGGAGCAAATGGCGCTCTCCAACAGCCTGCGCCACGCCCAGGAACGCAACCAACTGGTACTCCACTACCAGCCCCAGGTGGACGCCTTCAGCGGCCAGATCGTCGGCGTCGAAGCACTGCTGCGCTGGCAACACCCGGAACAGGGCATGCTGATGCCGGGCAAATTCATCGCGCTGGCGGAAGAAAACGGACTGATCGTACCAATCGGCGACTGGGTGCTGCGCGAAGCCTGCCGCCAGGCCAGAATCTGGCATGAAGCCGGACATGCCCGCCCCTTCGTATCGGTGAACGTCTCCGCCTTGCAATTCAAGCAAAGCGACCTGGCGAAAAGCGCCATCAAGGCCATCACGGAATCCGGGCTGGCCCCCCATTTCGTGGAACTGGAACTGACGGAAAGCATGCTCATGAGCCATTTCGAGCAGACCCTGGCGGCCTTGAAGGAACTCAAGGCCTTCGGCGTGCGTTTTTCCATCGACGACTTCGGCACCGGCTATTCCAGCCTGAATTATCTCAAGCACTTCCCCATCGACAAGCTCAAGATCGACATCTCCTTCGTCACCGACATCGTCACGGATGCCGACAACGCCGCCATCGTCAAGGCGATGATCGCGATGGGACACAGCCTGGAACTGAAAGTCATCGCCAAAGGGGTGGAAACCGAGGCGCAGGCCGGCTATCTGCGCACCCTCCACTGCGACGAAATGCAGGGGTTTTATTTCAGCCGCCCGGTGCCCGCGCAGGAAATCGCGGCCTTGCTGGAACAGCATCCGCCGCTGCGCAACGGGAGCGGGGACGAACGCATCCTGTTGCTGGTCGACGACGAGGCAAACGTCATTTCGGCGCTGAGGCGCATCCTGCGGCGCGACGGCTACCATATATTGACTGCGGACAACGCGCAGGAAGGACTGGAACTGCTGGCCAAGCACCCCGTTGGCGTCATCCTCTCGGACCAGCGCATGCCGGGCATGACCGGCATCGAATTCCTCAGCAAGGTCAAGGTGATGTACCCGAATATCGTGCGCATGGTGTTGAGCGGCTACACGGAAGTCAACACCATGCGCGACGCCATCAACCGCGGCGCCATCTACAAATTCCTGACCAAGCCGTGGGAAGACGAACCCTTGCGCGAGGCCATCAAGGAGGCGTTCCTGCGTCATGAAACCCAGCGCGACGAGGAACGGCGGCCATGACACAACCCATCTGGCTGAAGCGCTACCCACCCGGCGTTCCGGCGGACATCGACCCGCAGCGCTTCGCCTCGCTGGTGGACATGCAGCGGCAAAGCTGCGCGCGCTACCGCCAGCGCCCCGCCTTCACCAGCATGGGCACGCGCATCACCTTCGGCGAACTCGACCGCCTCAGCCAGAATTTCGCCGCCTGGCTGCAACAGGTGGCCGGACTGCGCAAGGGCGAGCGCATCGCCGTCATGCTGCCCAACCTGCTGCAATATCCCGTGGCCCTGTTCGGCGCCTTGCGCGCCGGGCTGGTGGTAGTCAACGTCAATCCGCTCTATACCGCGCGCGAGTTGCGGCACCAGCTGGATGATTCGGGTGCGACGGCCATCGTGGTGCTGGAAAACTTTGCCCATGTCCTGCAACAGGCGCTGCCGGGCACCGCCGTGCGTCATGTGGTGGTCACCCGCGTGGGTGATCTGTTCCCGGCGGGCAAACGGCTGTGGATCAATTTTGCCGTCAAGTGGCTCAAACACAGCGTGCCGCGCTGGCATCTGCCGGGAGCGACGGCATTCCACGACGCCCTGCGGCAAGGCGCCCGCCACGCCTTGCAGGAGGTGCTGCTCGCGCAGCAGGACACCGCCTTTCTGCAATATACCGGCGGCACCACCGGCGTGTCCAAGGGCGCGATACTCACCCACGGCAACCTGCTGGCCAACGTGGAACAGACTTCGGCGTGGATCGGCGGCACGCTCGAAGAAGGCGCGGAAACGGTGGTCACCCCGCTGCCGCTCTATCACATCTTCGCGCTCACCGCGAACCTGCTCACTTTCGTCAAGTGGGGCGGCAACAACGTGCTGATCGCCAATCCGCGCGACCTGCCCGCCTTTATCAGCACGCTGGAAAAAACCCGCTTTACCGCCATCACCGGCGTCAACACCCTGTTCAAGCTGCTGCTCGATGCCCCCGGAATCGCGCGGGTGAAACAGGCCAACGGCAACGCGCTCAAGCTGGCGGTGGCGGGCGGCATGGCCTTGCAGGGCGCGGTGGCGCGGCGCTGGCAGGCGCTGATGGAAGTCCCTCTGATCGAAGGCTACGGCCTCACCGAGGCCTCGCCCATCGTTTGCGCCAACCCGCTGAACATCCAGACATTCAGCGGCATGCTGGGCCTGCCGCTACCCTCCACCCAAGTAGCGATTCTTGATGCAGACGGGCAGGAGTTGCCGTTTGGAGAGGTGGGCGAAATCGGCGTGCGCGGCCCTCAAGTGATGCAGGGCTACTGGAAGCAGCCCGAGGAAAGCGCCCGCGTTTTCACCGCCGACGGCTGGCTGCGCACCGGCGACGTGGGCGTGATGGAAGAAGAAGGCTTCGTGCGTTTCATCGAGCGCAGCAAGGACATCGTGGTGGTGTCCGGCTTCAAGGTCTATCCCGCCGAAATCGAGGAAGTGGCCCTGTCGCACCCCGGCGTGCAGGAGGCGGCTGCGGTGGGCGTGGCGGACGAACGCAGCGGCGAGGCGGTGCACCTCTTCGTGGTGAAGAAGGATCCCGGCCTCTGCGCCGAAGCACTGCTGGCGCATTGCCGGGAAAACCTCACCGCCTACAAGCTGCCCAGGCGCATCGAGTTCCGCACGGCGCTGCCCAAATCGCCCATCGGCAAGGTACTGCGCCGGGAACTGCGCGAGGGTGCCGCGTGAGAAATGCCCTGCGCCCCGGCGTCCAGCCGCGCGAGATGTGGTCCTGGGCGATGTACGATTTCGCCAATTCCGGCTATACCACGGTGGTCATCACCGCCGTGTTCAACACCTATTTCGTCGGCGTGGTCGCCGGCAACGCCCCGTGGGCCACCTTCGCCTGGACCGCGGCGCTGTCCCTTTCCTACGGCCTGGTGGTGCTGAGCGCGCCGCTGATCGGCGCCATCGCCGACCAGCGTGCCGCCAAGAAAAAACTGCTGGGCATGACCACGGCAGGTTGCGTGCTGTTCACCGCCCTGCTCTATTTCGCCCAGCCGGGCGCGCTGCCGCTGGCTATTGCCTGCGTGGTGGCCTCCAACTTCTTCTTCGCCAGCGGCGAAAACCTGATTGCCGCCTTTTTGCCGGAAATCGCCAAGCCCAAAGCGCTCGGCCGGGTTTCCGGCTGGGGCTGGAGCCTGGGCTACCTCGGCGGCATGCTGACGCTGGGCGCCTGCCTGGCCTACGTCACCTGGGCGCAGGAGCAGGGACAGCAGGCCGCGCAATTCGTGCCGGTCACCATGTTGATCACCGCCGCCATCTTCGCCCTGGCGAGCCTGCCCACCTTCCTGTGGCTGCGCGAGCGCGCCCTCCCCGCCGCGCAACCCGCTGCCCCGCTGAAAAGCGCGTGGCGCCAAGTGACGCACACCTTGCGCCATCTGGAAGCATTTCCCGACCTGCGCCGCTTCCTGTGGTGCAGCCTGTTCTATCAGGCGGGCATCCAGGCGGTCATCACCCTGGCGGCGGTGTATGCCACCCAGGCTCTCGGCTTCACCACGCAGCAGACCCTGCTGCTGGTCCTGCTGGTCAACCTCACCGCGGCGGGCGGCGCCTTCCTGTTCGGCCACGTGCAGGACCGCATCGGCCACGTGCGCGCCATCGCGCTGACGCTGGGCGGCTGGATCGTCACCGTGCTGCTGGCCTGGGCGGCGCACGGCCCGGAACTGTTCTGGCTGGCGGCCAATTGCGCCGGCCTGTGCATGGGCGCCTCGCAATCCGCCGGACGCGCCATGATCGGTCTGCTGGCGCCGCCGGCGCGCAGCGCGGAATTCTTCGGGCTGTGGGGGCTGGCAGTCAAACTCGCCGCCATGATCGGGCCGCTCACCTATGGAACGATCAGCTGGGTCAGCGGCGGCGACCACCGCCAGGCATTGCTGGTCACCGGCCTGTATTTCGTCGCCGGACTGGCCCTGCTGACCGGCGTGAATGCCGCGCGCGGACGCCGTAGCGCCCTGCGCGTGGAGCGTTCGCCCCATTCGTCCAAACCAGAACCCGCGATGCCAGAACCCGGTTGATAAACCCAAGCGGATAGCTATAGTGGAATCATGGGAGCGGATTCATGGATAAATGGACGATTGACGAACAGGAACTGGACACGCAAATCGGGCAGGCCAGGGAAACGGCCCGCAAGGCGGCAGAATCGGAGCCAAGGGCGAAATCCGCCCGTTACGACGCCGTGTCCCGGAAAATCGTCCTGGAATTAACCAATGGCTGCACCTTCATGTTTCCCGCTGATTTGGCGCAAGGGCTGCGCAGTGCGCCGGACGACCTGCTGTCGGAAGTGTCGATATTGGGGCGCGGACAAGGGCTTCACTGGGAAAAACTGGATGCGGACCTGAGCATCCCCGGCTTGGTGATGGGTATATTCGGCAGCCACGCGTGGATGAAAGAATTGGCGCACCGTGGAGGAATCGCGAAATCCCCCGCCAAGACCGCCGCCGCCCGCGCCAACGGCGCAAAGGGCGGACGTCCGCGAAAACTCGTCGCCTAGCCCGAACGTTCCATAAAAAGTGTCTTCAACCCATGGGAGCGGCCTCTTGTGCCCAAGCCGACAGGCTGTCGGGTATGGTCGCGAGTTCTTCGGGATTTCAGGTGCTGGGCAATTCAGCACAACGAGCTTGTTTGTCAGACTCATCACGATGGCTCCCTGCTGGCCCCTGAATTCCTGATTCCGTGAAATATTAACGCTCGCGGTATCCCTCTGCCGTTAAAGCAATTTCGCTACATGATGGATCCGGAGAATTTCCACACAATTCTCCCTCACCCGATAGATTGCCAGGTAGTTCTTGTGAATGACGAGTTCCCTCGATCCCGGCACCCGCCCTGCCCTTCCCATGCCGGGATGCGCTACGAGTTTTCCGGTCTTCTCCTTGAGTTCGGCGGCAAACCGTGTTGCGGTGAGCGGGCTGTCCTTGGCGATGTACTCAGCGATATCTTCGAGATTTCGAAGTGCTGACCTTGTCCACTTAAGCGCCATACTTCGCAAACACGGCTTGTACTTCTTCGAAAGATGCAAAATCTCCTGCATCAGCCTCGGCAATCCCTGCCTTGATATCCTGAATCTGCCAGGACTCTGACTGGACGTACTTTTCCAGTGCTTCAATGGCGAGGTAGCTCTTGGTTCTTGCAGTCGCCCGGGCAAGCTCTTCAATTTGTCCGTATAGCGCTTCGGGAATCCGAACATTCATGGTTCGACTTGTCATGCTGTTGTCCTCAGTGTGATACTTGCATTACATGGCAGTGTAGGTATCACGGCTGGAAAGTCAATGTCCCAGCCGCGCCACAGATGCCAGCGCAGCTTCGGCTTGCTCCGGCACGGATTTCCACCGTGCTATTCTTGCGCCCGCGCTCATAACCCGAGAGAACCCGCATGGTGAATTGCGAGACCACACCCCCCCCCGCCGACAGCGAAGCGCGCCTGCTCGCCATCGTGCGCGCGCTGGCGCAGGAATCGCGCCCCGGCGCGGACGATTTCCAGCGTCTCGGGCTGGATCACGCGCTGGAGCGCGATTTCGGGCTCGACAGCCTGGCGCGCGTAGAGTTGCTGGCCCGCATCGAGGCGCACACAGGTGCGCGTCTGGGCGAGGAAGCCCTTGCCGCCGAGACGCCGCGCGATCTGCTGGGGCGGATGGCCGCCGCCGGTGGCGCATCGCCTCCGCCGGCGGCGCAGGCAGCGGCGCCGGCGGAAGCACGCCACGAACATGCGCCGACGGAGATCGCCACCCTCACCGCCCTGCTCGACTGGCATGCCGCCCGCCACGGCGAGTGGGTACACATCACTCTCTACGGCGAAGGCGAGCGCAGCCAGGACATCTGCTACCGGGACCTGCGCGCAGAGTCTCTGGCAGTAGCCGGCGGACTGATGGCGCAGGGGTTCGGCGCGGGCGCGCGCATCGCCATCATGCTGCCCACCTGCCGGGAATTCTTTGCTGCCTTTTACGGCACGCTGTATGCCGGTTGCGTGCCGCTGCCGCTCTATCCGCCCGCGCGCCCTTCGCAACTGGAAGATCACCTGCGGCGCATCGCCGGCATTCTCGCCAATGCCGGGGCCGGGGCACTGATTACCGATAGCCGCGCCAGACCGCTGGGCGCCCTGTTGCGCGCGCAGTGCCCGGCGTTGCGCGGCATTGCCACGGTCGAGGAATTGTCCGGCGGCGGCGCGCCTGCCGCCCTGCCGTCCCTGAACGCGCAGGACATCGCCTTTTTGCAGTACACCTCCGGCAGCACCGGCAACCCCAAGGGCGTGGTGCTCACCCACGCCAACCTGCTGGCCAACCTGCGCGCCATGGAACAGGCTTCGGGAATCGGCCCCGAGGACGTCTTCGTCTCCTGGCTGCCGCTCTACCACGACATGGGCCTGATCGGCGCCTGCATGGGCAGCCTTTATATCGGCTTTCGCCTGGTGCTGCTGTCGCCGCTGGCTTTTCTCGCCCGTCCCGCCAGGTGGTTGTGGACCATCCACCGCCACCGCGCCACGGTTTCGGCGGCCCCCAATTTTGCCTACGAGCTGTGCGCCGGCAAGGTGGCGGAACGCGAGACCGACGGCCTTGACCTCGCTTGCTGGCGCGTCGCCTTCAACGGCGCCGAACCGGTCAGCGCGGACACCCTGGACAACTTCAGCACGCGCTTTGCCCGCCACGGCTTCCGGCGCGAGGCGCTGACGCCGGTTTACGGGCTGGCGGAAAACTCGGTCGGGCTGACCTTCCCGCCGCCCGGACGCGGGCCGCTGCTCGACCGCGTGGAACGCGCCGCCCTGAGCGGCGAGGGCCTGGCCCGCCCCGCCGCCGCAGAAGACCGCGCTGCCCTGCGCCTGGCAAGCTGCGGCGCGGTGCTGCCCGGTCACGAAATCCGCATCGCCGATGCGGGCGGCGAAGCGTTGCCGGAACGCCGCGTGGGGCGCGTGCAGTTTCGCGGCCCCTCCGCCACCTCGGGTTATTACGGCAACGCCGAGGCCAGCGCCCGCCTGTTCGACGGCCCCTGGCTCAACAGCGGCGACCTCGGCTACCTGGCGTCCGGCGAGCTGTATCTCACCGGGCGCGAGAAGGACATCATCATCCGCGCCGGCCACAACCTCTACCCGCAGGAACTGGAGGAGGCGACGGGCCGCCTGCCCGGCATACGCAAGGGCTGCGTGGCGGTGTTCCCCGCCAGTGATCCGCGTTCCGGCACGGAACGGCTGGTGGTGCTGGCCGAGACGCGCGTGGCGGACGCCGGGGAGCGCCGCCGCCTGCAAGCGGAAATTCACCAACTCGCCATTGATCTGGTCGGCATGCCTGCCGACGACGTGGTGCTGGCACCGCCGCACAGCGTGCTGAAAACCTCCAGTGGCAAGGTGCGCCGCGCCGCCTGCCGCGCACTGTACGAAAGCGGCGCCCTGGGCGCCCCGGCACGCGCGCCCTGGCTGCAAATACTGCGCTTGGGCCTGTCCGGCGCATCCGGGGAGGCCGCGCGGCGTCTGCGTCTCGGCGCCGACGCCCTGTGGGCCGCTTGGGCCTGGCTGGTGTACTTGGCCGTGGTGCCCGCCGCCTGGCTGCTGATCGTGGCGGCGCCGGGCCTGAGACTGCGGCGCAAGCTCGCCCGGCACAGCGCGCGCCTGGCACTGGCGCTGACCGGCCTGAAGCCGCAGGTGAGCGGATTGGAACACCTGGAAACGGACGCCCCCTGCATCGTGGCCGCCAACCACGCCAGCTATCTCGACGCCCTGCTCCTCACCGCGGTGCTGCCGCCGCGCTTCGCCTTTGTCGCCAAGCAGGAACTGCTGGGCAGCCGCATCGCCGCCCTACCCATGAAACGGCTCGGTTGCGCCTTCGTCGAACGCTTCGACGCCGCGCGCGGCGCCGAGGATACGCGCGGACTCGAAGAACGCGCGCGCAACGGCGAATCGCTGGTGTTTTTCGCCGAAGGCACTTTCCGCAGCGCGCCCGGACTGCTGCCGCTGCGCATGGGCGCCTTCAGCGTTGCCGCCCGCGCCGGGATTCCCGTGGTGCCGCTATGCCTGAACGGCACCCGCACCCTGCTGCGCGGGGAGGAGCGCAGGCCGCACTTCAGCCGCCTGCGGGTAAGCATCGGCGCGCCGCTCGCGGCGCCGGGAAACGACTGGCAAGCCGCGCTGCAACTGCGCGACGCGGCGCGCAACTGGATAGTGGAACAGTCGGATGAACCCGACGCGCATGGAGCCGCATGATCCGGCGGATCTGGAACGTGATGTTGCCGGTGCCCAAGGAGGCAAGTGGAGGTTTAAGCGTTACCTTCCAGAAGAAGGGTCAATCCGTTGCGTACGCTGGCCACGTCGGTAGCCGAGAGTTTTCCGAGTTCACCGCGCACCAGACGATGGTCAAGGGTGAAGAGTTTGAAACGCACCAGTGAGGGCGCTGGCAGACAGGCGGCGGTGAGGTCGGTAATCGGGCAGTCGAGCGGCCATGGCGCATTGCCCTGCGAGGTAATCATGGCCATCACCCCCCTATGTCAGACTAGTTGTCGCCTCTAAATTTTAATTTTGGAATGTAGAG
>CAZGOY010000012.1:0-81971 GCA_964527565.1 uncultured Sulfuricella sp. | reverse complement strand
TGCCCATGCCGGGCACACTAGGGCGCAATCCCCGAAGGGCATTGCGCCGAATGTTTGGGGAGGCCGCAAGGCCGGAGATGACCCGCAGAGGTTACGCGGTTCCGGTGCAATGCGCTGCGCGGATTGCACCCTACGGGCTCTGCCAGGTGAGCAGCAGCTTTTTCTGCGCGTCGATTTTCTGGATCAAGCCGTTGAATTTTTTCTGCGCTGGAGAAAGGCGGGGCGGCGGCTGACATTGTTCCAGATGGACGATCTTGACTTTATGGTGTGACATGGCGAATAGACGGCAAGAGGTTAAAGGGAAATACCGTTACGCTACTTCAGCAATCTTCTCCTGGTCAACGCCAGCGCCAGGTAGTAGCCGGCGGCGCCGTACAGCAGCAGCACCCCGACGTGGCGCACGATGCCCTGCGGCACCTGCCCGAGCATCAGCGGACGCACCATGTCGATGGCGTGGGACAGCGGCAGGAAGGCGGAAAGCTGTTGCAGGAAGCCCGGCAACTGCTCCACCGGGTAGAACACGCCGCACAGCAGCACCATCGGGGTCACCGCCAGGGTGAAGTAGTACATGAAAAAATCGTAGCTTGGCGACACGGCGTTCACCACCAGCGCCATGCCGGTGAAGCAGAAACCCATCAGGAAGATGAGGGGAATCGCCCACAGGGAAAGGACAAACGAGGCCTGCAAGCCCATCGCCCAGATAATCAGCAACATCGCCAGACCGGACAGCGCGCTCTTGCTGATGGTCCACACCAGTTCGCCGAGCATGACGTCGTCCAGCGTCAGCGGGGCATTGAGGATAGCCTCCCAGGTTTTCTGCACGTGCATGCGCGTAAAGCCGGAATACAGGGCCTCGAAGCTGGCGCTGTTCATGGTGCTGTAGCACACCGTGCCGGAGGCGAGAAATACCAGGTAGCTCATGCCGTTCACTTCCGGCAGCAGGGCGCCCAGCCCGTAACCCATCCCCAGCATGTAAAAGGCCGGATCAACGAGATTGCCGAACAGGGAAGGCGCTGCCAGCTTTTTCCATACCAGGAAATTGCGCCGCCACACCGGGATAAAGCGCAGGCTGAGGGAAGGCAGGCGGAAATCCTGGCGTTTGAGCATGTTTTTCAGTCGCGCAAGTCGCGCCCGGTGAGTTTCAGGAACACGTCTTCCAGGTTGGCCGGACGCGACAGGTAACGCAGCACGCTTTGCCCGTCCAGGTGGTGCAGCAGGGCATCGTGGTCGCGGGTATAGCAAAACAGCGTATCCCCGGCGCGCTCGAAGCGCTCGCACAATTCACGCCCGCTGCTTTGTACCCATTCCTCCACGCCGTCGCCATGCACTTCGACCACCTGCGGTTCGATGTGCTGCGCGATCAGCACGCGCGGCGAGCCGGTGGCGATGATCCTGCCGCTGTCCATGATCGCCAGGCGGTCGCACAGGCGTTCGGCCTCCTCCATGAAATGGGTGGTGAGCAATATGGTCTTGCCCTGCCCGAGCAGGCGGCGCAGCCCCTGCCACATCGCGTGGCGCGCCTGCGGGTCGAGGCCGGTGGTCGGTTCGTCGAGAAAAATCAGGTCGGGGTCATTGATCAGCGCGCGCGCCAGGGTCAAACGGCGCTGCATGCCGCCGGACAGGGCTTCGATTTTGGCATCGGCGCGCGCACTCAGGTTGGCAAATTCCAGCAGGCCGGGAATGCGTGCCTTGATGGTTTCGTCGCTGTGGCCGAAATAACGGCCATAGACCAGCAGGTTCTCGTAAACCGTGAAATCCGGGTCGAGATTGTCCATCTGCGGCACGATGCCGGCGCGCTCCCGTGCTTCGCGCGCATGTTGCGGAATGGGCAGCCCGAACATGGAAACGGCGCCGCCATCCGGTTCGATAAGCCCCAGCAACAGGCGCAGCGTGGTGGTCTTGCCCGCCCCGTTGGGCCCGAGCAGGCCGAAACATTCGCCCGGCGCGATGGCGAGATCGATACCCGCCACCACTTCGATGCCGTCATAGCGCTTGACCAGCCCGGCGGCGCTCAGCAGCGACATGCGTCCAGCACGATTTTCTTGAGCAGCGGCAACTGCCCGTGGAAAAAATGCCCGACACCGGGCAACACCGTCAACGGCAGGTTCTGCGGGCGCACCCAATCCAGCACGGCGGCAAGCGGCACCACCTCGTCGGCCTCGCCATGGATCACCAGGGTGTCCGGCGGCACCGCTCCGGTGGCAAAACGCGATACCGCCGGTGCCACCAGCACCAGCCGCTGTATCGCCAGTTGCCCGGCAACGCGGGTTTGCACGTGTCCGCCGAAGGAAAATCCCGCCAGCAGGATGGGCAAGTCTCCCGCTTCGCGCTTGAGATGGGCCGCCAGCGCCAGCATGTCCTCGCACTCTCCCGCCCCTTCGTCGTAAACGCCTTCGCTCTCCCCCACGCCGCGAAAATTCAGGCGCGCCGCCAGGTAACCCAACCCGGCGAAAGCTTTCGCCAGCGTCTGCACCACCTTGTTTTCCATGGTGCCGCCGTGCAGGGAATGGGGATGTGCGACCAGCGCCAAGCCGCGCCGCGCGCCGCCAGGGTCGGTCAGTGCCGCCTCTAGCCTACCAGCCGGCCCATCCAGAAAGAATTTGTGTTGAACCACGAAAGGAATGCCGGGGGATTAAATTGACGAGGATAATTATACGGGGTAGGGTCTGGGGTAGCGAGCGAATTCCCTTGCCCGCTTCCTCCATGGCCAAAAATTTGGGCTGTTGCTGGTTCAGACAACTAGAATTGAGGGATCACATGCCGTCAGTCGCTTTGCGTGCCCACTTCGATGGAAAACAGATTTTGCTTGATGAAGATTACGATTTGCCGCCAAACGCCCAACTGGTGGTAACGCTTCTGGAATTTCCCGCCAGCCGGATCAAGGAAGATTGGGCTCGGCTCTCCGCCGCCGGTCTGGCGGGAGCCTATGGCGAAAACGAGCCGGAATATTCCCCGGCGGACATCAAGCAATGAGAGCGGGGGCTGTGGTATTGGTGTCGATACCACAAGCAGACGGGGTAATCAAAAACCGCCCAGCCATCATTCTTCGCGCTATGCCGCCATTCGGCGACTGGCTGGTCTGCGGTGTCAGCACGCAACTTCATCAAAGTGTGGCGGGGTTTGACGATGTGATTGAGACCACGCACGAAGATTTTCCGGGCAGCGGCCTGAAATCCGCTTCGCTGATCCGTTTGGGATTCCTGGCCGTCCTTCCTGCAACCTCTTTTCAGGGCGTGATTGGCGACATTTCACCGGAAAGACATCGTAGACTACTTGAATGCCTGTCAGCTTTCCTCGTATCCCCCTACCCGCAACACGAGTAGATCGGACTCTCCTTACAACTTCGACACGTTCTGGTTGAGTTCCACCGCCAGCCTGTCGACATCGCCGATCAACTGGCTGGTGTGCTCGGAAGATTCCGCCACGGTTTCCACCTTGCGGGCAATGTCGTAGCCGGCGCTGGTTTGTTCCCTGGCGGCGTTGGCGATGTCTTCCACGGCATGCACCACCTGATTGGAACGGTTTTCAATCTGCTTCAGCGCCTCGTCGACGGTACGAGACAAGCTCACGCTGTCCTGTGCCTTTTCCGAAGCGGAAAGAATGTCCGTGGAAACCACGCCGACCTGTTCCTGCACGGTGGTCAGGATGGCGGCGATTTCAAAGGCGGAATCGTTGGATTTTTCCGCCAGCTTGCGCACCTCGTCTGCCACCACGGCGAAGCCGCGCCCGGCCTCCCCGGCACGCGCCGCCTCGATGGAGGCATTGAGCGCCAACAGGTTGGTCTGCTCGGCGATGCCCTGGATGGTGGCGACAATTTCCTGTATCTGCACGCTCTGCCTGCCGAGTTCACGCACTTTTTCCGCCGCCTGGGCGACCAGTTGCGAGGTTTGTTCCATGGCCGCAATGGTGCCTTGCACGGCTTTTTCGCCGGTGGTGACGGCTTCCACCGTTTCCCGCGTCTGCGTCAACGCGTTGCCGGCATTTTCTGCAACGTGATCGATACTGACGGATAACTGCTCGGTCGCCGACGACATGCTGGAGGTCGCCGATGACTGTTCCTGCATCAGCTTGCGCACGGTATTGGTCAGCCCGGCCAGTTCACGGGTGATACCGTTGACCTTTTCGGTGACCTGCTGTTTTTGCGCTTCCATGCGGTTCTTGACGATGGCGTTGTCCTTGAACACCTGCACGGCACGCGCCATTTCACCGATTTCGTCGAGCTTGCGGGTAAAGGGCACCGCCACGCTGGTGTCGCCCCGCGCCAGATTGCCCATGGTGCCGTTGATGGCCTTGAGCGGTTGCGCCACGCGAAAGCGGGTGAACCAGAAAGAAAACAAACCGAAAGTGATGAGAAACAGGCAGGCGATGAACATCACGCCGCCCACCGTGCCAGAGAGCGTCCAGATAGCGTCCTCGACGGCATCGGCGCCATGCTTGCGTTCCTCCTGCAGGACCAGCTTGACGCGCTTCAACGCCGCCACCGCCGCCGCACTGTCAACGGTTTTATCGCCACCGGAAAGCGCCTGCTCATAGGCGGCCAGGGTTTTCTCCAGAACGGCCAGATCGGCTTTTTCTGCCTCGCTGGGATTGGCGGAATGAAAGGCCGGAATACCCTCGCGCACTTTGGAAATACTGCCCCGCACTGCGTCACGCGCGGCTTCGTCGCCTGCCGACGCAGCATGCCAATGCTGCGCAAGGCCGCCGTAGCCGAGATGGTCCTGGAAATGCCCCAGCAGGTCGATGCGCCGCGCCAGACCGGAGTCGTAGCTGCGCCATACGTTGCTGATTTCCAGCACCGACTTGAAGGTCAGCAGCGTAGCCCCCACCCCGGCCAGCAACAGCAGCAGGGTGAAAAAAGTGACCAGGTGCGCGACGCGGAACATACGCACGTTATCGACGGCGCGAAACAGGCCGACAACGAAGCGTCCCAGCAGGTTCAGGTCTTCGTCCTGCATGGCCGTGTTGTGGTAGTTACTCATGGGCTTACTCCTTGTTTTGACTGTTTGGCCCAACTGGCCAGTTCATCCAGGCCGGTGCGGATGGCTTCGTCCATCGCTCCGGCGATTTTGGGTGTCAGGCCACCGCCCCAATCGTCGATGTTCTCTAGTTGCACGCCGACCAGCGTGACTTTTTCCGGCATTTTCCCGGTCAGCTCCGCCGCCGCGAGCACGTCGGTGAAAGCCGTCTGGTGCAGGCTCATGGGACGCTGGCCGAAGAAAGCAGGGATTTCTTCATCGCGCAATACCAGGATTTCCCCCGGCGTGCGCCCGAAATCGACCACATCGAATATCAGCAGGCAACGGGCTTCCTGCACCAGCGGCAGCAGATATAGCCCTTGCGTGCCGCCATCGACGGCTTCGACACCTTCCGGCAACAACCCTTCGTCCAACAGCCGCGCTACTGCGGCGGGACCGAAGCCCTCGTCCGCCCACAGCACGTTGCCGACACCCAGCACCAGGGTATCCGCCCCTTCGGCATCCGGCTTCGAGGTGTTCAATCGCGAAACTGCCTTTCACCGGAAAGCATGGTGCTGATGGTGGTCTGGCGCGAGAGGATGTCCTCGCGCACAGCAATGTAGATGTGCACCATGACAAACCACACCATCACCCACATGGCCAGACGATGGATGATGTGCAGGTCGAGCGAATTGCCGAACAACATGGTGACCCAGCCGAACAGGAAATACTGCCAGCTGTCGTGCCCGGTGACTTCGGCGTACATGGCGAAGCCGGTGATGATGATGAGCGCGCCGGGAATCACAAACATGAACAGCATGGCGATATTGGCCAGCGGATTCAGTCCGATGTAGCGCAATGGCCCGCCCAGCAGCAGGTTCCACTTGATCTGGCGCAGCAAGCCATCCAGCCATACCTTGCGCCAGATTTCCGGCACGAAAAGCTGATGGCTGATGCCGCCCTCGACGAACACCAGCCACAGGCGCATGACTGCCAGCAAGGCGAAAATGTAGCCGAACGCCAAGTGGAAGAAGCGAATCCAGCCCATCACGTAGAGGGTGGAAGTATCGCCGATCGCCGAAGGCGGCGGCACGCCGATGAAATAGCCGGTGATGACCAGCACCACCACGGAAAGGGCGTTCAGCCAGTGCCAGATGCGCACCCCCGGCCCGTAGATCATCACCGCCGGCAGCAGACCCGCTTCGGAAACACGCTGGTAAGGGATGAATTTTGGCATGACGTGGCCTCAGAGTATTTTCGCTTCGGTCAGCAGGCCGCCGTCCGGGCCGATGACGTGGGTGGCACAGGCCAGGCAGGGGTCGAAGCTGTGAATCACGCGCAGGATTTCCAGCGGCTTCTTCGGGTCAGCCATCGGCACACCCAGCAGCGAAGCCTCGTAGGCGCCGATGTTGCCGGCGGGATCGCGCGGACTGGCGTTCCAGGTGGTCGGCACCACGCACTGGTAATTGTCGATCTTGCCGCCCTTGATGTGCAGCCAGTGACCCAGCGCGCCGCGCGGCGCCTCGCTGTAGCCGACGCCTTTGGCCTCGGCGGGCCAGGTGTCGGGTTTCCACTTTTCGGTATTGGCGGTGGCGGAATTGCCGGCGCGAATATCGGCCTGTAGCAGCGCCACCTGATCTTTGAGCTTTTCCGCCGCCCACAAGGCTTCCAGACCGCGTGCGGCGGTGCGCCCCAGAGTCGAGAACAGCGCGGTGATGGGCAAGTCGAGTTTTTTCAGCGTGCCGTCCACCAGTTCCTGCACGCGTTTATCGCCAGCCGCATAGGCGATCACCATGCGCGCCAGCGGGCCGACTTCCATGGCGTGACCTTTCCAGCGCGGCGCCTTGATGTAGCTGTATTTGTCACCCTCGTCGATTTCCTCGATGCGCGCGCCATCCTGGCCGCCGCGCGATTTCGGCCCGAGGCGGAATTCCATGTCGGTCTTGCCGTCCCACGGATGCAAACCAGCCTTTTCGTCGGGGTAGCGGTACCAGGAGTGCTCGACGAACTCATGCACCTGTGCGGGATCTTTCAGATCGACCTCGTGCAACTGCTTGAGGTCGCCGTTGAGAATCACGCCGCGCGGCAGCATGAAGCTGGCGTTTGAAGTATCGTTGGGCAGTGTCGGAAATTCGCCGTAGGACATCAGGTTCCTGCTCGCCAGTCCATCGCCCAGCTTGAACCACTCCGGGTAGAACGAGGCGATGGCCAGCAAGTCGGGAACATACACCTGGGAAATGAAATCCAGTGTCAGATCAGCAATCTTCGCCACTAGGTTGAGACGTTCGGCATTCACCGCGCCAATCGCCCCCGCATCGTGCACGTTAATGGCTGACGGCACGCCGCCGACCAGCCACATCGGGTGCGGATTCTTGCCGCCGAACACCGCCTGGATCTTGACGATCTCGCGCTGGAAATCGAGCGCTTCGATATAGTGCGCCACCGCCATCAGGTTGGCTTCCGGCGGCAGCTTGTAGGCCGGGTGCCCCCAGTAGCCGTTGCGGAACGGGCCGAGCTGGCCGGAACCGACCAGACGTTTGATCTTCTGCTGCACGTCGTTGAAGTAACCGGGCGAGGATTTCGGCCACGAGGAAATCGACTGCGCCAGTTCGGAAGTGGCTTTGGGCGAGGCGTTGAGCGCCGACACCACGTCCACCCAGTCGAGCGCGTGCAGATGGTAAAAATGCACCAGGTGGTCATGCGCATACAGCGCCAGATGCATGATGTTGCGGATAGTATTGGCGTTTTTCGGAATCGGGATGCCCAGCGCATCCTCGACCGCGCGCACCGAGGCCAGCGCGTGAACGCCGGTGCATACGCCGCAGATGCGCTGCACGAAAGCCCAGGCATCGCGCGGGTCGCGTCCTTGCATGATGGGTTCCAGGCCGCGCCACATAGTGCCGACGGAAACCGCGTTGCGGATGACGTTATTGGCATCGACATTGACTTCGATGCGCAAGTGTCCCTCGATGCGCGTGACCGGGTCGATGGCAACGCGGCGCCCGGAGTTGTCGAGGGTAAAACCGTTGGGCGTAATGATTTGACTCATGAATCACTTTCTTCCGAAATGCTGCCGTCGGCATTCTTGCCGCTATCCTTGAGACGCTTGCCGGTCAGCACGCGCTTGACCAGGGTTGCCGCGCCCTGTGCCACGATGGCACCGCCCAATGCCGCCGCACCGACCGCAGCCACCTTGTCAGCGTTGGATTCGATGCCCCACTGCTGCATGTCGGGCAGGCGCTCGTAAAAAGGCCCGCGGTCGAAATAGCCCTCCTCCGAACAGCCGATGCAGCCGTGGCCGGACTTGATGGGGAAACTCACGCCCTCGTTCCAGCCCATCGAAGCGCAGGCGTTGTATGTGGTGGGACCGCGGCAGCCCAGCTTGTACAGGCACCAGCCCTGGCGCGCGCCCTCGTCGTCCCAGCTTTCGACAAACTGCCCGGCGTCGAAATGGGCGCGCCGGTAACATTTGTCGTGTACGCGCTGGGAATAAAACATCTTGGGACGCAACTGGTTGTCCAGTTCCGGCAGACGGTCGTAGGTGAGAATGTAGGACAGCACCCCGGTCATCACTTCGGCGATGGGCGGACAGCCGGGCACGTTGATGACCGGCACGTTGCTGACCAGTTTGTGTACCGGTGTCGCCTTGGTGGGATTGGGGCGCGCCGCCTGCACGCAACCGGAGGAAGCGCAGGTGCCCCAGGCGATGATCGCCTTGGCGTGTTTCGCCACCTCGTCGAACTGCTGGCGGAAAGGCCGCCCGCCGACGATGCAGCACATGCCGTCGTTGGCCAGCGGAATGTTGCCTTCGACGGCAAGAATGTAGGCACCACGGTAATCACGGATGATGTCGTGGAGGATTTCCTCGGCTTGGTCGCCCGCCGCCGCCATGATGACGTCGTCGTAATCCAGCGAAATCATGCTGGTGATGATCTCGCTCGCCAGCGGGTGGCCGGAGCGCAGGAAACTTTCGGAACAGCAGGTGCATTCCAGGCCGTGCAGCCACAAGACAGGGATGCGCGGCTTGGTTTCCATGGCGTGGGCAACGGTGGCTATTCCTTTCGGCCCCAACCCCAGCATGGTGGCGGTGACCGCACAAAACCCCAGAAAATCGCGGCGTGACACCCCGCGCTGGCGAAATACTTCGTAGAACGTTTCAGACTTGGACATTGGTATTATTTCGCATCTAAATGATTTTTGTCAGTTTTTATTCCCATTCCCAAAGGGGAGTCTAACAACCATTTTAAGGTCGCGCAAACACCTAGGGTTTTTCCCACCAGCAATACGGGTTTTCCCTAGAAACGACCGCTCCAAACGTCCTGTTATCAACTCAGAGATTCCATTAAGGCGCGGGACGGCGGCGAGACCACGTCAACCGCGCATGGTCAAGCGACGTTGAGGGCGGCGTGGACATTTGTTTTATTTGAGAGGTGCATCATGAACAGGAAACTTGGAACCGGACTGGTGTGCGTCGGCCTGCTGGCTTTTTCCACCCAGGCGCTGGCTTGGGGAGATCGGGAACGTGCGGCGCTGTGGGGCGTGGTTGGCGGAGCGATACTGGCCAATAGCTGGAACAGCGCACCGTCCCAGCCCACATACAGACAGGAGGCGCGGGTGATTTACGCGCCGCCGCAACACGTGCATGTGCAGGAGTACCGCACGGTGTATGCCCCACCGCCGCGCCGCGTTGCGCAAGGCAACCCTTATTACGGCAATTACGGCGCAGCCGAGGCCTACGAACGCGGGCGCGCCACGCGGCAACGCGAACAGCAGTCGCATATCGAACGCGAGGCTTACGAACAGGGATACCGTAGCGGCTGGGGAGACTGGCGCTAGATTTTCAGGCGCTCGACGACCCTGCCGTTGACCAGATGTTGTTCGACGATCTCGTCGATGTCCTGATTGTCCACGTAGGTGTACCACACCGCCTCCGGGTAGACCACCAGCACCGGCCCCTCAGCGCAGCGGTCGAGGCAGCCGGCGCTGTTGATGCGCACCTTTCCCGCCCCGTTGAGATCGAGCGCCTTGATTTTTTTCTTGGCGTAGTCGCGCATTTCCTGCGCACCGTGGTCGCAACAGCACGGCTGACCGTCTTCGCGGGTATTGGTGCAGAAAAACACATGGCGCTGGTAGTAGCTCATTTTTTTTCCTTTCGGATTATCCCAGGCGTTGGGCCTGAATTCAGGCTCAACGGCAAAGTTGTTCAACGGCACTCGATGGTTCTGACTTCGCTGCCCGGAAAACCGGACTTGAGCTTTTCTACTTCCTGAACCGCCACGGGATCGAGGTCTTTCAGCGTATAGACCGTCCCCTCCGTGATCCGTTTACGCGGACCGGTAATCGCCGAGCGCACGCCTTTTTCGCGTAATTGCGCCAAATATTTTTCCGCCGCCTCGCCAGTTGAAAATACCCCGAGGGAAACCGCGTAACGCCAGGGGGTATTCTCCTGCAGGATGAAGGAATCCTGTACGCCAAGCGCCTTCAGCTCTTCCACTTTTTTCTGCGCTTCCGCCAGCGTCCCGCGTGGCGGCATGTATACCCAGAAACCGCTCCCCTTCTCCAGCTGGCGCGTTGCCGTTTTATCCCACAGGACGAGCTTTTGCAGGGCCGCGCCGGCGCGTTCCGCATCCTTCGCCGCCACGATTCCCCATTCCAGGCACTGCCGGGGTGGCGGGGCACCCTGGGGAGAAGAAAGGGGAGTTTCCGGTTCGGGCACCAGGACTTTCCTGGCTTGCACTTCCGCCGCGCTGACCAGACGGATCCTTTCTGCCTGATGCGGCTCATGTCCTTTCACCGGCTCGCCATCCTGCCTGCCGGAAGTCTGGAACAATACCAACGCAATAAAATTTGCTGCCAGCAACAGGAAAAAAAGTACTTTCATCGGGCTATCTCGATCAGTCCATCCAGCACCAGATTATCCACAATTGCCGCCGCAACGGATAGCCGCTCCTTCACCAGCGCGGCGTCTCCGCCACTGACCAGACAATCCGGTGCAGTGCCTTCCCTGGCGGTCAGCGCCGCCACGGATCTTTCCACCGCCCCCGCCATGGCGTTCAATGCGCCGCTGTATACGGCATCGGCGGTACAGGTGGGGAAAACGTCAAATCGCCCGGCAGCCACTGTCAATGCCGCCGCATTCGCCGCCAGGGCCTGTTGCATGGCATGCAAACCGGGAACAATCAGCCCGCCGCAAAAGTGTCCGCTGCCGTCCAGCGCGTCCACCGTCAGCGCAGTACCCGCATTCACCACCACGCAGGCGCGGCTACAGCGTCGCCATGCGGCGACCAGCGCCGCCCAGCGGTCACAGCCCAGTTGCGCCGGATTATCGTAGCCGTTGCTCACCCCGCATTGGGCGGCCTGCGCCGCGATCCATTCCACCTCAACATTCCAGTGAAAAAAAAGCGCTTCCAGTTGCTCACGCAGGACAGCACCCGCCACGTTGGACACCACAATGCGTTGTGGCTCGCCGACAGGTAGCCATTGCCCGCCGAGCTGGGCGATTTCAGCGGAAAGCACCCAGCCCCTGCGCCGCCAGGCTCGTCCGTCGTGCAGCCCCCATTTGACCCGGCTGTTGCCGGCATCCACCGCCAGAATCATGGCATTCCCCGCAAACTTACTTCCCCCGAGGTGTAGCGCTTGATGCCTTGATCCGTTTCCAGCAACAGCGCGCCATCATCGGCCACATCACGCGCCAAGCCTTCCTCCTGGGTTCCGTTGGGCAAGGTCATGCGTACCGTCTGATCCTGGTGGCAATGACCGCTTTTCCATTCCTGTCGCAAACCGCCGAAACCGCGCAACCCGAATTCCGCCAGCACGTCGGCCAGTTGCACCAGAATGTCCGCCAGCAGGCGGTTGCGCGATGGCGTGACGCGCGCCTGCTCAGCCACATCCGTCACCGGCTGGTCGATTAGTTCGCGAAGGGCCGGCGCCAGTCGGAAATTCAGTCCGATACCGATGACCACCGCGCACGGCCCGCTGACATCGCCCTGCATCTCGATCAGGATACCCGCCAGCTTGCACTTGCCGCATACAATGTCGTTGGGCCACTTGAGCATGGCCTCCTGAACTCCAGCCGCACGCAACGCGCGCATCACCGCCACCCCTACCGCCAGACTGAGGCCGGACAAGCCAGCCGCGCCCTGTTCAAAACGCCACAGCACGGAGAAGGTCAATCCGCCGCCCAGCGCGGCCAGCCAGCTGCGCCCGCGCCGCCCGCGCCCGGCGGTTTGCAGTTCCGCCGCCACGCAACTGCCGCTTGCCGCACCCAGAGCGGCCTTTTGCAGCAACACCCGATTGGTGGAATCAGCTTGTTCGAGGATTTCCACGCTGAACAGGGCGGCCTGTCCCCCCAGCGATTCGGCGATACGCTGCCCATCCAGCCATTCCACCGGATCGCGCAAGCGGTAGCCGCGCCCCGGCACGCGGAATATTTCCACACCCAGTTCGCCAAACGGTTGCAGCGCCTGCCACACCGATGCACGCGACATGCTGAAATCGGCGGCGATTTTCTCGCCGGAATGAAATGCGCCGTCTCCAAGACGGCGCAAGATGGCAAAAGATGAAGATTTCAATTGCGGATTCTGAATCCTGCGCATCAAACCCGGAACACGCCTGCCGCCGTGCGCATGGCCTGTGCCAGTTCTTGCAGATGCTCCGCCGTGTGGGCGATTTCGCTGACAGCGGCATGGTTTTCTTCGGTCATGCTGGCGACGCGCTCGACCTGACGGGCAATGTCGTCACCCGCCGTACGCTGTTCGCGGGTTGCGCCGGTGATGTCGTCGATCTCCCTGCCGGTGCGTTCGATGGATTCGTTCACCCCGGACAACACCACGGAGACATTGCCGAGCAGCCCCTGACTTTTGTTGAGGGACTCGATGCCGTAGTTGACTGTGCCTTCCACTTCCGTGGACTGCTGCGAAATCACCTTGGTCACCTGGTCGATCTCGTTGGCGGCAGTGGCCGATTTTTCCGCCAGTTTGCGCACTTCATCGGCGACCACGGCGAAGCCGCGCCCCTGTTCACCGGCACGTGCCGCCTCGATGGCGGCGTTCAGCGCCAGCAGATTGGTTTGTTCGGCAATGTCGCGTACTTGCTGGGTGAGCAGGGCGATGTTGCGCGCGTTGTCGACGAACTCATGCACTTTGCTGGAAATGTCGTTGACGGAATTACCCGCCACACCGATGGCGCCGGTCAGTTCGGCCAGACTCCGGCTGCCTTGCACACTGCGCTCGCGGCCTTCCTGCGCCCCCTTGAGAATGGCACCTGCGCTGTCGGCCACCGAGGCGATACTCACGGCGATCTCTTCCACCGCTGAGGCCATGGCGGAAGCCGCTGCGCTCTGCTCTTGCGAACTGCTCGCCACTTGGCGGGTGCCGCTGGACATTTGTGCGGAAGCTGCCGCCACCTGGTCGGCGTTGGCACTAATCTTTTGAATCATATCGCGCAAATTGATGCGCATACGTTCCATCGCCGTCAGCAAGCGCCCGGTTTCATCCTGGCCGGCGGCGCTATGCACCGGCTGGCTGAGGTCGCCGCCAGCCAGCCTTTCGACATCGCCCACCGCCGTTTCCAGCGGCTTGCTCACCCACAGGCGTGTGGCAAAAAGAACGATACCCAGCAAGATGACGACAAAACCGGACAGCGACGCAATCAGCACCTTGCGCATGCTGCGGCCTTCGGCGGTAAATTCGTCCAGATAGCTGCCCGAGGCCACCACCCAGTTCCACGGCTGGTAATGATTGAACACCACCACCTTGTCGCGTGCGGTCTTGTCGCCGAGTTCCGGGTTCATCCACGGATAGCTGATCAGGCCTTCCTTTTTCTCGACCATTTCACGGATGAATTCACGCCCACCCGCATCCTTGGTCTCGATCAGGTTTTTGCCTTCCAGGGCGGGATGCACCACCAGGGTGCCTTTGTCCTTGCCAGCGTCGAGCACATAGAGATAGCCGGTATCGCCGACCTTGATGCCGCGGATTTTTTCCTTCAGTCCCTTCAATCCCTCAGTGAAATCCAGGCCGATGAACAAGATGCCGATCACTTGACCGGCGCCGTCCTTGACCGGGATGTATTTGGTCATGTAATCCTTGCCGAACAGCTTGGCCTTGCCAACGTAAGGCTGCCCCTCGCTGACCTTGGCATAGCCGGGGTGGGACTTGCCCAGCAGGGTACCGATGGCGCGTTCGCCGTTTTCCTTCTTGAGCGACGTGGCGACGCGCACGAAATCGTCGCCCTTACGCGCAAAAATAGTCGCCACGCCGCCGGTGATGGCGCTGAAACGCTCAACCTCGGCAAAGTGCAGGTTGAGCGTAATGCCGCCGGAACGCAGGGAGGGGGTTTCCATGTCGCCAATGGGCACCGGAATCCCCTCGTCGAGCGAAAAACTGTCCGGGAAATAGGAGGCAAACAGGTTGCCCATCCGCCCCGCCGCCTGTTCCAGGCTGCTGCTATAAGCGTCAACCATATCGACCACCAGCAGGTTGGTCTTTTTCAGATCATCCATGCTGCGCGCTTCCAATGCGCGGGTAAGATACCCTGACAAGGCGAATGCCAACACCGCAGACAGGGTCAGCATAACCAGGGTGAGCACTAGGTTGAGCTTGGCGGCCAAAGACAGATTTTCAAACTTCATAAACACTACTCCCGAGAAAATTTAATTTTCTCCAATTTTTCCATTGATCCCGTTTTGAACGGATATTGTCTTTAATCAATAATCAATGCGGCTTTCAGAGTGCCGCTTCGACTTATGAAACGTCCAGCATGCGCTGCAGCGCCACTTTCGCCAGTTCCGCCTCCTGTGCCGGTACCGTAATACGGTTGACGACGTGGCCGGCGACGAGATTTTCCAGGCACCAGGCGAGATGCTGCGGGTCGATGCGCGCCATGGTCGAGCACATGCACACGGTGGGCGCCATGAACTGGACGATCTTGCCCATGCCGTTCTCATCTGGCTCCTTGAATTCCTCGGCAAGGCGGTTGACCAGATTGAGTTCGGTGCCGACCAGCCAGCGCGTGCCGGGTGCCGATTCGGCGATGACCTTGATGATGGTTTCGGTGGAACCGACGTAATCCGATTTCTCGCACACCTCGAAACAGCACTCGGGATGCGAGATCACTTTGCCTTCGGGATGCTCGGCGCGGAACTTGTCGATGTGCTGCGGCTGGAACATCTGGTGCACCGAGCAGAAGCCTTTCCACAAAATGATCCTGGCCTTGGCGACCTGCTCCGCAGTGAGGCCGCCCATCGGCTGGTCCCAGTCCCACATCACCATGTCTTCGAGCGGGATGCCCATCTTGTGGCCGCTCCAGCGCCCAAGATGCTGGTCGGGGAAGAACAACACCTTGTCGCGCTGCCTGAACGACCATTCGAGGATTTTCGGGGCGTTGCTGGAGGTGCAGACGATGCCGCCATGCTCGCCGCAGAACGCTTTCAGGTCGGCGGAGGAATTGATGTAGGTGACCGGAGTGAGGGTTTCGTCGGGGTTCATCACGCTCGCCAGTTCGCGCCAGGCGCGGCGCACCCGCGCCAGCGTAGCCATGTCGGCCATCGAACAGCCGGCGGCGAGGTCGGGCAGGATGGAAACCTGCTCGGGACGCGACAGAATGTCGGCCACCTCGGCCATGAAATGCACGCCGCAGAAGACGATGTAATCGGCCTCGGAATTGGCCGCCTGGCGCGACAGCTTGAGCGAATCGCCGGTGAAATCCGCATAGCGATACACGTCGGCGCGCTGGTAATGGTGGCACAGCAGCGCCAGCCGCTTGCCCAGCTTGGCCTTGGCGACATCGATGCGGCTGCGGCACGCTTCGCCGGACAGGTTCTGAAATTCGCTGAAAGGGATGGCGGTAGAAGTGGATACGGATGAAACGGGATCGGGTTTTGCCGGATGCATGGTCATTCTTCAGGTGTTGAGCAGGTACGGGAATCGTTACAAACGCGGAAAACATACCACATTGCGGAAAGCGCGTCATTGTTACCAAAGGCGGCTCGCGCTTAGCGGATAAATTTATCTCTTGATATGCTTCAAGGTTTTGCCTATCCTCGTGACTTTCAGAGAGTTTCGGCACAATCCAACATCCGTCATGACACCATCCACGCCCCCCTCCGTTATCGGCAATATGGCTGACCTGCATGAAGGCGAGGTTGCGTTGCCGCGCTTCATGGTCAAACTTGAAAACGGCCTGCACATTGATCTTTCGCGGCTGGAATCGGTTCAGGACTTGCAGGCGGCGGCAGACCGGATTTTTTCCGCCGACGCCTATTTTCTTGATCTCGACTACCCGCGCTTTCTCAAGCTGCTGTTCAGCGCCGACCCTTCCGAAGCCTGCAACGAAGGAAACAACGGCATCCCCCTGTCGCTGATCCGCTTTGCCGCCGACATCATCGCCTTCCGCCCGGATCGGCGCGCCCTCTACAAAGCCGTCAAAATCGGCAATGGTGAAGCGGAATATTTTTTCGAGACGGTCTACCTCGAACGCACCGAGCGGGGCGCCAACGGCGAACTGAAAACCGTGCTGGATCCCGCTACCCTGACCTTCGACGAATTCGTTGCCGACATGTGGCTCAAGGGCATCCGCTTCGGCATTGATGCCGCCGCCGTTTGCGAAGCCATCCGCAACGGGAAAGGCGGGCGCATCGTCATTGCGCGGCGTCTGGAAGCTGTGCTTGGCAAGGCCGCAGACGTACAGGAACTAGCCAAGGAAATTCATCGCGACAACGCGCCCGCCCGCCTCCCGGATGGCCGTGTCAACCTCGGGCAATTTCAGAATCGTTTCCCCCAAATCAACAAGGGCGTGCGCCTGCTGAAAAAAATCCCCCTGGTCATGGGCACCATGGGTTATGAGCTATCCGGCAATCCCATTGAGCCACCCATTCCCAAGGATTTGAACCTGGCGGCCCTGGCCGGCCCCGGCACGGCAGTAGAAACCTGCGACGCAGGCGAATTCATCGTCTCGCAGCAAGATGGTTTCCTTAACTTCGACACGCAATCCAACCAGATTTCCATCACCGAAAAAATCATCAACCGCGAAGGGGTCAGCGTCAAGACCACCGGCAATCTGATTCTGACCGGCGACGAGTATGAAGAACACGGTGAGGTCCAGGAAAAGCGTCTGGTAGAAGGCAATAATATCCTGATGCATGCCGACGTGTTCGGCACAGTGTCCTCGCGCGGCGGCAGCATCGTGCTCAAGCGCAATCTGGTTGGCGGCACGGCGCTCAACCGCGAGGGCGACATCACCGTTCAGGGCGTGGCATCCGGCGCAATCCTGCAAGCCCACCAGGGCGCCGTTTACCTCAAGAAGGCCGACAATTGCGTAATTACTGCCGATGCGGTGGTGATCGAAAGCGCTTCCAACTGCTACATCCTCGCCGATGAGATCAACATTGCCTCGGCGGAGGGTTGCGCCATCGTCGGCAAAGCCATTACTCTCACCAACGCCGGGCCGCGCAAGCAGAGCGAAATGCTGATTTTCGTGCCGGTACCCGACGTTGCCGAACTCGACCGCAAGATCGCAGCAATTCGGAAGAAGATCGAAGATATTGACGCTATCGCCGGAAAGAAAAACCAGGCGATGGAAGCCGCGATGTCCCAGGACGACGTAAAGAAATACGTGATGCTGGCAGGCAAGGTGAAAAAGGGTGAACTCACCCTGACGCCGGAGCAGCAAGGCAACCTGCAAAAAATGGCGGCGGCAGTCAGCCCAACGCTGAAGCAGGTTGCCCGGCTCAGTGCGGAGCTCAAGGAAGCAACGGCGGAAAAAGCAGAACTCGCGGCTCAGGCCGCCGCATTGGCGCAAACCAGAAAAACCGCTGAAGGCAAGGCATTTTGCCGCATTGCCAACATCACCGGCGATATACTGCTGCGCACCCTGAAAGTCGCTCCCGGCAAGGAAGATGCGTTGCAGGAACTGCCGCCGCAAAACATCAAATCCACCCTGCGCGGCACCGCCATCGACGGCGAACGCATCCCCGTGCCGCACAGCGGCGCACTGGACTGGACGTTCAGCACACCGTAAAGCTTCCCGCTTCTCAAATCCGGCCTTTTTGCTTCACCCTCTCCCGGTAATAGCCCGTGATGAGCCCGGTCAAGCGCTGTCAGGAGGCGATAAAACCGTCTTCCATCAACTCGTCGAGCAGGGCATTGTAGTCCGTTGCCCCACGGCTGTTGGGCGCGTGCTCGAACACCGTCTTGTTCACGGACGGGCTTTCCGCCAGGCTGACGTTTTCCGCAATGCGCGTGCGGCAAACCTCGGCACCGAATTTTTCTTCCACCAGGCGCGCCACATCCCAAGCCATGCGGCGCCGTGCGTCAAAACGGGTCAGCAAATAGCGGCGGTTGACGCGGCGCTTCAATACCTGTTCCAGCGCTTTCAGGGTTTTTTCGATCTGGATGGCGCCCTTGGTCGAAAGGTAGTCCGCCGAAATGGGGATGATCAGGCCGTCGCAGGCGAAAATTGCATTGAGCGACAACACGCCGATCAACGGGCAACAATCGATCACCCAGGGAACGTTTCCCACTTCCTGCTTTTCCGCCAGCAGCCCGGTGTTCAGCTTGTTGACGACGTTATAGCCTTTGCCGTACAGGGTATCGACCTTGGATAACTCGATATGCGCCGGAATGATGCCGATTCCGCTGGATGACTCGCGCACCAGATCGCGCAGGGGACGGTTGCGCTGGAACAGGCTGTAGACCGTGTCGTCGCTGGAATTGGCGGTGATGCCGGAGATGGAACTGAACTGTGCTTGGGGGTCGAGGTCGATTCCGAACGGGGTACGCCCACGCCTCGCCAGCGCGGCGGCTAGGTTAAGAGCGGTAGTGGTTTTCCCCACCCCGCCTTTCTGGTTGAAGATGGCGACGACAGTCATGGCTGGCGTCTATTCTAACCGAATTTACCCCCCATCGGTGACAACACCAGCAGCCTGCAATAACTCCAGCAATCAGGCCGCCTGCGCAGGTATCTGGTGGCGGCGGTTGACGATGCGGTTGTGCTCATCAACGTAAACCAGATCCGGCTCGAATTTCTGCAATTCCAGCTCGTTATACATGGCGTAAGTGGCGATGATGATGAGGTCGCCGGGAGCCGCCTTGTGCGCGGCCGCGCCATTCACCGAGATGATGCCGGAATCGCGCTGCGCGCGGATAGCATAAGTGGTGAAGCGTTCACCGTTGGTGATGTTGTAGATGTCGATCTGCTGGTATTCGCGGATATCCGCTGCATCCAGCAGCGTTTCGTCGATGGCGCACGATCCCTCGTAATCCAGTTCGGAATGGGTCACCGTCACGCGGTGCAGCTTGGATTTCAGCATGAGTCGTTGCATGGCTCACTCCGGGAAGTTTGAGGAAAAGTCGGGAGGCGAATTATAAGGGGATGCGCCGGGCAAGACAAATTCCAGATTGTCGATCAGGCGCGTGCGCCCCAGCCAGGCAGCCGCCAGCGCCACCGTCTCGCGGTCTTGCGGCGCAGCGCAGCGCAGGGTGGAGGCATGGCGCAGGGAAACATAATCCACCCGCCAGCCGTGGCTTTCCAGGTCGGCGCGCGCGCTGTTTTCCAAGGCGGCGAAGTCCCGCTCTCCCGCACACAAGCGCTCGCCGAGACGTTTGAGATTGCGATACAGGCGCGGCGCTTCGGTGCGTTCCGCCGCGCTCAGGTAGCTGTTGCGCGAACTGAGGGCCAGGCCGTCCCGCGCACGCGCAGTTTCCGCGCCGACGATGGTCAGCGGCAGATTGAGCTGCGCGGTCATGGCGCGAATAACGGCAAGCTGTTGGTAATCCTTCTTGCCGAATATCGCCACATCGGGGCGCACCAGGTTGAACAATTTCAACACCACCGTCGCCACGCCACGAAAGTGGCCGGGCCGAAAGGCGCCGCACAGTTCCGTAGCGAGCGGCGGCGGCTCAACAAATATTTCCTGGGCCACCGGATACATTTCCGTCACTTCCGGTGCAAAAACACAATCCGCCAGCCCTTCCAGGCGGGCACGGTCGGCATCGAACGTGCGCGGATAACCGGCGAAATCCTCGTTCTGGCCGAATTGCAGCGGATTGACAAAAATGCTGACCACCACCGTCTTGCCGTGTTGACGCGCCAAATCAACCAGAGCCAGATGGCCTTCATGCAGATTGCCCATGGTCGGCACGAAAACGACGGATTGTCTTCCGGCAAGGTGCCGGCGCAGTTCGGCGGCGCGGGTGAATATCTGCATGGTCAGCCTTGTTCTTCGATAAAACGAATGATGTGGCGACGGTCGCGCTTGGTGGGGCGCCCCTTGAAATCGCCGACGGCTGCGGCATCGGCCTTGCGTTGCGCGGCCAGAGCTTCGCGCGCTGCACGACTGTCCTCGTTTTCCCGGTACAGCTTGGCCGCTTCGCTGGCCGGGCCGCGCCGCGCCGACAAAGCCAGTACGGTCACGGTATATTCAAGCTGCCCCTGGCGAATATACAGACGGTCTCCGGCATTCACCCCTTTGGCCGGTTTGACGCGCACTTCGTTGATGCGCACCTTGCCGCCCTCGACTGCGTCGGCCGCCAAGGCACGCGTCTTGAAAAAACGCGCCGCCCACAGCCATTTGTCGATGCGCAGTTTTTCCTGCTCGGGGGGATCAACGGTCGGTTTCATCCAGCTATTGTGCCATCCACGGCATTACGCGGGATTGGGCTTGGTCATGAAATCCGACTTTTCACCCAACTCTGGATGGAACCACGCCAGTTTGTCGTGCAGTCTGACCACTTCGCCGACGATAATCAGGGTGGGCGGTTTGAGTTGTGCTTCCACGGCCAGGGCAGGCAAGGTTTCCAGGGTGCCGGTGACGACCTTCTGCTTCAGCGTGGTGCCCTGCTGCACGATCGCTGCGGGCGTTGCGGCCGATAAACCGTGCTTGACCAGTTCCCGGCACAGCTGCGGCAACCCCAGCAACCCCATGTAGATGACGATGGTCTGGTTGGTCTTGGCAATGCCTGAGAGGTCGAGGTTGACGTTGCCGTCCTTGAGGTGTCCAGTGACGAAGACGCAGGATTGCGCGTAGTCACGGTGCGTCAGCGGGATGCCGGCATACGACGATACGCCAGAAGCGGCGGTAATGCCGGGCACCACCTGGAAAGGAACGCCGTTGGCCGCCAGGGTTTCGATTTCCTCGCCGCCGCGCCCGAAGATGAAGGGGTCTCCGCCTTTCAGGCGCAGTACGCGCTTGCCTTCCTTGGCCAGCTTCACCAGCAGTTCGTTGATGTTCTCCTGGCGCATGGTGTGGTTGTCGCGTTCCTTGCCGACGTAGATGCGCTCGGCATCACGGCGCGTCAATTCGAGCACGGCGGAGGCGACCAAGTGGTCATGCACCACCACGTCAGCCTGCTGCATCAATCGCAACGCGCGGAAGGTCAGCAGGTCGGGATTGCCGGGGCCGCCACCGACCAGATAGACCTCGCCGCGCGGCGGAGAATCACCCAATTCAGCCTGCAACGCCGCTTCAAGCGCAGCCCTGGCATCTTTGTCCTGACCGGCGAAGACCATTTCCGCCACCGGGCCTTGCAGGATTTTTTCCCAGAACAGGCGCCGGTCGGCAGGACGGGTGAAGTGTTTTTTCACCTGCTCGCGGAAGGCGCCGGCAAGCTGCCCCAGCCTGCCATAGGCTGCCGGTATGAGGGTTTCCAGGCGCGCGCGCAAGGTGCGCGCCAGCACCGGCGCCGCGCCACCGCTGGAAATGGCGATCACGATGGGCGAACGGTCGATCACTGAGGGCATGATGAAAGAACACAGGTCCGGGTTGTCGACCACGTTGACCGGAACGCGCAGGCGTTGCGCTGTCGCGGAAACTTCGGCATTAACCGTGCGGTCGTCGGTGGCGGCGATCACCAGTACCGCTTCATCGAGAAATTCCGGGATAAAGCGGGTGCAATGGAAATCGACGCGCCCTGCGGCCGCCAGTTCCTGCACGGTCGCGCACAGTTCCGGCGCAACCACCGTCACTTTTGCCTGGGCCTGCAACAGCATGCCGATCTTGCGGGCCGCCACTTCGCCGCCGCCCACCACTAAGCAGGGCTTGTTCTTGATGTCGAGGAATACGGGGAAAAAGTCCATGAGAAAAACCTATAGTCAGAAAGCCTTGGGATAAGAATTTACTTGGTAATCGGGGCGGAACCTGGCGTGTTGAGCTTGTGTTCGACGGCGAACACTGCCGCTTCGACACGCGAGGACAAATTGAGTTTCGACAGAATGTGGCGCACGTGCAACTTGACGGTATCGTGGCTGATTTCCAGCGCGCGCGCGATGACCTTGTTGCTCTCCCCTTGCGCCAGATGGGTCAGAATTTCACGTTCGCGCTGGGTCAGCAATTCCAGCAGTGAAGCCGGATTGGAGGCGGGCTGCTCCTGTTGCAGCAGCTTGACCAGTTTCATGGTCATGGTCGGCGCCACCACGGTTTCGCCGCGTGCGGCGCGCTGGATGGCATCCACCACGTCGTCCGGCTCCATGTCCTTCAACAGGTAGCCGCGCGCTCCGGCACGCAGCACGTTGGTCAGGTCTTCCTCGGCATTGCTCACGGTCAGCATCAGGGTCGGCGTGGTAAATCCCTCCTGGCGCAACTGGCGGAACAGGGTCAAACCATCCAGCGGCGGCATGTGCAAGTCCATGATGATCACGTCGGGCGCCTCCTCGCGCAGGATGCGCCGCGCTTCCTCAGGACTGCCGGTGGCGCCGACCACCTTGATGATGCCGCGCTGTTCGAGCAACTCGGACAACCCCATGCGGAACAGGGTGTGGTCATCGACCAGCAATACGCGGATGGGAGCGCTCATTTGGTTTTTTCCTTGGCCGGGAAGATCAGCGTTACCCGGGTGCCGCCTTCGGGGCGGGTTTCCACCGTCACGCTGCCGCCCAGGCGCTGGGCGCGCTCGCGCATGATGTTCAGCCCCAGGTGCATGCCGTCGCCGGTCTTGATCGGCTGGGTGATGCCGACGCCGTCATCTTCCACGATGAAGGAATACTGTTCGTTTTCCAGCATGATGGCGATGCGGGCGTTTTTGGCGTGTGAGTGTTTGCTGGCATTGGTCAGGGCTTCCTGGACGATGTGGTAAACCTGCACTTCCTGATCCGGCGGCAAACTCATGTCCGGCGTGCGGTTGTCCAGGTCGAGGTTGATGCCGGTACGGTCCTGATAGCTGCTGGCGATGTCCCACAAAGCCGGCAGCAAACCGCGCGGGTCCATACGGTTGCGGAATTGCGTCAGCAACTCGCGCAGTTCGGCATAGGCCGAATCGAGAGCGCGCCCCAGGTCGTTGAGGTAGCGGTCGGATTTTTCCTGTTCGCGGTTTTCCATGGCGTCGCGCAGCAACGACAGGCGCATGTTCATGTAGGCCATGGTCTGTGCCAGCGAATCATGTAGCTCGTTGGCCAGCATCTGGCGCTCGTTGGTCAGGGTGATGCGCAGGTTTTCCCGCGTCAGGCGGGCATTTTCCAGCGCCATGCCGAGATGTTCGCTGATCGAGTTGAACAGCAGGGAAACGTCTTCCGGAACCTGCTCGTCGGTCGCCATGAACAGGTTGTAAACCCCCAGAATCTTGCCCTGGTAGCGCAACGGGACGGCGATGATGCGTTGGCAGCGCTCGCCGAAATAGGACAGCGAAGTGCGTTCCGAACAGAAGCGCAACTGGTGGCTGTCACCGTGGTGCACGGCATGCTCACCGCGCGCCGCTTCGCCACACACGCCGCACTCCAGCGGGATGTAGCGCTCGCACTCGACCACTTCCGGCGGCAGGCCGATGGCACCGACCAGCCGCAAATGTTCGCCATCCGCCGCCAGCACGCGCACCGCGCCCGCATCCGCGCCCGCCAGCTTGATCATGGTGCCGAGAAAACGCTCCAGCAGCGAATCGAGATTATTCTCACTGGACAGACTGGAGGTGATTTCGGTGAGCACGCGCAGGGCGGGCACTTTGTAAGCGCCCAGCCCCTCGTCGTGGAGCAGGTTGAGTTGTATCGCCTGGGGCATGCGATTTCCAAAAAATATTACGAATACATCATTCGAAAGGCTGTCAATTCTATGGGGCAACCGGAGGGGGTGCAATAAAAATGTCACGCCAATATACTGTGCGCCTTCTCCAAACATCGTGGAATCAGGCAAATGGACTGGAAAGCAGGTGGCGAATTCAGCGATATTCTCTATCACCATGCCGAGGGTATCGCCCGCATCACCATAAACCGCCCAGAAGTGCGCAATGCCTTCCGCCCCCGCACCATACACGAATTGATGCAGGCGTTCCAGATGGCCCACTTGGATGAAACCATCGGCGCCGTCATCCTCACCGGGGCGGGCGAGCAGGCCTTTTGCTCCGGCGGCGACCAGAAGGTGCGCGGCGACGATGGCGGCTACCACGACGATGGCGGCACCCCGCACCTCAACGTACTCGACTTGCAAATGCAGATCCGCCGCCTGCCCAAGCCGGTGGTGGCGATGGTGGCGGGTTACGCCATCGGTGGCGGACATGTGCTGCACCTGGTGTGCGACCTGACCATCGCTGCCGACAATGCACGTTTCGGCCAGACCGGGCCGCGCGTCGGCAGCTTCGACGCGGGCTTGGGTGCCGGATTGCTGGCACGCGCGGTGGGTTTAAAGAAAGCTAAGGAAATCTGGTTTTTATGCCGCCAGTACGACGCACAGGAAGCCTTGGCGATGGGGCTGGTCAACAAGGTGGTCCCACTTGCCGGGCTGGAAGCGGAAACCCTCGCCTGGTGTCGCGAAATGCTGCAACACTCCCCCACCGCCCTGCGCATCCTCAAAACCGCCTTCAATGCCGACACCGATGGACTGGCCGGCATCCAGGAACTGGCCGGCAACGCCACCGCGCTGTTCTACATGACCGAGGAAGGCCAGGAAGGCCGCAACGCCTGGCTGGAAAAACGCGCGCCCGATTTCTCGAAATTCCCGCGCCGACCATAAGCCGACAGACATCCCCCGGAGATGAAACATTCGATATCCAGCCCCCGGCCCCAGGCGCTGAAGTCCTGGTGGCTGGCCATCCGCCCGAAAACCTTGAGCGTTTCCCTGGCGCCGGTGCTGGCAGGCACCACACTGGCTTGGCACGAGGCGCAGACGTTCCTGTGGCTACCCGCGCTGATGGCGCTGCTGGCGGCGATGCTGATTCAAATCGGCACCAATCTGCACAACGACGTCAAAGACCACGAGCGCGGCGCGGATACGCCGGAGCGACTGGGACCGGCGCGCGCCACCGCTTCCGGCTGGCTCGGAACCGCACAGGTGAAACGCGGCGTAGCGCTGTGTTTCGGCGCAGCCGTGGCGTTGGGCAGCTATCTGGTTTGGCACGGCGGCTGGCCGGTGTTTCTGGCGGGAATTTTTTCCGTAGCCGCCGGTCTCGCTTATACCGGCGGGCCGCGCCCGATCGCCTACAGTGCCACCGGGGAGTTGTTCGTATGGCTGTTTTTCGGCGTGACCGCAGTAATGGGCAGCTATTACCTGCAAACCTTCCATATCAGCTGGGCAGCCTTCATTGTTGCCAACATGGTGGGGCTTCTCGCGGCGGCAGTCATCGTGGTGAACAATACGCGCGATATCGCCAGCGATGCCTTGGTCGGAAAAAACACTTTGGCGGTACGCATCGGCGTGACCGGAAGCCGGGTGGAATATGCGCTACTGTTATGCGCGCCGTTTTTTCTGCTGCCCGCCCTTGCCGCGCTGTTGACTGTAGGCGCGACGCTATGGCTGCCGCTGCTGGCGGCGCCGTGGGCACTGTCGCTGGTGCTGCGTTTCCGGCGTGAGGCGCCGGGGACGGGACATAACCGCCTGCTGGCGCAAACGGCACAATTGCAGTTATTGTTCTCAGTCTTGTTGAGCTTGGGGTTGCGGTGATGAATAAATGGCTGGTTGGCGTCGTAGTGTTCTTTGTGTGGTCGAACGCGGCAGTGGCGGATAATTACCCTTCCAGCGCGCCAATTTTCGCCGCCTCATTCGATGATCTGCAAGATAAGCCGGTGGCATTGGCCAGCTTCAGGGGCAAGCCGCTGGTGTTGAATTTCTGGGCGACCTGGTGCCCGCCGTGCCGCAAGGAAATTCCCGAGCTGATCGAGTTCCACAGCCGCTACGCGGCACGCGGCGTAACGTTGATCGGCTTGGCCGTGGAAGACAAAGCGCGCGTGGCGGAATTCGTCGCTGCCAACCAGGTTAATTTCCCGATCCTGACCGGGCGCGACAAGGGCATCGCGCTATTGCAGGCGCTGGGCAACCAGTCCGCCGGGCTGCCCTACACCGTGGTGCTCGATCGCCAGGGAAATATCGTTTTTACCAAGCGCGGCGCTCTGACGCGCGAGCGGCTGGAGAAAATCGTCGAACCTTTGCTGTAACCGCCCATTTCCGCCCAGCCGTCCTTGCGCATCGCCGAATCCTGCCTGATTCCTTATCGCCTGCCGCTTCGCCGCCCCTGGTGCAGTGCGCGCGGCTGCTTCAGCGCCCGCAGCGGCTGGCTGGCGCGCCTGAAGACCCATGACGGCCTGTGCGGCTACGGCGACTGCGCGCCCCTTCCCGAGGCCGGTACGGAATCGCCGGAGGCGGCGCTGGCGCAGCTATGCGCCAGCCTGCCGCTGCTGCGCGGCGCCTCTCCACGGGAAGCGCTGGACGGACTAGCCTCACCCCTTTTGGCATTGACCCCCGCCGCCCGTTGTGCGCTGGAAACCGCCCTGCTGGACCTGCTGGCCCAACAGGCTGGTGTACCGCTGGCGCGCTGGCTGAACCCGGATGCGCCGCTATCGGTGAAAACCAATCAAACCATCGGCGAACTGGATGGGACCGCTGCCAGCCGCGCCAGCTCAGCAATGGATGAGGGCTTTTCCGTGCTGAAGCTGAAAATCGGCCTGAACACGCCGGAAAACGAATTGGCACAGTTGCGCAGCTTGTCCGAAATCTTGCAGCCCGGTACTCGCTTGCGCCTGGATGCCAACGGCGCCTGGAGCTTGGCGCAGGCGCAACAATTCATCAGCGGCTTGTCTGGTCTGCCCATCGAATCTCTGGAAGAGCCGTTACGCGCCCCACAGATCGACTTGCTGCGCCGACTCCAAGCGTTGGCACCATTTCCCCTGGCGCTGGATGAATCGCTAGCGCGAACTGGCATCGACGATCCGCTGGCAGCGCAGGCAGTGCGCCGTCTAGTGCTGAAGCCGATGGTATTAGGCGGCGTGCTTCCGGCCTTGGCGCTGGCCCGCCGGGCGCAATATGCGGGCGTGGAATGCGTAGCCACCACCACGGTGGATAGCGCGGTGGGCGTGCTGGCAGCCGTGCACCTGGCAGCGGCTCTGGCGAATGAACTGGCGCATGGGGTGGCGACATCCTCCTGGCTGCAGGCGGATGTGGGTAACGCACCGGCAACAAGATCAGCCAGACTTGAACTGGATAGCCGCAAAGCAGGTCTGGGGTTCTGTGCGACAGCAGGCGCAAGGCTGTTGCCATCGCATAAGTGGGCATAAAAATATTTTAATGTTGATATGGATCATCACCGCCTGCGGTGTTATATTCGCGTCTGACGTCGAAAGGGGTATGCCGGTTCCCGGCATTCTGACGATCGAGACTGGCTGTTGCTTGATGTGAATCAAGGATTTTGGCCGTTTTTTTTCGCACACTGCTGTGTCATATCGCACATCAGCGTGCGAAAAGGTTTTTGTTTAATTTCTGTGAAAGGGAGGCGTTATGAAGCTATTCAGTAAAAAATCGACTTCGCTGCTGATTGCGGCGGGGATTGGTTTTGCCGCTGCGAGCAGTGCCTGGTCTGCGGAGTCCCTGCAAGACGTGATGAAGCGTCGCGGGCTGTCGCAGCAAGACCTGCTGGCTGCCGCCAAGACCTATGTGCCGACCGGCAAACGCGACGAATTCGTGGTGTTCAGCTCCGGCGGCCAAAGCGGCCAGGTGATCGTGTACGGCATTCCGTCCATGCGCATTCTGAAATACATCGGCGTATTCACGCCGGAACCCTGGCAGGGCTACGGCTTTGACGAGAACTCCAAGGCCGTTCTGGCACAGGGCAAGATCGATGGCAAGGACATCACCTGGGGCGACACGCATCACCCCGCCATCTCCGAAACCGATGGCAAATATGATGGCCAGTTCCTGTTCATCAATGACAAGGCCAACCCCCGCATAGCGGTGATCGACCTGCGCGACTTCGAAACCAAGCAGATCGTCGTCAACCCCATCTACAAGTCGGAGCATGGCGGCGCCTTCGTCACCACCAACACCGAATACGTGATCGAGGCCGCGCAGTATGCCACCCCGCTGGCCAACAAAAAGTATGTGCCGCTGGAGCGCTTCAATGAAGAATACCGCGGTGGTGTGACTTACTGGAAGTTCGATCGCAAGGAAGGCCGCATCGACACCAAGAAGTCCTTCTCTCTGGAATTGCCGCCTTACAGCCAGGACTTGTCCGACGCCGGCAAAGGCCCGTCCGAAGGCTGGTCGTTCACCAACTCCTTCTGCTCCGAGCGTTATGTCGGCGGTATCGAGAAAGGTCGCCCGCCGTATGAAGCCGGTTGCTCTGCCAAGGACACCGACTACCTGCACGTGATCAACTGGAAGAAGGCCGCCGAACTGGTCGCCGCCGGCAAGGCCAAGAAGATCAACGGCCATGACGTTCTGATGATGGAAACCTCGATCAAGGAAGGCATCCTGTTCCTGGTACCCGAGCCGAAGAGCCCGCACGGCGTAGACGTAACCCCGGACGGAAAGTT
The DNA here is from genome assembly GCA_964527565.1 of uncultured Sulfuricella sp. Lineage (GTDB taxonomy): Bacteria > Pseudomonadota > Gammaproteobacteria > Burkholderiales > Sulfuricellaceae > JAGXQV01. The sequence goes on along the minus strand of CAZGOY010000012.1, from coordinate 53,298 downwards.
CATGACGGTATCCGGCAAGCTGGACACGCACGTTTCCGTGTATAGCTTCGAGAAGATCCAGGCCGCCATCAAGGCAGGCAAGTTCGAAGGCAAGGATCCCTACGGCATCCCCGTGATCGCCATGCAGGACGCGCTGCACAAGCAAGTCCAGCTGGGTCTCGGCCCGCTGCACACGCAATATGACTCCAAGAAATGCGTGGCCTACACCTCGCTGTACGTCGATTCGCAAGTCGCCAAGTGGGACTACTGCGAAGGCAAGGTGCTGGACAAGGTTTCCGTACACTACAACATCGGCCATCTGATGGCGATGGAAGGCGACTCGTCGGATCCGAAGGGCCGCTATCTGGTTGCGCTGAACAAGCTGGCCATCGACCGTTTCGTGCCGGTCGGCCCGCTGCATCCGCAAAACCATCAGTTGATCGACATCGCCAACGACAAGATGCAGTTGCTGTACGACATGCCGCTGCCCTTGGGCGAGCCGCACTATGCCGTGGCCATCGAAGCGAGCAAGCTGAAACCCGCCGTGCGTTACAAGGTGGGCACCAACAGCCGTACCGACAAGCCGCATCCTGGCATGGTTCGCGCCGGTGAAGAAAAGACCGTGAAGAAGGGCAACAAGGTCGAGGTGTTCGGCACCCTGATCCGCTCGCACATCACGCCGGAAACCATCGAGGCGGAAGTGGGTGACGAAATCACCATCCACCTGACCAACCTTGAACGCGCCCAGGACGAAACCCACGGCTTTACGGTGAGCACCTACAACGTGCATGCCTCCATCGAGCCGGGCAAGACCGTGACGGTGAAGTTCAAAGCCGACAAGGAAGGCGTGTATCCGTACTACTGCACCGAGTTCTGCTCCGCGCTGCACCTGGAAATGCAGGGTTACTTCCTGGTCAAGCCGAAGGGCTACAAGGAAGTCAAGCATGCCGAGCAGAAGGCGATATACAACAAGGCCGACTATGACAAGCAGGTAAAGAAGATTGCCGATACTCAAGCGGTTATCGACTCGGTGGTCAAGTTCATTACCAGCGTCAACTACAAGGACTTCCCGGATGTAGTTGCGATGGTCGAGGACGCCACCGACCAGCTGGGCAAGATGCCGGAAGCCAAGGCCAAGCATGAGGAAGCCGCCAAGAAGAACGATTGGCAGAATGCGACCTTGTGGGCCGAGCAGGTTTGGCAATACCAGGTTAAGGCTGCAGACATCGGTCTGCGCGCCAAGACCTTCCTGGAACAGCGGGGAGCCAAGCCGGTAGGCAAGTAAGCTTCAAGAGCAGGTAGCACTTTGAAACGGGGGGCGTTCAGCTCCCCGTTTTTTTGTGCCGCGCAGAACAAGATAAGCAGACCTGGAAGTCTTGTTTCTTGATCTAGATCAAGTTTTGTTATAGTATCTGTGCCGTCGCAGATTCGACGGCGATTATTTCGAGGAGACGATTCATGAAAGTAGCAACCGTAGCAACCCTGCTTACGCTGGCAGGAATGTCCATTAGCAGCATTGCCAGCGCGGCACCCAATGGGGCCGCACTGTACGTGGACAAAACCTGTACCGCCTGCCATGGCAAGGATGGCAAGAAGACGCTGATGCCGGACTACCCAAAGATTGCCGGACAAAACAAGGCTTATGTTGAAAAACAAATGCTCGACATCAAGAGTGGCGCACGCAAAAACGGCAACAGTGTCGCCATGGCTGGCGTGATGGGGCTGGTCAGCGAAGCGGAAATCAAGGTGCTGGCCGACTATATTTCGAAAATGAAGCCCTGATTTGGATTGCTGGGAAAACTGGAATAATTTTGTAGGAATTGACGCATGTCAATGCGATCACGCAAGTGCATCACCTACAATGCGCCATCACATGAGACGGCAGCAACAATACGTTTTGGCGAGGAAAGCTGCTCATGATGGTTCGCTTCAGCTTTGAACCTATCTTTAAATTTCGTAAAAAATGAGGTATTTCACATGAAGAAAAGTTTGATTATCGCGCTTTCCATGGTCGCACTGGCTTCGGCACCGGCACTGGCCGGTCCACCCGCCCCAAAAAAGGAAGGCATTGAATCGGGTGCCTACAAATGGAATGCCCAGGAAGGCGAAAAAGTCGAAGCACTGAAGCTCAAGGGTGATGTCAAGCGCGGTGAAGAAGCCTATGAAGTGTGCGGCGCCTGCCACCTTCCCTCCGGTGCAGGCCGCCCCGACGGCACCTTCCCGCAGCTCGCCGGCCAGCACACCACCGTGCTGATCAAGCAGATGGCCGACATCCGTGCCGGACTGCGCGACAACCCGACCATGTACCCGTTTGCCGCCACCCTGACCGACCCGCAGGAGTTGGCCGATGCGGCCGCCTATATCGAAAAACTGTGCGTTCCCGTAGATCACGGCAAGTATGAAGGCGCGGATGCCGCCATGCAGGTCGCCAAAGGCAAGGAACTCTACGAGAAGCAGTGCAAGGAATGTCACGGCGCCAACGGCGAGGGTAACAAGGAAAAGTTCTATCCGGTTATCGCTGGACAGCACTACAAGTACCTGCTGCGTCAGATGACCGAGATTCGTGACGGTCACCGCCGCAACGCCAACCCGGACATGGTCAAGGTCATCAAACCCTACACCAACGAACAACTGGTGGCGATTTCTGCTTATCAGGCCAGCCTGAAGATGCCCGGCTCGATGTGCAAGCCGAAGGCCGGCGGCAAGAAGAAGTAACACTTTATTCTTGCGTCAAAGAGTTGCAGCGCATTAATGGCTGCAACTCTTTTGCATGAAGCTGTATCAGTACTTTCTGAAGTAGTGATATTCCGTCGAATCCGTGAACTACCACAGCGCAGTGGGCTCGAAGCAAGCGTGCCGTTAATGCGCGGCGTAACACAGGAATGGATCAAGTATGGATACCCAGAAGCAAAACATGAAAATACGGGGCCTGACGCTGCTGGCGTTGGCATTGATGATCGCGGCGTATTTTTCACCCATTTGGTGGGTCTCGCTGACTGCCCCCAATTATCCCGCTGATGCCTTTCCCGATGGTATCCGCATTCACTTCCACTTCAACGGCGTGTTCAATGGCTGCAAGGCGGTGGGCAAGCATACCCGCATGGGCAGCGAAACGTTGCAGGCTGATCTCGGCGAGGACACCGAGCGCTACAACCCGATTCTGGACGCCAAGAAGGATGTCAACAAGCACGCCGAAGCCCTCGATTGCGTGCATGAAATGAACACCATCAACCATTATGTGGGCATGTATCCGATTGAAACCGGCGCACCGGTGGAACGCCCGCTGGGCAAATTTTTCGTCGCCTTCTTTGCCGTGATGCTGCTGGGCTTCATGCCTGTCACGCGCAAGAACCAGATCAAGGTGCTGGGAGCCGGATTCGCAGCCGTTACCGCATGGATGCTGGTCGATCAGTACGCCATGGGCAATCTGAATACGTTTGCCGCACATTACCGCGAGGTGGCCGGCACCTTCTTCAAGGAACCCGAAGTGCTGGCACGCTGGGAGAGCACCCTGAAAACCGTGACCGGCGCGGCGATTGCCGGACTGGTAGCGTCCATGCTCTTTATCCTGTTCGGGGTGTGGAAGTGGCGCAAGTTTTCTCTGCTATTGCCGTTGGTGCCTGCGCTATTGCCGGTATTTTTTGTGCTCGATTACGCAGGCTGGCTGTGGTACTTCGGCCACAATATGCACCCGTGGGGGGCGTTCACCGTCAAACCCTTCATGCCGACAGTTTTCGGCGAAGGCAAGGTGGCGCAGTTCAGCACCTACTCTTACCCCTACTACGGCTACGCCTTGTTGATGGGCGTGATGGTATGCGGCTTCCTGGCGCTATTGCTGCGACGCAAGCAGATGCGTGAACAGGGTGAGTCGTGACATGACCAAGGGGTACGGGCGAACGTTTACCGCCGCCCTGCTGGGCTTGTGGATGATGGCGGCCAGCGCGGATGATGAAACCGGTGCGGGCAGCGCGCCGGACATGAGCACGGCGCCGCGCGTCAGCATCGATGTGCCAATGCGTATCTACCCCCTTTACGAACGGGACAAACGCATTCACGGCCTGCCGTCATTTCAGGCCTTGGTGGATGCTGCCCCCGCCGGTTCCATCCTGCGGCCCAAACCCGGCAGCTATGGTGGCCCCGTACATGTCACCAAGCCGCTGGTGATCGATGGCGGCGGCAAGGTGACCATCGACGGCGGCGACAAGGGCACGGTTTTCGTTCTGGAAGCCAACGGCGCCACGTTGCGCGGCCTGCGCCTCACCGGGTCCGGCCCCTCGCACGACACCGACGATGCCTGCCTCAATGTGCGCGGCCACAACAACACCATCGAGAATCTGGTCATCGACAACTGTTTGTTCGGCATCGACCTCAAGCAGTCCAACAAGAATCTGGTACGCGGCAACCGGGTGAGTTCAAAAACCGCCGATCTGGGTGTACGCGGCGATGGCCTGCGCCTGTGGTACAGCATGAATAACCGCATCGAGGCGAACACGGTGGTCGATTCGCGCGACATGGTGGTGTGGTATTCCAGCGGCAATTTGTTCCTTAATAATGTGGGCGCGCGCAGCCGCTATTCCATCCACTTGATGTTCGCGCACGACAACGTGGTGGACGGCAACCGCTTTTACGACAACTCGGTGGGGGTGTACCTGATGTATTCGGACAACACCATCGTGCGCAACAATGTCATTTCCCATTCCAACGGCCCGACCGGCATGGGCATTGGCTTCAAGGAAGCCAGCGCTGCGTTGATCGAGAACAACGAAATCATTTACAATGCGCTGGGTCTGTCCGCTGACCTCTCGCCGTTCCACCCGGACACCAAGATCATCCTGAAAAACAACCGCATTGCCTACAGCGGCATCGCCATCAGCTTTAACAGCGACCTGCAAGGCTATGAAATCACCGGCAACATATTTGAAGGCAACATCACCAATCTCGCCGTCGGCGCGGGCGGCAACGCCAAGCGCAACCTGTGGCGCGGCAATTTCTGGGACGACTATCAGGGTTTTGACCGCAACAACGATGGTATCGGCGACACACCCTACGACCTATACGCCTATGCCGACCGCATCTGGATGGAAATGCCATCGGCGCGCTTCTTCAAGAATGCACCGATGATGGAGATGCTGGATTTCCTGGAACGTCTGGCGCCGTTTTCCGCGCCGGATTTGCTGCTTCGTGACGAAAAGCCCCTGTTTAACCGACCTGCGCGCGCTTCCTACATCAAAAGGATACAAAAGTGACCAGCGAAAACAAACCGGCATCGCCCCCGACGCATCCGGCGATCAATCGCAAGCGCCTGGAAGAGCGTCGCCGCTTCCTGCGCACCGCCGTTCTCGCCGCCACCGCCCTGGGCGTGCCCCTGCTGGGTTTCACGCCCGTGGCGCGCGGCTGGGAAAACCGCCTGCGTCCGCCGGGCGCGCTGGACGAGAAAGACTTTCTCGCCTCCTGCATCAAGTGCGGGCAGTGCGTGCAGGTGTGTCCGGTGCTGGCGATCAAGCTGGACGACATCGACTATGGCTTCGGCATCGGCGTTCCCTACATCCAATCGCGCGACCAAGCCTGTGATTTTTCCTGCGATGCGGTGCAGTGCATTCTGGCCTGCCCCACCGGCGCGCTGACCTACGAGAAACCGGTGTTCCTGCCGGTGCGCAAGGGCGCCGAAATGGCGGCACCGCCCATTCTGCTGGCCAAGGAAAAGGATCCCGAGCCGACGCTCAACCTGCATGAGCGCTGTGGCTTGGCCGTGCTGACGCGCCCCGACGCGTGCCTGGCGCGGCATGGCAAGGGGTTCAAGGGACCCGCGCGCGAGGCTGGGTACCGGGGAATGATGCGTTTTACCTCGGTAGACCGCTGGAAGCCCATCCCCCTTAACAACCATCCCTTTGATGTCGAATTGTGCGACCTGTGCGTGCGCACCTGCCCGATCAAGGGCGCCATTTCCCTGCAGGAAGTCACCGGCGCGGATGGCGTGAAACGCATGACGCCGACCGTGCATGAACCGTGCGTCGGCTGCGGCGTCTGCGAAATGGTGTGTCCGCCAGAACCGGCGGCCATCGTGATTGAAGCCCGTAAAACCTGGGGGCCGGAGGCCGCATCATGAGCAAATATTCCGAATCCTTCGCCGTGCTGCTGGGGCGCGAACCCGTCCGTCCCAAGGAAGGTCAGTTCACGCCCGCCGCGCAGCAGATTCACGAAATCAAGCGCGTGGAAAAAGTCGACTGGGTCGCCCTCAAAGAGCACGCGCGCGCCCACCGCAGCCAGGGGCAGCCGTGGCGCAACCGGCGCTGGGCCTTCCTGATCTTTATCAACTTGCTGTTCGTGGTGTCCTTCTGGCTCGACATTCAGATCCTTGAGGGTGCGCTCACCGCCTCGCGCCTGCTCGGCTTCCATTTGATTGACGTCAACTCGGCCTTGCAGGTGATGCTGGCGCACAAGCACATCATCAACAACCTGATCATCGGCACCGGCACCGTGGTGGTGCTGTGGCTGATCTTTGGCGGACGCGCCTTCTGCTCGTGGGTGTGTCCTTACCACCTGGTGGCGGAGTGGGCGGAAAAACTGCACCTTTACCTGGTAGACAAGAGGATTGTCACCGACCACACTTTCCATCGCGGCGTCAGGACATTGCTGTGGATCGTTTTCGCAGCGATGGCGTGGGTCACCGGCTACACTGTGTTCGAAACCATTTCGCCCACCGGCATCCTGTCGCGCGCGCTGATCTATGGGCCGGGACTGGCACTAGGGTGGGTGGCGCTGCTGCTGGCTTTTGAGATATTCTATTCGCGCCGCGGCTGGTGCCGTTACGTCTGCCCCATCGGGCTGACTTACGGTCTTGTCGGCGTGTACTCGCCGCTTCGAGTCAAATACGACCTCAACCATTGCTTCCACGAGGGCGATTGCCGCAAGGTGTGCGAAGTGCCGCACGTGCTGGACATCGTCAAGAAAGGCCGCGCCTCCGACGTGATTCTCGATACCGGCGCCGACTGTACGCGCTGCGGCGCCTGCGTAGACGTGTGCCCGAGCGGCGCCCTGAAGTTCGACGTAAAAGGCTTGAGCAAACTGTTGTAACATCCAATGACATGATCAAATTTCAGAACGTCTCCAAGGTATTCAAGAAAAACCGCGTCCTTGACAATACCGACCTGAGCATCGGGCTGGGCGAGCGCATCGCGCTGGTCGGCTCCAACGGCGCCGGCAAAACCACCCTGATCCGCTGTCTGCTGGGCGAATACACCCACGACGGCGCGGTGTTGGTGGAAGGCCAGGCGCCGCGCCTGGCACGCGCGCAGGTGCTACAAAAAATCGGCTTCGTGCCGCAACTGCCGCCCCCCTTGAAAATGCCGGTGGGCCAGCTCATCACTTTCGCGGCATCGGTGTGCAACAGCGACCCCCGGCGCATGGGCGAAATCGCCGCACGTCTCGGCCTGGATGTCGAAAGCGTGCGCCACCTGCCGTTCAACAAGCTCTCCGGCGGCATGAAGCAGAAGCTGCTGATCGCCGTCGCCATGGGGCGCGACAGCAAAGTGCTGGTGATGGACGAACCCGCCGCCAATCTCGACCCCGAAGCGCGCCACATCTTTTTCCAGTTGCTGGCGGAACGCCAGGACAACACCACCATGCTGATTTCTAGTCATCGTCTCGACGAAGTGGCGGCGTTGGTCAACCGCGTGCTGGAACTGGATCGCGGCAAGGTGGTGCTGGACGACAAGGTGGCGGACGACGTCTCCCTTTCCGGGATGCTGGCCTGCCGTCTCAGCCTGCGCCGCCCGGAAGAAGCGATTGCCAAGGCGCTGGCCAGCTGGAAATTTTCCGACATCGGCAACGGCGTGGAATGGACGGGAAAAGTCTCCGGGGCAGACCGCCTGCGTTTTCTCGGCATGTTGTCGCGCTACGTCGGCCTGCTCACCAAGATCAGCCTGGATGAAATCGAAAGCGGCGGAGAGACGGCGTGATCCCGTTGCGCGCAATCTGGCTGGCACTGCTGCTTCTGCTGCTATCCGCCTGTTCCGGCGAACCGAAAACCGGCCCGGTTTCCGTCAAGTGGGACCGAGACGGCTGCGTGCACTGCGGCATGGCCTTGAGCGACCGCCATTTCGCCGCCCAGGTGCGTGGCGGACCCAAGCACCAAGCATTCAAGTTCGACGACATCGGCTGTGTCGTCGAATGGCTCAAGAAACAGCCCTGGAGCAATGACAGCGCGACGGAAATCTGGGTCATGGATTACCGCTCGCAGCAATGGGCGGACGCCCGCAAGGCGCGCTACATCACGGGCAAAACCTCACCCATGGCCTACGGCTTCGCCGCCGTTACCGGAGAGGAACCCGGTACGATTGATTACACCGAAATGGCGAGAAGGGTTCTCGCCAAAGACTTGAGACAAGGTATTCTGAAATGAAACATCTCTGGCTCACCGCCAAGCTCGACATGGTCGAATCCCTGCGTTCGCGCTGGTTCCTGATCTACAGCCTGGTATTCGGCGGCATCGTCGCCCTGCTGTTCGCCTTCGGCCTCACCGAATCGCGCGTGCTCGGCTTCATCGGCCTGTCGCGCCTGCTGGTGACCTACATCCAGCTTTCCATGGCGATCCTGCCGATCTTCGTGCTGATCACCACGGTGCGCTCGGTAGCGGGCGACCGCGAGGCCGGCGTATTCGAATATCTGCTGTCCCTGCCGGTATCGCTTTCCGCCTGGTTCTGGGGCAAGATCATCGGGCGCTACCTGGTGGTCTTCGCGCCGGTATTCCTGGCCATGCTGGGCGCGGCGCTGTGGGCGCTGGTGGCCGGCATTGAAGTGCCGTGGGACATGTTCCTGTTCTACACCGGCCTGCTGGCGGCGATGGCCTGGTGCTTTCTCGGCATCGGCATGCTGGTCTCCAGCATGGCGCGCTCCACCGACGTGGCGCAGGGTGCGGCCTTCATGATCTGGCTCACCATGCTGTTGTTCCTCGACCTCATCCTGCTCGGCGTGATGATCCAAGGGCACGTCTCCCCCGACGCCGTAGTCGGCATGGCACTGGCCAATCCCCTGCAAGTGTTCCGCACCGCCGCACTGATGCTGTTCGACCCGCAACTGGTGGTACTGGGGCCCTCGGCCTTCGTGGTCTTCGACCATTTTGGCGCAGCCGGTTTCATGGCCTATGGCCTGATCTACCCGACCCTGCTCGGCACGATCTGCGCCTTCTTCGGCTACCAGCTTTTCAAGCGCGGCGATTTGCCGTAACGGTTTTTCCACTCTCCATGACGCCGCAGCAGTTCATCCAGAAATGGCAGGACAGCACACTTAACGAGCGGCAAAGCTATCAGGCGCACTTTGCCGACCTGTGCGCCCTGGTTGGCGTGCAGACGCCCTCCCCCGCGACTGTGGACGACTACTGCTTTGAACGCGGTGTCGCCAAGACCGGTAGCCGCCACGGCTGGGCCGACGTCTGGAAGCGCGGCCATTTCGCCATCGAATACAAGGCCCCCGAGCGCAATCTCGATGCCGCGCTCAAACAGTTGATGACCTACGCACTGGCGCTGGACAACCCACCGCTGCTGGTGGTGTGCGACACGCAGATCATCCAGATACACACCCATTTCACCAACGCGCCTTCCGAAATCCACACCATTGCGCTGCAAGACATCGGGGAACCCGCCAACCTCGACAAATTACGCTGGCTGTTCAGCGACCCCGGCAAATTTCACCCGCAGCGCACCATCGCCCAGATCACCGAGGAAGCGGCGGGAAAATTCGCCGATCTGGCGCAATCCCTGAACAGCCGGGGACACGCCCCCCAGCAGGTGGCACACTTCCTCAACCAGTGCCTGTTCTGCCTGTTCGCCGAGGATGCCGGGCTGCTGCCGGAAAAACTGTTCGAGCGCCTGCTCGACAAAAGCCGCAGCGACCCAGCCAAGCTTTCCGCGCGCCTGGAAGCACTGTTCACCTCCATGCAAAAAGGAGGCGATTTCGGCGCCGACGACATTGCCTGGTTCAATGGCGGGCTGTTTGAAACCGTAGAAACCCTACCGCTCGCCGCTGCTGAAATCACCCTGCTGCACGCTGCTTCCCGGCTCGACTGGAGCGAGATCGAACCTTCGATATTCGGCACCCTGTTCGAGCGTGGGCTCGACCCGAAAAAGCGCGCGCAACTCGGCGCGCACTACACCGACGCGCAATCCATCCTGCGCATCGTCACCCCGGTGATTGTCGAACCGCTCGCCGGGGAATGGCAAAGCGCCAAGCGCCTCATCGCCGAACGCATGGCGCTATATGAAAAGGGCGGCAAAGGCTCGAAGACTGCCCTGCAGGAAGCGCAGGGCGCCTTCGTCGCCTACCTTGAAAAGCTGCGGCTTTTCCGGGTGCTCGATCCCGCTTGCGGCAGCGGCAACTTTTTGTATCTCGCCCTGCGCGCCCTGAAAGACCTCGAACACAAGGCCAATCTCGAAGCCGAGCAACTCGGCCTGCACCGGCAAGTCAGCATCAACGTCTCGCCCGCCAACGTGCTGGGCATCGAGCTCAACCCCTACGCCGCCGAACTGGCACGCGTCACCGTGTGGATCGGCGAAATCCAGTGGATGCTCAAAAACGGCTACCCCATCCTGCGAAACCCCATCTTGCAAGCACTCGACCACATTGAAAACCGCGACGCAGTGATCAATGCGGACGGCAGCGAGGCCGCCTGGCCCGAGGTGGACGCCATCATCGGCAACCCGCCGTTTCTGGGCGACAAGAAGATGCGCGCCGAATTGGGCGACGATTACACCGAAGCCTTGCGCAAGGTATATGAAGGCCGCGTCCCCGGCGGCGCGGATTTGGTGACCTATTGGTTCGAAAAGTCGCGGGCGCAAATCGCTGCGGGAAAATGCCAGCGCGCCGGGCTGGTTGCCACCAACTCAATCCGGCAAAAGCGCAACCGCCCTGTACTGGAACGTATTCTGGAAAGCGGAAAAATTTTCAATGCCTGGAGCGATGAGGAATGGGTCAATGAAGGCGCGGCGGTGCGCGTCTCCCTGGTGTGCTTCGGCACGCACGATCATGACCAGCCAACCCTGCTTGATGGGCACCCGGTTTTGGCCCTCAACGCCGATTTGACCACGGGCGGCAATGGCGGCAACGACCTGACCAGCGCGCTGCCGCTCAAGGAAAATGCCGGATGGTCCTATTTCGGCCTATGCCTGGCAGGTGCCTTCAAAGTAACCACGGAAACCGCTCTGGCCTGGCTCAAGCAGCCCAACCCGCACGGCAAACCCAACTCGGACGTACTGAAACCCATCTACAACGGCTCCGACGTAACGCGCCGCTGCACGGGCAATTGGGTCATCGACTTCGGCTTCCTGAATGAACAGGAGGCTGCGCTGTACGAAGCGCCGTTCGCCCATGTGGTCGAGCACGTTAAGCCGACCCGCATCAGCAATAACCGCAAAGCACGTGCCGAAAAATGGTGGCGTCATGGAGAAGCGCGCCCCAGTCTTCGGGCCAAGCTCACCGGACTGCAACGCTACATCGCCACTCCGGAAACCGCCAAGCACCGTTTCTTCGTCAGTTTCCCCATCAGCGTTGCGCCGGAACATAGCCTCATCATCATTCCCTCGGACAGTGATGCGCTATTCGGCATCCTGTCGTCACGCCAGCATATTGCCTGGGCGCTGGCAAAAGGCGGGCGCATGGGATTGGGCAACGACCCACGTTACAACTCCACGCTCACTTTCGAGACTTTCCCCTTCCCGGAAAGCCTGACGCCAAATCTCACGCCGACCAGTTTCGCCAACGCCGCCGCCCCTGAAATTGCCGCCGCCGCGCAAAAATTGAACGAACTGCGCAGCAACTGGCTCAACCCGCCGGAGTGGGTGGACTGGGTGCGCACCCCGGAAGAAGAACGGGCGGGCTACCCGGCGCGCCCCATCGCCAAACCCGGCTTCGAGGCCGAACTGAAAAAGCGCACCCTCACCAACCTCTACAACGCCCGCCCCGCCTGGCTCGACAACGCCCACAAAACGCTGGATGCCGCCGTCGCCAAAGCCTACGGCTGGAACGACTACACCCCGGAAATGCCGGACGAAGAAATCCTCCGACGCCTGCTGGCGCTCAACCTGGAGTGCGCGCAATGAACCGCCGCGCCATCACCCGCCATGTCCGGCATTGACATCCAAAGCGGCATCGTCTTCTTTGAGGGCTGGTACCGCACCGGCACCCCACCGGAAATCCGGCAGCCCGTCGCGGAAATTTACGCGTTGAGCATGGCCGATGATCCGCTTGATCTCTGGCGCCTGGAGGAACAGGAACGCCTCTCCCATGCACCGCGCTGGAAGGATGACTACTTCCAGCATTGGGCGGAAATCCTGGGGCTGGGAGTCGCTTGCGGCGATATGGCTGTCATGGCGCGCTGGGTCATCATCGTCTTCGACAGCGCCGGACGCGCCATCACGCGGGTGGACTACTGGCCGGTTTTCCAGGATGGCAAATTTGCAGATGTCGCTTATGCGGATGCGACAAGCCAACTATCCAATCCGGCGGGATAAGAAAATAAGAGCCCCCCACCTTGCCACTTCCTGGTTCTGATTGTTTCAATGGGCGATGAATTGCCACGCAACCGGCCTTGATTGTTTGTGTGGGTTGCCATAGAGTTGCGGGGCGACGGTTAGAGCACAGCCGGGTTGCCGGGAACCCTTCGGGGCCGTGATGGAAATACCCGCCCATCCTAACCGCCGCTCCTTTTCTGTTGCAGCCATCCCCAGCAATCGTAGGGTGCAATCCGCGCAGCGCAGCGCATTGCACCGGAACCGCGAACTACGGGGCTGAAATGTCAGAAAAAGCCGTCAGAACCTTGATGACGCAGGTTATCAGAAAAACAAACAGGACAGGCCCGAACACATAGGGCAAGAGCAGCGCCATGAATGGCAGCATGATTCCGAGAAACATGATCATAGGTACATGATACCGTGACGGCACATATTAACGGTGATTGCGGCTATCAAGTTCCTTGGCGGCCTTGCCGATGGCGGAGAAGAAATCCCCAACCGTCTAAATGCAAACGAGTTTGGTGCCGATAACGGTCGCATTTTAACGCCCTATGCTGGCTCGAAAAAACATGCCTGACGCAGACATTTCGGAAGAGCGGCTTCAAGCCATCCGGGTTCGCGATGCCTTGCACAGGATGATTGCAAAGCTGGATCAAGGCAAACCGACGATGCCAAGCGAATTGTCCGTCTGGACCAGAAAATCCGGGCAAAAAGCTTCACGCTTTTTCCTCTGGATGGCATGCACTGCGGTGGCGGGGAAATATCAGCAGGCCGAAAAACATGATGTCGCCGGTTGGCTGCTGCAACTGCGTTTAGTCGTGGAGCATAATTTTTTAGCGAATGACACATCGTGGAATGGCCGGCAGCAGATTGATGATGCCGCCCGGAGATTGCAAGCCTACTTCCACGGACACAAACGCATTTCCCAGCACCAGTCGCGTTGGCGTTGTGCCGACCTGGACATCGCTTTGTGTGCGGGCGTTGCGTTCTCCATTGACTTGGGGATCACGCCATGGGTATGCCAGCAGCCGGATCTCCGGTATCGCTGGACTGACAACGGCATTGCCCGCCTTGCATATCTGGCGGATTGCTGGGATGAGTACGCAAAAAATGAACTGACATGGGCAGACCGAATGATCGGCCTTTCAGATTTTCCAACCTATCCAGAGTATTGCTGACCCATGCCCGATATGCGGCGGTCAATTGACCAGATTCGTGATTACCTCTTTGGCTGCGGTTACCCCGCCCCCGTCAGCAACTTACGCCAGCGCATTGTTGAAGAGGTGGCAGGGATCGGTGCGCCTTATGCAGCTTGAAGGGGGCGCAGCATTTGAGCCACTTGACCTGGCCTGGGTGAATAGGGTGTTGACCTTGCGGCCATTGACGGTGCGTTCCTTGACGGTCTCGCTGCTTTCGCTTTGCGCCTGAATGCCGACCGACATTTGCCGCTCCGACACCTTGAGTTGCCGCGCAGCCTGTCGCTGACTGATAACCCCGTCTGTGACCCGCCGGATAACCTCCAGCCGTTCCAACTCCTTTTTGCTCATCTCGATCCGATCTCTCATACCATGCCTCGCCAAATTCCAAAGCGGACATTTCTACCTTGCCAAGACCGGACATTACTATCTTGCTCTTACACTCTTACAGGGTGGTGATCCTTGACACCCGGACGGCCATCGTCCAAGATCAAAACCATGAGAGCTCTGACCTTTGATACTCACAAGCTCATTCGGGAACTGAAATCCGCAGACTTCACCGAGAAGCAGGCGGAAGCAGTAGCGAACGCTTTCAGGGAAGCGCAGAGCGAATCGGGAATCGCCACCAAACGGGACATCGAGCGGCTGGAATCAAGGATGGAGACCCGCTTTGCCGAACACAAGGCCGAATCCATCAAATGGATGGTGAGCTTGGCGATGGCGCAAATGGCCCTGCTGATCGGCATCCTGCTCAAACTGCCCTAATGCCCGTAAAACGCTGGATGCTGCCGTCGCCAAAGCATACGGCTGGATTTCCTTGTAGTTAAAGGCGGCTGGTGGCGTTATCAGGCTGACTTGCCCTTGCCGAAAGGCATGATGAGGCAACCAAGGTCGCCAACTTGGGCCGCCAGCCGCCTATCACCCCTCGGGGCCGTAAGTGGATCGCCAGCTCAGTCTGTGCCGCCTTTCGGCATGGATTTCCTCCATGCGACCTCCGAAAGCCATAACAGGCGCCAATCGTGAATTGCTTTGCCATTCCATCGGATGATGCCCTTGCCAATATGTCCACTGTGGATACAATGGACACAATAATTAGCGTCCTAAAGGGGTATGAGCATGAAAGTCATGACGGCGCGAGACGTTAAAAACCACTTCGGGGAATTTCTTGATGCGGCGCAACGCGAACCAATTGTTATCACCAGGAACAACCGGCCTGTTGGCATCATGATTTCGATCCAGGACGCCGCCGATACGATTCTCCCGGAAATGATGATGGACAAAGAGCCTGAATATGATGCTTGGGTTCTCGAAAAGGTGACCAACACCTTGCGCCGCATCGATAGCGGGGAAACCGCACTGATCGAGCACGAAGACGCTATGCGGCAAGTCCGCGCTCGCCTCAAGGCGAGGCTCTCGAATTCAGCCTCATAACAATGCACATTGTTTGGACGAACGAAGCGCTTTCTGACTTTGAAAACATCCTCGCGTATTACTACCTGCACGCGGGTGTGGCAACCGCCGAAGTCATTGAACGTCGTATCGTCGAACAACTTGAAAAGCTCCTGGATTTCCCCGAACGAGTACGCACAAGCAACCGCATCCCCGGTGCGCGTGAAGTGGTGATAAACCGTCTCCCCTATATCGCTTTCATCCGGGTTTCAAAGGATGAAATCCAGATATTGAATATCGTGCATACTGCACGAAAATTTCCAACCTGAAATGGTTTTTGTTAGCGCAGATTTTTCATAAAAAACCACCAATCCCCGTGGGAGCGGGTAGTAAAAATACAGGACGATTTTCCATGAACGACATTTCACGCAGTTTCGGTTTTCAGACCGTTGAGGAGAACGAGCGCGAGCGCCGCATCCGGCGCGTGTTCCAGGCGGTGGCGCCGCGTTACGACCTGATGAACGACGCCATGAGCATGGGCATCCACCGCTTGTGGAAACGCCGTTTTGCCAGGGAAGCGCGTCCGGCGAAGGGACAGGTGATCGTCGACCTGGCAGGCGGCACGGGCGACGTGGCCGCCTTGCTGGCAGCGGCAGACCGCACGGTCATGGTGTGCGACCCCAGCCTGGCGATGATGCGCCACGGCCAGGCACGCGGTTTGCGCCACATCGGCTGGCTGTCGGGTACCGGCGAGGCGCTGCCGCTGGCCGATGATTCGGTGGATACCTTGACCATCGCTTTCGGCATCCGCAACGTCACGCGCATGGATCGCGCGCTGGCGGAAATCCACCGCGTGCTCAAGCCGGGCGGGCGCTTCCTGTGCCTGGAGTTTTCCCGCCCCTGGGCGCTGGTGCGCCCTTTCTACAATCTGTTTTCCTTTACGGTCATTCCGCGTCTCGGCGCCTGGATTGCCCGCGAACCGGAAGCCTACACCTATCTGGTGGAATCCATCCGCCGCTTTCCGCACCAGGAAGAAATGAAGGGCATCGTCGAAAACGCCGGTTTCCGTGACGTGCGCTACCGCAATCTGACGTTCGGCATTGCCTGCATCCACTCCGCCACCAAATAGCTTGCCCGGATTTTTCATGAATACCACCCAACCCCGTGGGAGCGGCCTCTTGTGCCCAAGCCGACAGGCTGTCGGGTATGGCCGCGAGATTTTAACTTTTTTCCTGCTGAACGAAAAAACTCGGGGGCAAGCCCCCTCCCACAGGAAGGGCAACATTTTTATGAAACATTTGAGCTTGCCCCGTTGAACCAACTCGCCGCCTGGATCGATAACGCCGCCGCTGTTGCGCCGCAGTCCATCGCGCTGATTACCGGCACGGAGGAACTTTCCTTTGCCGCGCTGGCCGCGCATGGACGGCGGAACGCCGCAGACCATGGCGGAAGCCGCGTCACGGCGGTCACCTCGGCTTCGTCGCGCGAACTGGCCTTCGCCGCGTATGCCTGCTCCTTTGCGGGTGTTCCCTTGCTGCCCCTCAACCCCGCACTTTCACAACCAAGGCGCGCCGCCCTGCTGGAACAATGCGGGGCGCAATATGCGCGCTCACCCGGCACGCCGCCCTCTCCGGTCGAACTGATTATCGCCACCAGCGGCAGCGAAGGCGCGCCCAAGGGCGTGATGCTGAGCGCCGGAAACCTGGCGGCCTCGGTTGCCGCGTCACAACGGGTACTGCCGCTACACGCCGGCGACATTTGGCTGGATTGCCTGCCGCTCTATCACGTCGGCGGCATGGCGATCCTGTGGCGCTGTGCCGCGGCGCGCGCCACCGTATTGTTGCATGAAGCATTCGATGCCGGGCGCGCATGGAAAGACCTGCACACCAGCCGCGTCACGCATATTTCCCTGGTACCGCCGATGCTGGCACGTATCCTTGACATCAGTCATGGCGCCGCGCCGCCGGATAGTCTCCAATACGTCCTGTGCGGCGGCGGCGCATTGTCCGGGGAGCTTGCCGGGCGCGCGCGCGCATCGGGGTGGCCGCTTGCCGTCAGTTACGGCATGAGCGAAGCCGCCTCGCAAGTGGCGACCTTGTCGCCCTTGCCGGAGGACTGGACGCCCGGTTGCGCGGGGCGCCCGCTGCCCGGCTTCGAAGTGCGCATCCGCGACGCGGATGCCGCGGGCGTAGGGGCCGTACAGATACGCGGCGCGGCACTGATGGCGGGTTATGCCAACCCCGAGTTGGTGCCGGGAGGCGGGCTGGATGCGGACTGGTTCACCAGCGGCGATTGCGGAAAGCTCGACGCTGACGGCATGCTGCACGTGCTGGGCCGACGCGACGACATGCTGGTCAGCGGCGGCGTCAACCTGCACCCTGCCGTGGTGGAAGAGACCTTGATGCGCTTTCCGGGCCTGCGCGACGCTGCCGTTACCGCCCTGCCCGATCCGGTATGGGGTGAGCGGGTGACGGCGCTGGTGGTGGGGGAAATCGACCTGGCGCAACTGGAAGCCTGGTGTCGCGCTCATCTGGCCGGGGCGTTACGTCCGCGCCGGATAATCCGTGTTGCCGTGCTACCGCGCAATGCGCTGGGCAAGCTGGAACGGGCCAAACTGAAAGAAATGGCAAGCGCATTGAATCTGGACACAACCGTATGAAAACCAACGAAATGCGCTGCCGGCACGGCATGCGCGACATGGAAAGCCGTCTGGCGGCGCTGCTGCGTCGGCACGGAGGCGGGCGCGGCAAAGGGCTGCTGAGCCTCACCGTTGCGCTGCCCGGTCTGGCTTTCGATGCCCTGCCGCCGGGCCTTGCCGCGCATCATTACTGGGCCAGCCCGGCGGACGGCGTGTTCCTCCTCGGGCTGGGGCGCGCCGCCAGCGTGGAAACCCGGGGAGAAGGGCGGTTGCGCGCCCTGGATGCGGCGTATGCCGAGTACCGCAGGCTGTGGGAAGCGGTGGATGCCGACGGCTGCGCGCTGCAACCCGTTGTGCTGGCGGGCTTCGCCTTCGACCAGGAGCGCCGGGACAATGGCTGGCCCAACGCCAGTCTGACGGTACCGCGCTTGCTGTTGCAGCAGCACGGCGGCACTTGCGCCGCAACCTTCACTTGCGACCGCGAGAGCGCGCCGGAAAATACGCTGGCCGCCTGGCGCACGGACTGGCAGCAGCTCATGCAAAGCGCTTCCCTCCCCCGTGGCGCCAATCCACTCACGCGGATCGCCGTCCACCCCGGCGACGACATCTGGATCGAGCGCGCCAGTCAGGCTGTCGCCGACATTCGCGCCCGCCACCTCGACAAGCTGGTGCTGTCACGCCGGATAAGCGTGCGCGGCCAAGCCACATTCGAGCCGACAACGGTGATGGCCGCGCTGGCGCGCCGCTACCCCGGCTGCTTCCGTTTTTCCCACTGCGCCGGAGGCGCCACCTTTCTCGGCGCCACCCCCGAGCGCCTGGTCAGCCTGCGCCAGGAACAGGCACGCAGCACCGCGCTGGCCGGCACCGCCTGGGACGCACATTCCCTCGAACACCTGAACGACGACAAAAATCTTCAGGAACATCGCCTGGTCGTCAACGCCATCGTGCGCGCTCTGGAACCGGCCTGCCGCTTCCTGGAAATTCCTGCGCGCCCGGAAATACTGGCTCTGCACGACCTGCACCACCTGAAAAGCGAAATCCGCGCGACCGTCAAACCCGGTGTCACCCTGCTGAACCTGGTGGAGCGTCTGCACCCCACGCCGGCGGTGGGCGGCTGGCCGACGCAGGCCGCGCATGCTTGGCTGCTGCGCCACGGCGAACAAAGACCGGCATGGTACAGCGGCGCCAGCGGCTGGCTGGGATTGAACGGCGATGGCGATTTCGCCGTCGCCCTGCGTTGCGCCTTGCTGGAAGGCCATGAAGCGGAACTCTATGCGGGTGCGGGTATCGTGGCGGCTTCCGATCCGCGCGCGGAACTGGCGGAAACCGAAGCCAAACTGGGGGCGATGCTGACGGCGCTGACTGGGGGATAAAGAATTACTGCTGCGTCGCTTCGTCCGGGAGCGGGTGCGCCTCGTCGGGAATGCGATAGCTTTCGGTCGCCCACTCGCCGAGGTCAATCAGTTTGCAGCGCTCGGAGCAGAAAGGGCGGAAAGGATTATCCGGGGTATAGGGAGACCGCTCGCCGCAGGTCGGGCAGGTCACGGTTCTGGCTTTTACAGGGAGCACAGCATCATCTCGAATTCGACTTCCATTTCGCAAGCGCGCGGCTTTTGTGTGCCGCCCGGTGCGGTGTAGCGAATATTGATGGCATACTTGTTGGCGCTGATTTCCGGGAAGCACGGCAGCTTGCTGTCCAGACGCACGCGCAGCATCTGCACCACCCGTCCGCTCAACATCTGCTGGAACGACCCTTTCTGCGCAACATAGCGGACAGCCTTGCCGCTGTCGCGCAGCATGCGCATGACAATGCGAATGCCGTCATTGATGGGCAGCATGGGTTGCAGCCAGCCGTTCAATTCCCCGGTGCGTCCCCCGGCGTCCTGATTGAGCCAGAAATGGTAGGAAGGCAGGTCGAACTCGCACACACCACCGGGAATGCAGGTACGCTGCTTGACGCTCATCAGCCATTCATTGTCGCGCATGTGCTGCCCCACCTTGCCCATCATGCCGTGCAGGCTGGACGTGGTCTTGTCGATTTCCGCCAGAAGCTGGTCCAACGCCTCCTCGGAAATAGCGGGATTGTTGCGCAGGGGTTCAAGCAGGTGCTTCTGGCGCTCCAGTTCCTGGAGCAGGTCGGACTTTAGGTCGGCACGGCTGGCGACTTCGATGATTTCGAACAACACCAGCAGCGCGGCGTGGTGTTCCAGGCTGCCGCCCTGCTTGATGAAATGGTCGGCGCGGGCGAAAAGATCCTCCAGCCGCAGCAGGGTACGTATCCGTTCATTCAGTGGATATTCGTAGCTGATCACAATATCGTTGACGGGAGGAACATCGTTAAGTTGCGGGAATTATACGAAATTAATCGGGGGTGCGGGATTTTTTATGGGCGCGCCCCGCAAACCGCAAGGTGTGCCCGCTCAACGCGGAAGCTGCGGCTTGCTATATTCGCAGGGGCCGAGGCGTTTGCCGCTCAGTTTCATCAGCGTTTCACCCTCTTTCATGCTCATCCTGACGACCCCGCTATAGCGGGTATCGCCCTGAAAGTTCATTTCACCGCTACCGGTGACCGGGTCGGGGCCGCTGCATTTGACCTTCCAGCTAACCTTGCTGGGGGATTGCTTGAGATCGGACATCTTGCAATTGCTATCCTGCTGCTGTGCCCCCGGCGGCTCACGCCATTCCTTGGGCTGGCAGATCTGCGTGGTTTGCATCGGCATCTTCATGCCCATCGCCGAAATTTCCATGCTGTTTTCCCAGATATAGCCGGGTTCCGCCGCCGCCACTCCGGTGTAGAACGTTATAAGCATGCCGCTGACCAAAGCCCATTTTCCCGCCATTGCCAATCGCTTCATGTTGTATCCCCCGTCGATAAGTTAAGAGGCTGACAAGGCCAGCCCAAGATATTTCTCGTGCAAAACGCGCGCTTGCCGCTCCAGCGCGGCCCAATCGCCGTTGTTGTCAATCACGTCGTCCGCGTAACTCAAGCGCGCCTCGCGGCCAGCCTGGCCGTTCATGATGGCACGCACCTCCGCTTCCGGCAAGCCGCTGCGCACCATGGTGCGTTCGAGTTGCACCTGCTCGCTGCAATCGACCACCAGGATGCGTCGCACCAGGTCGCGGTAGCCACCGCCTTCCACCAGCAGGGGGACCACGATCAGCGTATAGGGCGCGCGACTGGCAGCAGCCTGCGAGGCGGCCTCGCGACGAATCAGGGGATGCAGAATGGCCTCCAGTCTCGCCTTGGCGACCGGGTCGCTGAACACCCGCTGGCGCAGTCTGGCGCGGTCGAGGCTGCCATCCGGCAGGATGTACTCGCCTCCCAGTTGCGCGGCAATGGCTTTCAGGGCTGGCGCGCCGGGCACGACAAGATGGCGCGCGATGACATCGGTGTCGACAACCCCGGCGCCGTATCCGGCGAACAGTTCGGCAGCGGCGCTTTTGCCGCTGCCGATGCCGCCGGTGAGTCCGATGATCAGCATGAAAGCGGGAAAACTAGCCTAGATACGCCCGCATGATAGCCTCGCCCCAGAACAGCGCCACCAGCGCGCCACCGGCAAGATAGGGGCCGAAGGGCATGGGGACGTTGCGCCCGCGCTTGGCGGCGACCATGAGGATGACACCGACGATGGCGCCGACCAGCGAGGACAGCAGGATCACCAGGGGCAGCATGATCCAGCCGAACCAGGCGCCGATGGCGGCGAGCAGCTTGAAGTCGCCGTAGCCCATGCCTTCCTTTTTCATGACCAGCTTGAACAGCCAATACACGCTCCACAGGGTGAGATAGCCGGCAACGGCGCCGATCACCGCGCTGTTCAGGTCGGTGAAGGCATCGGCGCTGTTGAACAACAAGCCCAGCCACAACAGCGGCAGCGTGATGTCGTCCGGCAGCAACTGGGTGTCGAAGTCGATGAAGGTCAGCGCCACCAGCGCCCATACCAGCAGCAAGGCGGCGGCACCAGCCAGCCCGAAACCGAAATGCCAGGCGGCAAAGCCGCTGAGCATGCCGGTCACCGCTTCCACCAGCGGGTAGCGCGCACTGATCGGCGCCGCGCACGACGCGCAGCGCCCGCGCAGGACCAGCCAGCTTATCACCGGGATGTTTTCCCAGGCGCTGATGCGGTGCCCGCAGGACGGGCAAGCGGAACGCGGGATCACCAGATTGTAGGGCGGTGCGGGCGGCAGTTCCTCGCCGTGCAGGCTGGCGCACTGCTGCGCCCACTCGCGCTCCATCATCTTGGGCATGCGGTGGATGACGACGTTCAGAAAGCTGCCGACGATCAGGCCGAGCACGCTGCTCAAGGTGACGAAGGCTAACGGAGAGTGTTGCAGGAGATCGAGAAATTGCATGTCAGCGTACCACCTCGCCCATTTTGAAGATCGGTAGATACATCGCCACCACCAGGCCGCCGATGAGAGTGCCGAGAATCACCATAATGAGCGGCTCCATCAGACTGGAAAGGGATTCCACCGCGTCATCGACTTCCGCCTCGTAAAAGTCGGCCACCTTGCCGGCCATCGAATCCAGTGCGCCGGATTCCTCGCCGATGGCCAGCATTTGCAGCACCATGCTGGGGAACAGTTCGGTATTCTGCATGGCCACCACCAGACTGGTGCCGGTGCTGACTTCGGCCTGGATTTTCTGCGTCGCTTCCTTGTAAAGGATATTGCCGGCAGCGCCGCCCACCGAGTTGAGTGCTTCCACCAGCGGCACGCCGGCGGCGAACATGGTGGAAAGGGTGCGCGTCCAGCGCGCCAGGGTGGCCTTCTCGATGACCGCGCCGAAAATCGGCAGCTTGAGCATCAGACGATCCATGAAGTGCTGCATTTTTTTCGAGCGTTTCCAGGTGTACATAAAGAAATACACCGACCCGCCGATGCTGCCGAAGATCAGCCACCAGTATTCGACGAAAATATCCGACAGATTCATCACGAACACGGTTGGCGCAGGCAGGTTGGCGCCGAAGCTGCTGAACAGCTCCTTGAACGCCGGCACCACGAAAAGCATGATGACCGCAGTGATAACGAAGGCCACCACCAGGATGGAGATGGGGTAAAACAGCGCCGACTTGATCTTGCCGATGATGGCCTGGGTCTTTTCCTTGTAGACCGCCAGCCGTTCGAGCACGGCGTCGAGAATCCCGGCCTGCTCGCCGGCATTGATGAGATTGACGTAGAGTTCGTCGAAATACAGCGGAAATTTCTTGAATGCCTGGCTCAGGCTGCTGCCGGTTTCGATGTCGGTCTTGATGTCCATCAGCAGCTTGGCGACGGATGGATTGCTGTGCCCCTTGCCGACGATATCGAAAGACTGGAGCAAGGGCACGCCCGCTTTCATCATGGTCGCGAGCTGGCGGGTGAACAGGGTAATGTCCTTGTCGGTGATTTTCTTGCCCTTGCTGGCGCCGCTTTGCTTCTTGATCTTGAGAACGGTGATGCCCTGCCGGCGCAACTGGGCGTTGGCCACCGCCTCGCTGGCGGCGCGGATGTCGCCCTTCATCTTGCGGCCCTTGCGGTCGCTGCCTTCGTAGGAGAAAACGTATTCCTTGGTGGCGTTTTTGTCGGTTGCCATGTGAATCTCCCCTTATTCGTTAGTCACGGCTTCGATTTCCTCAAGCGAGGTCAACCCCGCCTTGACCTTGCGCAACCCGGACTGGCGCAGATCGAGTACCCCTTCCCGCTTTGCCTGGTCGGCGATGTCGTGCGCGGTGCCGTTTTTCATGATGATGCGGCTGATCTCGTCGCTGATCGGCATCACCTGGTAAATGCCGACGCGCCCCTTGTAACCCGTCCCCTTGCAGATGTCGCAGCCGATGTGGCCGTAGGGCTGCCAACTACCGTCCAATTCCTCTTCCCTGAACCCGGCGCGCAACAGCGCTTCACGGGGAATATCCACCGGCTGTTTGCATTTGCACAGACGTCGCGCCAGGCGTTGCGCAGTGATGAGGATCACCGAGGAAGCGATGTTGAACGGTGCCACGCCCATGTTCATCAGGCGCGTCAACGTGCCGGGGGCATCGTTGGTATGCAGGGTGGATAGTACCATGTGGCCGGTCTGCGCTGCCTTGATGGCGATGTCGGCGGTTTCCAGGTCGCGGATTTCACCCACCATGATGATGTCCGGGTCCTGGCGCAGGAAGGATTTAAGCGCGGCGGCAAAGGATAGCCCCGCCTTGTCGTTGACGTTCACCTGGTTGATGCCCGGCAGGTTGATTTCCGCAGGATCCTCGGCGGTCGAGATATTGATGCCCGGTTCGTTGAGGATGTTGAGACAGGTATACAGCGACACCGTCTTGCCCGAACCGGTCGGCCCGGTCACCAGTACCATGCCGTAGGGGCGCGAAATGGCGCGCAGCAGGTATTCCTTCTGGTCGGGATCGTAGCCCAGCGCCTCGATGCCCAAGGTGGCGCTGGAAGGGTCGAGAATGCGCATAACGATCTTTTCGCCGAACAGGGTCGGCAGGGTACTGACGCGAAAGTCGATGGCGCGGCTTTTGGACAGCACCAGCTTCATGCGCCCGTCCTGCGGCACGCGTTTTTCGGAAATGTCGAGCTTGGAGATCACCTTGATGCGTGAAGCGATTTTTTCCTTGATCGCCAGCGGCGGCTGGGCCACTTCGTAAAGAATGCCATCGACGCGGGTACGGACGCGATAGTATTTTTCGTATGGCTCGAAATGGATATCCGAGGCGCCGCTGTTGATGGCATCGAGAAGTATCTTCTGGATGTACTTCACCACCGGCGCATCGTCGATTTCCGAGGCAAGTCCTTCCGCTTCGGAGGCGGATGCCGAAGCGGCGGCTTCCTCGTCGGCGAAATCGAGATCAATGTCCTCGCCGCTCACTGCGTCTTCCAGGGCGGCAGTGCTGGCAGCATAGCGTTTCTCGATCAGCGCGCCGAGCTTGTCGTCCTCCACCACCACCGGCTCGACCGCCAGGCTAGTCTGGAATTTGATCTCGTCCAGCGCTTGCAGGTTGGCGGGATCGGACACCGCGACGAACAGCCGGTTGCCGCGCCGGTGCAGGGGCAACACGCGGCGGCTTTGCATCAGTTTGGCATCGATGACACCGCCAGGCAATTGATCGGCATCGAGCGCGTTAAGATCGAGCAGCGGGAAACCGAAAGTGACGGAAGCAAATTCGGCCAGTTCCAACGCCGTCATTTTCTTGCTGTGCAGCAAGGCGGCGGCAAAGCTCTTGTTTTCGGCGGCGGCCTGTTCCTGTATCGCTTCCGCTTCCGCTTCCGGCAAGAGGTTTTGCTGCGCCAGCATGCGCGCCAGACCGCTCAGCTTGGATGGAAGGGAAGTTGCCGACATTCAGGTGCTCGCTTGGATGGGAGACAGGGCGATAATGCCTTTGGCGCCCCGAATTGTAAAGGCTGCGGCATCATGAAAAGAAGGCCTCAACATCCCCGTATTTGCTCTTCGAAAAACTCGCTCAGCGCCTGTGGCGTATTAAAGTTACGAAAACTCTGCGCGTCGCTGAAATGAACCTCGATAAATTTCAGGCTTTCCTGCCAGGCGCCCACCCTGCGCCCGCCGCTGGACAGAAACTGCGTCAGGCTGGGCAGCACATCGCGACGGCACAGACAAACTGTGCGGTGGACATGGTCGTCAGTAGCGGCAATGGCGATTTGTGCCTGCCGTTGGTCGAGGGCATCGTGCAGCCGTACCGCCAGGTCGCCGGGCAGGAACGGCGTGTCACACGGCACGCACAGCACCAGCGGGTGTGCGGCGCTGGCCAGCGCGCGCGCCAGACCTGCCAGCGGGCCCTGGGACTCCGGGGTGTCGTCCGGCAATACTGGGTAGCCGTATTCCCGGTAGGCATCGAGATTGCGATTGGCGCTGATGAGCACCTCGTCCGCCTGCGGCGCAACGGCTTCCAGCACCCAGACGACCAGGGGGTGCCCTTGCAGCGTCAGCAAACCTTTGTCCGCGCCGCCCATGCGCCTCCCCTGCCCCCCGGCGAGCACCAGCACGGAAACGTATTCCCTGCCGCGCGGCGCGGGCATCACGGCTCGTTCCATACTTGTTGGAAGAGCCAGAAGCGTTCCGATTTCTCGCCAGGCCGCGCGCCCTGCCACAGCATGCGCCATGAGGGAGCTACCGCATAAGGTTGGCTGGCATGGCCCTGCACCAGCAACAGGTCGCACTCCGACTGCGCGGCGGCATCGCTTCGGCGCGTGACGATACCAGCGTAATAGTCCAGCAGCGCGCGTTGCGCGGCGCCCAGATTCTCACCGGCAATGCAGCCGTAGGCGGAAGGAAGCGCTTGTTGCAGTGAAGAAAAGGTCGAACGGTAGCTTTTCCCGGCATCGATCCACGGCAGGCTGATGGTGGTGGCAATCCCCCACAGCAGGGTGATGCCCGCCCCCCAGTTGACGATGGCGCGACGCCCAGGCGGCAGACGCCGCGTCGCCCCCAGCACTGCCAGCCAGGCTAGGGTGTAGAACAACGCCACGGCAAAGGCCAGCGGAACGAATTCCGGGGTATAGCCAGGTTGCATTTTCAGCAGGTGACGTGCGTTGCGTTCGGGGACGCCGGTCATCAGCGCAAACCAGAAAAACCACAGCAAGCCGGAAAAGAAGCCGAAGGTCATGATGCCGAACCAATTCAGCGCATTGGCCGCGCCGCGCCGCAACATATCGATGCCGGGAGTAGCCAGCAGCGAAAGCGGCAATAGCAGGGGAAGGGCATGCAGTTCGCGGGCTTGTGCGCCGAGGCCCAAGATCAGCAAGGTGACCAGGGAAAGTAGCGCCAGCAGCTGGGTTTCCGGGCGTGCCAGTTTTTCGCGCCACAACATCCATAGCGCGATGGGCAGGGCAGGCCAGGCAAACCACGGCAGATTGCTGAAATAGAAACCGAAGGCTGTGCCGCCCGGTTTGAGCAGCACGGCAAATTGCGCTTGCCACCAACTGGCGAACAGTGTTGGCGCGTGGAAGTAAAGCCAGGCTGGCCACGCCGCCAACCAAGGCAAGACGGCGGCGGCGGCAACCAGCAGGCAAAGCACGAGGCGCCTGCCACGCCACTCGGGGAAAAAGGGCAGCATGCACGCGCTGGTCAGCAGAATCACCGGGATCAGCACGCCGCCGCTCATGAAGCCGATCCCGGCGCCGCTTCCCAGCGCGAAACCCGCCGTAAGCGGGTGCTGGCGGCTGGTGGACAGGCCATACAAGGCCAGCGCGAAACCGGC
Organism: uncultured Sulfuricella sp.; assembly: GCA_964527565.1. Classification (GTDB taxonomy): domain Bacteria; phylum Pseudomonadota; class Gammaproteobacteria; order Burkholderiales; family Sulfuricellaceae; genus JAGXQV01. The sequence continues at coordinate 26,402 of CAZGOY010000012.1, read as the reverse complement.
AAGCTGCGCCGTTTCCGCGACCAGTTCGTGCGCGCGGATCAGCAGCCCCATACACCCCAGCAGCAACAGGACGGCGACACGCCCCTGCCCCTTGCCCCACAGGGCACGCCCGGCTAGCCCGGTAAACAGCAAGGTCAGCGCCATGAAAAACCCGCTGCTCAGGCGCGCGGCGTCGTGGACAGGCAGGAAGGGTGAAAAGAGTTTGGCGAATTGCGCGGCCACTCCGTAATAGAGCGGCGGCTTTTCCATGAACGGCTCGCCCGCCAAGGACGGCAACAGCCATTCGCCGCCCTTGAGAACGTGATGCACCAAGCCGAAGCTATAGGCATCGTCCAGCTTCCACGGCTGATGGCCGACCAGACCGGGAAGCAGCCAGGCCAGGCAAAGTACTGCCAGCCAGCGAAGCTGGCTACGGTTGTTCAGGTTGGCTACGGCATCGGAAAACCTGTTCATCGGCGGCGAGGTGAAAACGGAGAATGCGTTCAAACAAAAAAGGCAGCCCAGGCTGCCTTTTTATAGTGCCGTATGCGCGCTTATTTGATGCCGTATTTCTGGCGGAACTTCTCAACGCGACCGGCGGTATCGACGATCTTCTGCTTGCCGGTGTAGAACGGGTGGCATTGCGAGCAAACTTCGATGTGCAGCGGCTTGCTCATGGTGGAACGGGTGGTGAAATTGTTGCCGCAACTGCAATTGACGGCGATTTCATTGTACTCAGGGTGAATGTCGGGTCTCATGTTGTGTCCTTGATGAATCTCGCGGCGAACCGGCCATATTTCAGAAAGCCGCTAATTATCCATAAAAAGCAGCCGGGTTGCAAGGCGTTGCCTTGATTAAAAAATTTCGTGACGTGCTCAACGCCTCATCGAGTCGAAGAAATCGGCATTGTTCTTGGTCGCTTTGATCTTGTCGAGCAGGAATTCCATCGCGTCCAGGTCGTCCATCGGGTAGAGCAGCTTGCGCAACACCCAGATTTTTTGCAGCACGTCCTGCTTGATGAGCAGCTCTTCCTTGCGCGTGCCCGAGCGGTTGACGTTGATGGCGGGATACAGGCGCTTCTCGGCCATCTTGCGGTCGAGGTGGATTTCCATGTTGCCGGTACCCTTGAATTCCTCGTAGATCACATCGTCCATGCGCGAACCGGTATCCACCAGCGCGGTGGCGATGATGGTCAGCGAACCGCCCTCCTCGATGTTGCGCGCGGCGCCGAAAAAGCGCTTGGGCCGTTGCAGGGCGTTGGCATCGACACCGCCGGTCAGCACCTTGCCGGAGGCCGGCACCACGGTATTGTAGGCGCGCGCCAGGCGGGTGATCGAATCGAGCAGGATTACCACATCTTTCTTGTGCTCCACCAGGCGCTTGGCCTTTTCCAGCACCATTTCGGCAACCTGCACGTGGCGCGTCGCCGGTTCGTCAAAGGTCGAGGACACCACCTCGCCACGCACCGAACGCTGCATTTCCGTGACTTCTTCCGGGCGTTCGTCGATCAGCAGGACGATCAGATAGCATTCCGGGTGATTGGCCGCGATAGAATGGGCGATGTGCTGGAGCATCACCGTCTTGCCGCTTTTCGGGCTAGCCACCAGCAGGCCGCGTTGCCCCTTGCCGATGGGCGCCACCATGTCGATCACCCGCCCGGTGATATTTTCCTCGGCGCGGATGTCGCGTTCCAGCAACAGCGGCTGGTTAGGGAAAAGCGGGGTAAGATTTTCAAACAGAATCTTGTGCTTGGAGTTTTCCGGCGGCTCGTCGTTGACGGAATCGACTTTCACCAGCGCGAAATAGCGTTCGCCTTCCTTGGGGGTTCGGATCTCGCCCTGGATGGAATCGCCGGTGTGCAAATTGAAGCGGCGAATCTGGCTGGGCGAAACGTAAATATCATCGGTTCCGGCAAGATAGGAGGTGTCCGGCGAGCGCAGGAAGCCGAAGCCGTCCGGCAGCACCTCCAACGTCCCTTCACCGTAAATGCTTTCGCCTTTTTTCGCCTGGTTTTTCAGCAGGGCAAAAATCAGGTCCTGCTTGCGCATACGGCTAGCGTTCTCGATTTCGTTGGCGAGCGCCATTTCTACAAGTTCAGTTACGGGGAGGTGCTTGAGGTCGGATAAACGCATGGAAAACTCTGTTGAGGTGAAACGTGAAGATTGATTCGGTGGTTTGCTGCAAGGTCTGAAGAAGAAGGCTTGAAGCAGATGGCGGCTTGCGCCTGGCCCGATGTTGAAACTGCTACGTCAAGGCTGAAGCCGGATAGACAGGCGCAAGGGTAAAGCGTTTAGATATTGCTGTCAATAAATGCCGTCAATTGTGATTTGGACAGCGCACCGACCTTGGTGGCCTCGATGCTGCCGTTCTTGAAGATCATCAGGGTGGGAATGCCACGAATGCCATACTTGGGCGGAGTCTGCTGGTTTTCGTCGATATTCAGCTTGGCGACGCGAATGCGTCCGGCGTATTCCTGGGCGACTTCGTCCAGAATCGGGGCGATCATCTTGCACGGCCCGCACCAGTCCGCCCAGTAATCGACCAGCACCGGCATCTGCGCCTGCAAGACTTCCTGCTCGAAAGAGTCGTCGGTGACGTAATGAATGTGTTCGCTCATGGTTTCCTCGCAATATGTAGAGACGGGTGAAATACCGGGGTGAGCCCCGAATTTTTGGGGAAGGTTTTTATTTAACCGCCATCCTAACCAAAAAAAACCGCCAAGGGAAGCGCCGCGCCGCCCTGAACGAATCCCGTGAGGACCGGCCCTCAACGCGTTTCCGCCAGCAGCGCGGCGATCATTCTTTGCGCCTGCGCCGCGTAGCCGCCGCCGAAGAGATTGAAGTGGTTGAGGATATGGTAAAGATTGTAGAGCGTCCGGCGCGCCGCGTAACCAGGGTCAAGCGGCCAGTTCCGGCGGTAGGCAGCGTAGAAATCCGGTGGAAAGCCGCCGAACAGTTCAGTCATCGCAAGGTCGGCTTCGCGGTCGCCGTAATACACTGCCGGGTCAAAAAGCACCGGTATGCCACTCTCGTCATAATCCGCGTTGCCGCTCCACAGGTCGCCGTGCAGCAGGGACGGAACCGGCGCATAGCCTTGAAACATCTGCGGAAAAACCTCCAGCAAGCGCTCGCCCTCGTCGCGCAAGCGTGCCGGACATCCCTTGCGCGCCGCCAGATCGAGCTGAAAACCCAGGCGATGCTTACGCCAGAAAGCTATCCATTCCCCCGTCCAATCGTTGACCTGCAAAGTTGCGCCGATGGCATTGTCGCGCCGCCAGCCGTATTGCGGCGCCGTGGCGCGGTGCAACTGCGCCAGTTGTTCGCCCAGATGGGCCGCTGCCTGCGCGCCACCGTGGCCGAAGGAAAGATGCTCCAGCACCAGGAAGGCGCTACCGCCCGCCACCCCGGAACAAACCGGTTCAGGCACGCGGACAGCATCGGCGCGCGCCAGTTCGCGCAGCCCCTCGGCCTCCGCCTCGAACATCGGCAAAGAGGCTGCCTCATTGATCTTGACGAAATAACGCCGCCCTTCACCCTCGATCACCCAGGCCGCATTGATGCAGCCGCCGCCCACGCCGTGACGCGCCGCCAATTTGAAGGGCACCCCAGTGGCAGCGGTGATGGTCTGGCGGATGTCATCCCATGGATTCATGCGGCACGACACGGCACCGGCAAGCGCTTATGCCGCCCGCCGCAAAAGCGGCCAACGCACGTCAATCTCGTCCCAAGGTACAAACACCAGGCCGCGCTCGTCCCTCTCGATCACCATCCACTCCATGAGCGCCGTCACATCCTTGTGAACGTTGCGGTAATGGCGGTTCAAACGCTTGGCGAGCGCATAGATGCTGAGCGGCCCCGCCGATTTCAGCGCTTCGACCAGTTCCCAGCGCTTGGGCGTAAAGACCGCCCCGAACTGTGACATCGTCTCGAAGCCGATGCCGCAATACGGCGCCACCGATTCCCCGTCCATGGCAGATTGCAACGCTTCACCAAAATCCCTCAGGCTGTTTTCGAGCGGCTCGCCGACTTTCACTTCCAGTATGTTCACGGCTCCAACTCCTTCAAATCTTGCAGAAAATCACGGATCAACGTCGGCACATCGACAAATACATAGGGCAGTTCAACGCCATGGCGGTGCTTGTGGTCGCCCTTGCCCCGCTCGTTGTCATAACCCACCACACGCACACCGTCACGCACGTAGACCAGCCGGTATTTGATGCGATGTTCCGACGGCGAAACCGGTTCCGGCACTTCCCAGATCACGCCTTCGATCCTGCCGCATCCGTAAGCTTCAAGAATCCTGCGTAGTAGTTTCGCCTTCATGGGGCTTATTATGCCCTACACTAGAGAGCAATGCAGCCCAGCTAGGAACAAACGACAAGAAGCACCACTCAGGTGTACTTTTCGAGGATGGGGGCTGTATCGAGCAGGGAAAGAATATCCACCAGCAGGGTCATGCCTTCCGCTTCCAGCGCCAGGGCGCGCAGGCCGTGGATACGGGTGCGCGCGGCGAGCAGCGGCGGCAAGGGGTGGATGGCGGACGCCGCCATGGCCTGCATTTGCAGAGGGGCGCGCACGCTTAGAGGAAATTCGCCGTCGGGGTGGCGCATCAGCAGCATCAGCCTGGCGCCGGGAGAATCCGTCTTTTCCGGCCCCGGTTCCGGCAGCCCCAGCAAGGATTCCAGCGCGGGCACGCCGTCGTGCCCGTCCAGGGAGCGCGAGGCGCGCACCTGCCGCGCCTCCACGGCGCAGCGGTAAGCGCCGACATGGAAAACCACCATGTCCAGGGTGGATTCCGGGGAAGCGGCAAGACTGGCCATTTTCCGGATTACCCCAATCCTTTGCCGTAATCGCTGAAAATGCGGTCGAGATCGAGCACGGCCACCGGTTTCTCCTTGAAGCGCAGGACGCCGCAAACCAGAGGACGCAAATGCTCCGGCAAGGTGGCGGGCGGCGGGTGGATGCTGCTTTGCGGCACGTCCACCACGTCGATCACCTGATCGACGCGGATACCGCTGGTCATGCCGCCGCCGCTTCCCAGCAGGACGGAAGAGGCCCGCGCAGCGGCGGATTGCGGCAACCGCAGCAGTTCGTGCAAGACAATCACCGATTCGATGTCGCCGCGCACATTGATGACGCCTTCCAGCGAGGCGGGGCAACCCGGCACGAAGAACACCTCCACATGGGAAAGAATTTCGCGGATCTTGTTGCCGTGAAAAGCGAACCAGTCTTCGTGGAGCCGGAAGATCACCAGCTTGGCGGCGGGTTCATCGACATTGACGATTTCCTGGCTGGCCTCGCGGCGCTGGGTCAACACCTGATCGAGAGTTAGGTTTGGCTGGCTCATGGCACGACGATCTCCGGAATCAGGTTAAGCTTCACTTGCCACCACGCGGTTGCGCCCTTGTTCCTTGGCGTCGTAGAGCGCGCGGTCGGCGGCTTCGCGCAGGATTTCCAGGCGCTTCAGCGGCGGGCAGGCGGCAATGCCCGCGCTGAAGGTGCAGGAAAACTCCCTTTCTCCCGCGTGGAAACGTACCCTGGAAAAATCCTCGCGTAACTGGTCGATGATGCGCGTGGCCGCGTCCAGCTCGACATCCTGCAGGATGACGGCGAATTCCTCGCCGCCGTAGCGCCCGACGATGTCGGAATTGCGCAGCCGCTGCTGCAACACGCGCGACATCGCCAGCAGCACCTGGTCGCCCACCGGGTGTCCGTAGGTATCGTTGACCGACTTGAAGCGGTCGACGTCGATCATGGCAAAACACAGGGGCTGGTTCTGGCGCGCGGCGTTGCTGATGGCGTTTTCCAGCAGTTGCGTGGTAGTGGTGTGGTTATAGAGGCCGGTCAGGCTGTCGCGCGCCATCAGCGCGCGCAAGGCGCGCATGCGTTCGGCGCGGATCGCTACCGCGGTCACCAGATCCTCGGGCGGGATCGGCTTGGCGAGAAAGCCCTCCGCGCCCACGCGCATGGCGGAAAACTGCTTGTGGCGGTCGGTCTCGCTCGACAGGTAAACGATGGGCAGGCTGAAATAATCCGGCATCTGGCGGATCAATTGCGCGAGGTCGCGCCCGTTGCAGCCGGGCATGTACATGTCCATCAACACCATGTCGGGACGGAAATCCTGCAACACCTCCAGCACCCGTTCCGGCTTGTGCACCTGATAGGTGGTCATGCGCGCCTCCTGGAGTATCAGGCAATGATAGGCGGCGATTTCCGGTTCGTCGTCGACCACCAGCACGCGGTAAGGCTCGGGGGTTTTCTGCACCGTCAGTTCGTCCAGGGTGGTTACCAGATCGAGCGGCCGCACCGGCTTGTGAAAATAGGCCAGCCCGCCGGCCTGCACGGCGGCCAAGCGCGCTGCGAAATCGTCGCAGGCGGAAAGGAAGATGACGGGAAAATCCGCCCCCCCTTCCCGCTTGAGCGCCGCCACCACGTCGGTACCCTTGATGCCGCCGGGAAAATTGATGTCCATGATGACGGCGGCGGGCCGTTGGGCGCGCACCGCCGCGCGCAGTTGCGCCGGTTCGGTGAAGACCGCAACCAGGTAGCCGAAACAGCGCAACTGGTTGCCCAATTGCTCGGCCAGGGCGGATTCGTCGTCGCAAATATAAACCCGCTTGCCGCCCGTTTCGGAAACCTCCGGCGCAACGGGCAGCTCGAAGCCAGGCATGTCCTTCTCCAACGGCAGCAGCGCGCCGCTTTCCCGGAGCGCCTCGCAGCCCATGTGCACGTTGGACAGCACTTCGGCCAGCTCGTCCCAGAATAGCGGCAAAGCCTGCGCCGGATTTTCCAGCAATTGCGCCGCCAAGTGCTCGCCGTGCCCGGCGATGGCCCCCAGGTCGCTGAACCCGAAGGAATTGCCGGTGCCCTTGATGCTGTGCAGGAAACGGTGCAGCGCGGTCGCCGCCTCCGCATTATGCGGATTGGCGCGCAGCGCGGCGAAAAGATGCAACGCCTCCTCGACGCGCCCCGGCAACTGCTCGATGAAGCGGGCGCGCAACTGGGCGATCTTGCCGCGCATGGTCTCGGATGGCGATGTCATGAGAAGGAATTCCCGCTTGGATCGATCACTCAACGACGCGACAGCACGTCGGCCATCACCCTGGGCAGGCTTTCCTCCAGGGAAAAGTCCTTCAGCAAACAGGCATCCAGCAAGGGTTCCTGGGCGCGCGCCACTTCCGGGTCGTCGCCGGAAAGCAGGATGAAGGGCGCGTTCACCCCCTGCGCGCGCAGTTCGCGGAACAGCTCGATGCCGCTCATCAACGGCATGTTCATGTCGCTGATGACCATGTCGAAGGGCGCTTCTCCGCCCAGTTTCTCCATGGCCTCCATGCCGTTTTCGGCCAGCACGCAATCGTGTCCGCCCTCTTCCAGCACGGCGGCGGTCATTTCCCCCGCGAGGGCGTCGTCGTCAACTACCAGTATGCGCATGTCTTCTCTCCAATCTCCATTTTCCATTTCCAATTTTGAGGTACCCCTCGGCCAATCTCATCCCAGCAGGCTGCGCAGGGTATCGACCAGGCTGCTCTGTTCGAAATCGCCCTTGACGATATAGGCGTCCGCGCCCACCTGAATGCCGCGCCGCTTGTCTTCCTCCTTCTCGCGCGAAGTGATGATGACGATCGGGGTATCGCGGTATTTTTCCTCCTCGCGTAGCCGCGCAGTGAGGGTGAAACCGTCCATGTTGGGCATTTCCACGTCAGTGAGCACGGCGTCGAATTCCCCGGCGCGCGCCTTGCGCAGGCCGTCCAGGCCGTCCTCGGCCAGCGTGACGCGGTAGCCCCAGGCTTCCAGCACGTCCTTTTCGATTTCGCGGGTGTTGAGCGAATCATCGACCACCAGGACACGGTAAGCGCCGCTCTCCCCGGCGACCTCGGCAGGCGCCGCCCGGCTGCGTGCGCGGCGCGCCAGTTCCAGCAACGCGGGGGCATGCAGCACGCTGACCAGTTCGTTCCTGCCGGTCACCACCATGCCGGAAACCGTGGGCAGGCGGCGCATGTGCGCGGGCAGGGGTTTGATGACCATGTCGCGCTCGTCCTGCAATTCATCGACGGCCAGCGCCAGTTTTTCGTTGCGCACCCGCACCACCACCAGCAACATGCCGAGCCTGCCGGGCGTGGGCGGGGTGGCGGCGGACGGATTTTGCGAAAGGCGCCGCTGCGGGATGGCCAGCAGGTCGGCAAGGGGCACCACCGGCACAAACTCGTTGCGGATGATGACGGCCTGGCGCTGCGCCACGGTAAGCATTTCCGCGTGCGGTACGCGGATCAGTTCGGTGACGTACTGCGCGGTGAAGCCGAACGACAACCCCGCCACCTCGACCAGCAGCACGCGCATCATCGCCAGCGACAGGGGCAGGCGCAGGGCGAAGGTGGTGCCCGCGCCGGGGCGCGTTTCCACGCTCACCGACCCTTGCAGGTCATCGACGATGGACTGCTTGACCACGTCCATGCCCACGCCGCGCCCGGAAATATCGGTGATGATGGCGCTGGTGGAAAAACCCGGCAGGAAAATCAGGTCGACCACTTCCTGGTCGCTCATCGCGGCGGCTTGCTCCGCACCGACGAAACCCTTGCGGACGGCCTTTTCGCGCACCCCGGCAAGCGGGATGCCGCCGCCGTCGTCGGCCACCTCGATAACCACCCAGCCGCCGTCCTGGTGCGCCGACAGGGTGATACGCCCCTGCGCCGCCTTGCCTGCGGCCTGGCGCGCCTCGGGCATTTCCAGGCCGTGGTCGATGGCATTGCGCAGCAGGTGGACGATGGGGTCGGAAAGCTTGTCGATGAGTTGCCGGTCGAGTTCGATTTCCGCGCCGCGCACCACGCACTCCACCTGCTTGCCGACCGAACGGGCGAGATCGCGCACGATGCGTCCCGCCGGGTCGAAGACGATGGCCAGCGGCAGCATGCGCATGATCAGCGCCTTGTCGTGCAGTTCGGCCATCAGCGTTTCCTGCGCTTGCACGTCGTCGCGCAAAGTCTGAGCGAAGTGGCGCAGACAGGCGCGCAGCGGCGTAGCGCCTGCGCCGTCCACGGCGGCATCGCGTTCGATGGCGCGGATGTCGAGCAGGCGCTGGCGCAGGGTGGCGTGGCTGGAAACCACCTCGCCCATGAGCTTGATCAGTTCGTCGAGCTTGGAGAGGCGCACCCGCACGGTATCCGGCGTTTTCAGGCGCTCCGCCGGGGCGGGGGCCGGGGAAGCCGGGGCGGCTGTCGCCGCCGGCGCGACTTCTGCCGGGGGCGGCAGCACTGCATCCGCATTCGGCGCTAGCTCTGGTGGTGCAGGCTGCGGCGTCCCGCTGCCTGCCTCGCCGCGCGCCGCTGCGGCCAGGGCCGCGCACAGCGCCTCGTCCGGCGGCGGCAGGCCGGCCGGGTTGCCGGATTCCGCCAGGTGCTCCACCAGCGCGGCGATGGCGTCCACGCCGCGATAGAGCACGCCGCCCAGTTCCGCCGAATAGGCCAGGCTGCCCTCGCGTAATGCGCCCAGCACGTCTTCCAGCTTGTGTGCGGTCTCGGTGATGGGGGCGAGCTTGAGCATGCGCGACGACCCCTTGATGGTGTGCGCCGCACGGAAAATGGCGTTGATACGCTCCGCGTCGCCCGCACCGCCGTCCAGCGCGGCGAGGCCGTCGTTCAGGCGCCCGATATGCTCGCGCGCTTCCTCGACGAAACGGATGATGAATTTACCGATGTCCAGCGCCATGGCCGCCTATTTCCGCACTGCCGCGCCGTCGCTGCCCAGCCGGGTGAGCTGGTGCTCGCACAGGAAGCGCACTTCCGCCATCGGCAGGCCGAGCGGCACCACGCGGATGCCGGTGTCGGGCGTGGCAGCCTGCGACAGGGACTGCTGCACGCCGCGATATTCGCGCCGCGCCTTTTCCGCCTCGCCCCCGGCGCGGTACAGTTCCGCCAGGTAGTAGCGCGCCGGCCAGCACTCGTGGCGGGCATACACCGCCTGCTTGAACCAGCGCACTGCCTCGGCGCTTTGCTCGCGCCACTTGGCGGCCAGCCCCAGCACCACCAAGGCGTCGATTGACCAGGGGTCGGATGCGAGCACCTGTTCCGCCGCCTGGCAGGCTTCGGCGAATTCCTTGCGGTTCAACTGGATGTGCGCCTTCAGCAGCAGCGCGGCGCAATTGCCAGGTTCCCGGCACAACAGGCGCTGCAATTCCGCCAGCGCGGCATCGTGCCGTTTTTCCGCCACCAGATGGTGTGCGGTTTCCAGGGTGGCGGGCGCTTCCTGGACGGCAACGGCAAGCACTGGCGACGCTTCCGGGAAAAGCGGCGCCGTGTACGCATCGCCGGACGGCGTGCCGCAAGCGGCCGGCGGCCACAGGGGTGCGGGCGCTGCCGCGACGGGGGTGAAGTCGAACAGCGGCGCACTGTGCGCGACGGCCTGCGGCGGGTTTCCCTTGGCGAAATAAAACAGGCCGTCCTCTTCCACCAGGGTCAACACGCCCAGATCGTTGGCCAGCGTTTCGGCGCTGCCGGTCACCAGGCAGCCGTCTTCTTTAAGCAGCGCGGCCAGGTTCTGCTGGATGGCGCGCCGCGCGTGCGTATCGAAATAGATCGACACGTTGCGGAAGAAAATAATGTCGAAGCCGTGCAGCGCGGGCGGATAGGTGTCGGCGAGCAGGTTGAACTCGTGGAACGCCACCTGTTTGCGCAAACCTTCCTTGAGCACGTAGTCCCAGCGCTCGCGCTCGAAATAGCGCGCCCTGATCTCTGCCGACACGCCGCGGAAGGAAAATTCCGTATAGCGCCCGGCGCGCGCCTTGGCCAGCACCTGGGTATCGATGTCGCCGCCCGCCACGGAAAACAGGCCGGGCACGCTTTCGCCGTATTTCTCGTGCAAGGCCATCAGGATGGAATAGGGTTCCTCGCCGGACGAACAGCCCGCGCTGAGAATGCGCAACGGCCCTTGCCCGCGCCGTGCCAGCAGGCGCGGCGCCAGGCGTTCGCTGAGCAGGCGCAGTTGCTCGGCTTCGCGGAAGAAATAGGTTTCGTTGATGGTCAGCAGGTTCACCAGCGTCTGGAATTCCTCCTCGCTGGCGCACAGGCGGGAAAAATAGTCACCCCCGCCGCGGCACCCCGTGGCGGCGATACGCTCACCGAGCACGGCGGCGAGCCGGGTTTCGTTGTCACCCGCAAGGTGCAGGCCGCAGCGCTGCCGGATCAGGGCCTGGAAGCTCGCCAGATCGGGCTTCATGAGACAGCGCCCTGCGCGGGCGCGGCGACCCCGGCGATGCGGCACATTTCCCCGGCCATGCCGCTGACCGGCAACACCTGCTGTACGTGGCCGCCATCGACGGCCACCTTGTTCATGCCGAAGATCACCGAACTGGCTTCATCCTGCGCCAGTGTGGCGCCCCCGGCCCGGCGGATGGCTTCGATGCCGCGCGCGCCGTCGCTGCCCATGCCGGTCAGGATGATGCCCACCGCCTGGCGCCCGAACACTTCCGCCACCGATTCGAGCAGGGCGTTGCAACTGGGGCGGTAGACCTCGCCCGGCTGGCGTTCCCGCAGGGCCAGGCGGCGCGACGGCGTGACCGTCAGATGGGTTTCCGAGGGCGAGAGATAAACCACGCCCGGCGCGATCAGCTCCCCCTCGCTCCCCAGGCGCACCGGCAGCTTGCACAGCCCACCCAGCCAGGCGGCCATGCCGGCGGCGAAACCGTCTGAAATATGCTGGGAAATCAGCACCGGGCAGGGAAACCCGGCGGGCAGTTGCGCGAGGATCAGCGCCAGCGCCTGCGGCCCGCCGGTGGATGAGGCGATGGCGAACACATGCGCATAGCTCCCGGAAGCATCCAACACAGGCGGCGCCGGACTGCTGGCGGCAGCCGCGCCACTGGCGGCGGGCGGCCTGCCGACGGAACGGGAACGCAAGTGGGTGATGACCGGCACCTTGGCCAGCATCTTCACCCTGGCGACGAATTCCGCCGCCGCACGCGCGTCATATTCCGGCTTGCCGATCACTTCCAGGGCGCCGCGCGCCACCGCCTCATAGGCGTTGCGGGCGTCGGCCACGCTGCTCACCACCAGAATCGGCGCGGCCTTACTCGACATGATTTCCTCGATGGCCTGCATGCCGTTCATCACCGGCATTTCCAGATCCATGGTGATGACGTCGGGTTTCAGGGCGCGCGCCAGCTCGACGGCTTCATGGCCGTTGCGCGCCTCGCCGACGATTTCGATTTCCTCGTCGCTTTCGAGAAAAGTGCGCAGCAGGTCACGCGCCAGGCTGCTGTCATCGGCCACGAGCACCCTGATTTTCTTCATGCCGGAGTCCCGTATTTCCGTGTGACGCAGCAGCGGATCAAGACGCCGCCTTTTCGGCGAGCTTGAATTGCAGCACCAGTTCGCTCAGTTCCGCCGACATGGCGGTCATATCCTGGCTGATCTGCGAGATGCGCCCGATCGACTGGGCGGTGTGCGAGCTGGCCGTAACGATTTCGCGCAACGCCACCACCACCTGGTTGCTGGCGGTCTTCTGCTGCTGGGTGGACAGCGAAATTTGCTGCGCCGCGCTGCTGGTCTGGCTGGCGGCGCTGACCAGTTCGCCCAGGCGCTGGGCGCTGTTGGCGCTGGCATCCATGCCGGCATGAATGGTGGCGGCGCCTTTTTCCGAGGTGATGACCAGGCGGCTGATGGAATCCTGGATTTCCTGCACCTTGTTCTCGATTTCGCCGGTGGAATCGGTCACGCTGTCGGCCAGGCGGCGGATTTCCTGCGCCACCACGGAAAAGCGCTTGCCCGCCTCGCCCGCGCTGGAAGCTTCGAGCGCGGCATTGAAGGCGATCAGCTTGGTCTGGTCGGCGATGGCGTTGATGATCTCCATTACTTTGCTGATTTCCTTGGATTTGGCGCCGAGTTCGACGATCTCCGCCAGGCTGTTCTGGTTGTCGCCGCGGATGTCGCTCATGCGGTTGAGCACCGACTGCATGGCTTCCGAGCCTTTCTTGCTGTTTTCCCAGGTCTGGTTGGCGATATCCACCACCGCCTTGGAATGCTCGGCAATCTGCGTCGAAGAAGCCGACAGCTCTTCCATGGTCGAGGTGATTTCCGCCACCGAGGAAGACATCTGCGACGAAGTCGCCGCCTGGCTTTCCACCGCCCCGGCGATCTCCCGCGAGGCGCCGTGCACCGCATGAGCATGCCCGCCGACGCGCGCGGCCAGATCGTGCAACTGGCGGCGCATCTGGCGCGCGGCAGCGGCCAACTCGCCGATTTCGTCCTTGCCGCTGTCTTCGATATCGACGGTCAGATCGCCCTGCGCCACGCGGTTCACCCCCGCCGCCACGGCATCGATGCGCTTGACCAGGTGGCGCGCAGCCAGCATGGCCAGAGCCAAGCCGATCACCAGGGAAAAAAGGCCCACCAGCAGCGCCGAATGACGCGCCTGCGTTAGGGATGCCAGGTAAGTGCTGTTATCCATGGCGATTTCCACCACGCCGATGGGCTTGCCGGAAAAATCGCTGACCGCCGCCACATAGACGGCATGCGGCACGCCGCCGATGTCGCGGTGATCGAGTTGCGGCGCCTCCAGCATGGCGCGGCGCAAGACTGCCGTCGGCAGCAGCGGCTCCTTGCCGAGCGTGGAAGCCAGCGTCTTGAAACCCTCGCCATCAATGAGATCGAGACTGACATCGACGCCGTTCTGCTTCTTGAAATTGTCGAAAAAGGCCTGTCCGAAGGTCATGCCGAATTCCACCGAGCCGACGTGCCGCCCCTTGTGGCTCACCGGCACCATGCCGCGCGCGCCCAGCCCCGCCACACCGCCTTCCAGACCGCGCGTGGGTTTTTGCGACCGGTTGGTGGCAATCACCGTGTGGCGGAACGAAGAGAGATCGTCGCCGAACTTTTCCGGCTTATGCACGCGCAGGAACGAGGTGGCGGGCGGCAAGTGAAACTGGAATTGCTCGACGTTGTATTCCTTGGCGAGCAGCTTGAAGCCCGGCAGGAACAGCCCGCTCAGGGTGGCGCGGTCACCGGCGTCGAATTTTTCCTGCACCAGGGGAATGGCGCCGACCAGGGCGCTCATCGTCTCGGCAATACGGTTTTCCGCCGCGATGCTGTTGGTGATGGCCTTCAGGTGAGCATCCAGTTCGTTCTGCTCCGCCTTGCGGATCAGCTCTTCCATGGTGCGCAGGTTGGAAACGGTCAGCAGGCTGCCCGCCACGAAAATCGAAAAACCCATGGCCAGCATGGCCTTGGCCCACAAACGAAGATTCTGGAACATGAGTTTGGCCTCAAGCAAAAACAGATGAGCGCGTGCTGCCGGAAAATCCGGCGCGCTCCGGCGGGAATGCCTGCTCACTGTCAATTGCGGAGCATTATAGGAACGAATGGATGATTTTTATCAGTTCGAGAGAAAATGTGAGAAATGGCGAAAGCCGGGAGACGCCCTTAACGCTTTTCCAGAAATGCGTTGCACTGGCCGCGCCCGAAAGCCATGGCTTTTTTCGGGCTGCCGATCCGCAGTTCCTCATATACCCGGCGGATGATGGCGTTCGCCAGCTTCGCCGGTTCGCCGTCCTCCTCGTACAACTTCATCGGCCTATTCTTGTCGATGTTGGCCGCCGTGATCTCCGTATTGAGCGGGCTTCAAACAGCGCAAGAAATCAGCGTGATTCCCTGGTCAAAATTGGACGCTGAAGGGTGGTCAAATTTGCGCGCTGATTGACAGGCCGCATCGAACGGAATCCAAACCAGCGTCAATACCGAGAAAGCAACCGCGACAAGCCTGATGCGCGTGACAAAGGCGGTAAGCCGATGGCGTGTCAGGTAGGGAGTATGATGCCGCGAGGTAGCCAGTTCGGAAAACCGCCCACTTGCCAGCCAGGCAAATAGCAAGTTACTAATATTCTTTATGGCAATCATCGAGTTGCGTTACTCCTGATCAGTCAATCGCGCACCGATTGCTCATAAACGTGCTGGTGCGCTTGGTCGCTTAGCGCAGGTAGAGGGTCGAACTGTGCGGCATCAATTGGCAGTTCACCTTCAATTGTGGAATCGGTTTCACAATCGAAGGCTCAATCCACTTTCAGTTCGAAAAAAGCAGTTGTTTGAGCTTGTCCCTATTGGGCCGAAGTCGTTCACTGACAAGCCGAAACTCTGCAGTCTCGCTATTCACGGTCCGTTCGCTAGATAAGCGGCACACCTTCCTGTTTTTCACCGCGCTCATACACGACTTGGGCGCGACCGACTATCATCGGATCAAGCAGGCCGATACGTTCGGGGTCTTTTTTCGCATAGGGCAGACGGTGCAAGATATAGCGTAGCGCATTCAGGCGCGCCCGTTTCTTGCAGTCGGACTTGATCACCGTCCAGGGCGAATCCGCCGTGTCGGTGTAGAAAAACATCGACTCCTTGGCTTTGGTGTAGTCTTCCCATTTATCGAGGGAGGCCAGATCAATCGGGCTCAGTTTCCACTGTTTTAGGGGATGCACCTTGCGCTCCTTGAAGCGCTGCCGCTGCGCCTTGCGGCTTACCGAGAACCAGAATTTGATCAGGTGGATATTGTTATGCACCATCATGCGCTCGAATTCAGGCGCCTGACGCATGAATTCCTGGTATTCCTGATCGCTGCAGAAGCCCATGACCCGCTCGACGCCGGCACGGTTGTACCAGGAACGGTCGAACAGCACGATCTCCCCAGCGGTGGGCAAATGCTGCACGTAGCGCTGGAAATACCATTGGCCGCGCTCGATTTCGCTCGGCTTTTCCAGCGCCACCACCCGCGCGCCGCGCGGGTTCAGGTGTTCCATGAAACGCTTGATGGTGCCGCCCTTACCTGCGGCGTCGCGGCCCTCGAACAGGATCACGACTTTTTGCCCGGTTTCCTTGACCCAAGCCTGCAATTTGAGCAGCTCCACCTGCAAACGGTATTTTTGACGCTCGTAATTGTTGCGCGACATCAGGTTCTTGTAAGGGTAGCCGCCTATGCGCCAATCCGCAGACAGTTCTTCATCCGGGCTGTTCGGCAATTTAATCAGCGGTTTCTGCTGCTTGAGCAGCGCTTTCAGAAGAATGCTTGCTTCCTCGGCAGTAACGCCGGATAGGACGTCTTTCATCGCATTGATGCGCGCTTCCCGTGCGGCGTCAATGGCCTCTTCCACCGCAAACTCCTCCACATTCTCGGGACTGTCGATGGGGCCTATGTCACCGGCTGCGGCACTACGGGTACGCGAAGCGCGGCCGCGTAGTGGGGTGATTTTCTTCATCTGCGTGGAATCTGGCGTTACGTCTTTCTGGACTTTTGTATCCATGGCTCATCCTTGAATTACTATCGTGAAAGTCATATTTGGCTTGATCCACTATGAACCATCGGCGCAAAAGGCGACATTACGCAACCGGCAGACACGGCAGCAGCATGTCTGTAGGCAGTAAGTGCGAAAGCGCCACAATTACTGCCATCCCCCTCTTTGCCAGGCTGCAAAAAACCGCAGCCTGTCATTGACCCAGCTACGTGGTCGATTTTTCAGAGCGCATCAAGTGGAAGAATCAATACTGCTCATTAAGGTACTTGATCATATCGGTGCTGGTGACAATACCAACAATATTGTCATTATCATCAATCACCGGCAACGAGTGGAAATGCCCGTTGATCAGCAATTCCGAGGCTTGGCGTATGGTCTCGGTATTTTTGATCTTGGTTATTTTGCTCGACATGATGTCCGCTATCTTGAATTGCTGATCAATAATCGTATCGATGCTGCGCTCGTCGGCGCCGTTGATTACCATGTTGATCTTCATCAAATCAGTAAAAGTTACTAAACCCACCAGCTTTTTACCGTTGACGATGGGGACATGATGAATGTGCAAATCAATCATCTTTTTGCGGACTTCACTCAATGGCTGGCCTTCTTGAACCACGGCGACATCAGAAGTCATGATTTTGGTAATTGGATCGTTTTTTTTCATGTGAAACTCCTTCAACAAAAGAAACTAAAAATTGAGCAACAACTCTGGCTGGAACCGCGCCTCCCATTGTTCTTTCCAATCGGCTTGCGTTCCAATGCATCAAACAAAGCCAGGCCCTGGTGGTCACCGGTTGCCGTCAACACTTTGACCACCCCCAGATCACGCAGCATGTCGCCGATGAATTCCAACTGGAATTCATCATCGTCCACCAGAAGCACAAATGATGTTTTCATTGGACGTAATCTTTAACGCGTTGCGCTATCTGCTCGAACAGCGCCTGTAATTGTTCGAACTTGGCTCGTGCCGCCCCCAATTCGTCGCCAACCTTGAAGCACTCCACATCCCGGCAAAGCTCACCCAGACGCATGGCGCCGACCGTGAAGGCCGCTGAAGTGAGGCGGTGTCCGCGGGCACTCAGGGTAGCCATATCTTTAGCCGCCAAGGCTGCTTCCATTTCCGTTAGGGTATTTTGTGTGGTTTTGATAAAGAATGTGGCGTACTTGACCATCTTGGCCGGATTGTTTCCCACTCTCTTTGCCAAGACGCCAAGGTCTATCACTCGGGGGTCGTCACAACCTGCGAACAAGGGGCCGTTAGATGCAACGCCTGAAGCCGTCGTTGAGGCACATGGCGCTATCTGACGCTCAAGAGGCACATGCCGACGGATGGCGGCAACGAGCAGGTCAATATCGACCGGTTTGGTGACATGGTCGACCATGCCGGCGGCAAAACATTTCTCCCGTTCCTCGCTCATCGCATGAGCGGTTAGCCCGATCACCGGCAGATTTGGGGCAATGGCGGCAATGCGGCGAGCGGCTTCCAAGCCATCCATCACCGGCATCTGCACATCCATCAGCACCACATCGAAGCCACTTACCCCTCTTTCTTCAAACAGATCGAGTGCTTGGCGACCGTCATGGGCAAAGATTACGCGGGCACCTTCGTAGGCCAGCAAGTCTTCCAGGATGAAGCGATTGATATCCACATCATCCGCCGCCAGCACCGAAAGAGCAGTTAGCCGCGGGCCAGTTGAAGCGAGGACGCTCCCGTGGCTCCCGGCGGGAGCAGCTGCCGTCGTCAGGGGCAATTTCAGTGTAAAACCGCTGCCCGCACCTGGCCGGCTTTCAACGGCAATGTCGCCGCCCATCAGGTTAGCGAGATTCCTGCTGATGGCGAGCCCCAAGCCGGTTCCGCCGAAATTGCGTGTGGTTGAGCTGTCGGCCTGCTCGAATGGCTGGAACAGGCGCGCCAACTGCTCTTCGCTCATACCGATACCACTATCGACCACCTGGAAACAAATATCGCTGCCAGCACGGTTGACCCGCAGCAGCACTTTGCCGTGCGCCGTGAACTTGATCGCATTGGAAAGCAGATTTGTGAGTATCTGGGTCAAGCGCAACGAGTCTCCCTCCATCCAATCCGGCAGACCGGAGGCAAGCGAAATGGAGAGCGCCAAGCCCTTGGCCTCGGCACGATCCACGACGAAACTTCTCACGTTGTCGATGACGGTAAACAAAGCGAAGGTCCGTTTTTCAACCTTGAGCTTGCCGGCTTCGACCTTGGAAAAATCGAGGATATCGTTAACCACAGCCAGGAGATGGTTGCCGGAGTCCCGGATGTGCTCGAAGATTTTTGCCGCCTCGCGCCCCCGATTATCGCGTATGCCGATTTGGGCCAACCCCAGTACGCCGTTGAGAGGGGTACGAATTTCATGGCTCATGTTGGCGAGAAATTTGCTCTTGGCATCGGTTGCCGCCTGCGCCGCTTCTTTGGCTTGACGGATCGCCTCGGTGGCTTTTCTGATTTCAGTTTGGTCGAGGATCTGGAGGAGCAGATGATTTTCGTTGTTCAGCTTGGTGACACGCACCAAGCAATTGAGGCTGAGTTGCCTTTTTGCTTCGCTAACGATCTGGATTTCGCGGAGATGTTGTTGGCCGTCGGCGAGTGCTGCGAGAGCCGTATCGAGTAAACCGGATTTCTGCCAGCGATAGTTCTCCATAAAGTTCTCAGCCTGCAAATCCGCCCGCGTGCTGCCGAACAAGGAGGCATAAGCCTCATTAGCGATGATGCATGGGCCTGAGGCACGATAGACGCCCATCGCCACCGGCGAATCAAGCAAAGTGGTTTCAACAAAGGCGAGGGACTCCTTGAGTAGCGCCGCCTTGGCGCGCAACAAGTTTTCCTTTTCCACCAATGCGGTGACGTTACTGACGCGAATCAAACAGAAGGACTGGTCGGGCGCCAGATTCAAAGGGGTGACATGGATGGATTGCTCAATGTGCCGCCCCTCGCTAGCCAAGGGGAGTTGCTGGCGATTGAGCGATGAAGACAGGAATGATGGCAACCCGTTTTTCAGCGCCCATTGCACCGCCGTCAGCAGGCGTCCGCCAGCCTGTTCCGGAAATACCTGATCAAGACGCTTTCCGACGGCACTTCCGCGTGGCCGCCCGGATACATCTTCCATCCAGTCGTTCCAATAGATAATTCGCCCATCTGAGTTGAGCAGAAGAATGCCGTCATGCAACGCATTCAAGGCGGCATGGCAAAGATGCACGCTGAAGTCTTTTTCGGAAAGTGCCAATCCAGCGTCTAAAGTCACTGGTGCGAACCCATATATTTGGCAATTGCGCGCATGATGAGGTCGACCGAATCCAGCTTCATGAGGAACATGATGTAACCGTGGATTTGAACGCTCTCAACAACGAAATCTATGTTTAACAAAAGCAGGCAGTTGTCGGAATTATCGGTTTCTGGCACCAGCTGGGAAAACTGACCGGATAGATAGCGAGGTATCCCACACTGGAAACGGATACCGAGCATGTCGGAGATCACCGAAACACAAGAGTTGAACAAGATGTTGCCCACCTCGATAAAAGCCTCCTGTTCCAGTTCCCGCATTTCGCTGATCGGCACATCCTTTCCGATCAGAAGCCGCACCAGTTCCAGGCTGGCATCGTCAGAAAACAGAAACATGCCATCGGCGCTGAAGCCCCCCAGAAAACTCTGAATCACCATGCTGCAGGAACCCCTATCAAGGTTCGGCATTCCGCTAATAACTTGTTTTCCGTAGAGAAACTTCAAAGTGGGGACCGAGAGACGCACCGGCTGGTTGACCATGCGTGAAAAACTGTCTGCTGCATGTCCGACCCCGATATTGAAGATTTCTTTGAAGGCATCTTCCTCGATTTCGCTCAGCGGTTTCATTTAGGGGTCTCGAAGTAATGGATGGACTCTCTGATAGAGTCGGAAGTAATAGGTTTTCTCACGAAGCCGGCATTCAGTTCTTGAGCACGCCGGCGCGATTCTTCCTGTACATTCGCGGAAACCAGACACACGCGCAGTTGAGGGCATTCCTCGCGAAAACGCACGGTCAGTTCCAGTCCGTCCATGCCAGGCATATTGATGTCTACACTGGCAAAATCGAAAACATCGGACAACGCCAGTTGCAAGGCATCTTCCCCATTTGCGGCTTCGGCAATTTCCCAACCCGGGCGCAATACCTGGACGATGCCGCGTATTAACACCCGGGAAAACTTACTGTCGTCCACAATCAATAATTTTTTGCGATCTGACATTAATTGCCCTGCCTGGAAATATCGATTAACATGCATTATATCGAAAATATCGTTTCAATCATGAAAAATAATTTATCTTCTGACCATATCGAGCTTCTTACGCCCGCCGAATTGGCGAAGCGCCTGAGAGTGTCGCCCATCACCTTGCGAAAGTGGGCGGACAAGGGGCTGCTACAGAGCAAAACCACTTTGGGAGGGCACCGCCGCTACCCCTTGAGCGAAGTGGAAAGATTGCTTCAGCTGCACAGCCAGCCAAACAACTCGCTAATCCAGATCATGATCGTGGACGACGATCTTTTTGTTTCGGCTATTCTTCAGGAGTTTCTGTCTGGCCTGAGCACATCTATAGTGGTCGAGATTGCCAATGATGGGTTCGCTGCGGGACGCAAATTGACCACCTTCATGCCGAACATTATTTTGCTCGACCTGATGATGCCCGGCATGAACGGTTTCGAAGTGTGCCGTCAAATCAAAAACGACCCCTCCACCGCTCAAATCCGTGTGATTGCGATGACTGGCTACCCGACCGAAGAAAACATCAAGCTGATTTTGTCTGCGGGCGCCGAAGCCTGCCTGGCCAAGCCAGTGGATCACGGCGAGCTGCTGGCAGCTCTCAATCTCCCTCAAGGTCTCGCCATAATCTGAACCAGCGCGATTCACACCTGCCAGGAAATGAATATGGAAGCAAAACATTACATCTTGCTCGTGGAAGATGACGCTTTTCAGCGCAGTCTCCTCAACCACGAACTGACTGAGCGTGGCTATTTTGTGGTGGCAACCGGGAATGGCTTAGAGGCCCTGAAACTCCTCAATTCCATTTCAATGGATGCTGTCATCACGGACATCTTTATGCCCGACATGGATGGTTTAGAGCTTATCCAGAAATTACGCCAGCACGATACAAGCCTGCCTATCTTCGCCATGAGCGGTGGTGTGAAGGGGCTCTACAATTCTGAGAACTATCTCAAGATTGCCAAAGCTTTCGGTGCCAACGAAGTACTTGCCAAACCGGTCGAGATGGCAGAGATCATCGCAAAATTGGTGCAGTATTGCCCATGCAATGCCGAGATATTCGTTTGAAACCTGCCAAAAAATCACTAGATCCAACCAGCAGTCGACACAGCAAGCGCATTGTCGCCGTTGCGGTAGCACTCTTCTTGCTGTTTGACTTTACCGCGCTAGCCCTGAATTTCTGGCTATCCTGGAAAATCGAACGCCAGGCTATCGACATCAACCTCGCCGGTCGCCAGCGCATGCTCTCGCAACGCATGGTCAAATCCCTGCTGCAGATAGAAGATGCGCGGCGGAACCACGAAAATCCCGCTGTTAGCCTTGCGGAACTGAAGCTTACCTTCGATCTGTTCGACAACACCCTGCAAGGCTTTGCCCACGGAAGCAAAACGCGGGGTGGCGCCAATGAAGAAATGTATTTGCAACCGGTCAACGGAGAACGCGCCATCAAAATAGTCGATCAGGCCATCTCGATCTGGCTGCCTTACCGCAGCCAAGTGCAGACGGTGATAGGTACCCGTGCCGCAGGACTCGATCAGGCGCTGCCGGAAGCTATCACCAGTGCAAAACAGAACAACCTGGAACTATTGAGGTTGATGAACGAACTCACTACCGAGCTTGAACAGCTTACCCAAGCTGAAGCGAAGAAAATTCGGATTTACCAGGGGGCGGCCTTCGTCATTGCGCTATTCAACTTCTTCCTGGCGGTTTGGCTGAACCGGCGGCGCATTCGCACCTTCAATCGTAGCCGAGACCTGCTGGATGACATCATCAACAAGGTTTCGGCCAGCGTGCTGGTGCAGGACGAAAGCGGCGCCATCATTAAAGCCAATCATACGGCTGAAAAGATGTTTGGTTATGACAAGGGCGGTATGGTCGGCCTCCATCTGGACGATCTGGTGAAGGGAGAAGAGGATAGCCAGCTTGGGCAACGCAAGGACGGAACCACCTTTCTTACCTTGATGGAACGCAACGAAACTGCGCTGGGTGAGCGCAGTTTATTCATCGTCACCGTGCTCGACATCACCGCGCAGCGCATGACCGAAGAGCACCTCTCCAGCCTTGCCTACCACGATTTGCTCACCAAGTTGCCGAACCGCTTGCTGTTTGATGACCGGTTGCGGCAGGGCATCGTCCAAGCCCAACGCCGCGAACTTATTCTGGCCGTGATTTTTATCGACCTTGACCACTTCAAGCCGGTCAACGACACCTATGGCCACGAAGTTGGTGACCTGCTGCTCCAGGATGTAGCCGTCCGCCTCAAGCGCTGCTTGCGCGAGAGCGATACCGTTTCGCGTCGCGGAGGGGATGAATTTACCGTCATCGCCACGGACATTGGCAACCATCTGCATTGCGAAAAGATCGCGGAAGTTATCCTGTCGCAATTAACACGCCCTTTCCACATCGGAAACCTGGAACTCAAAATTGGTGCCAGTATAGGGATAAGCCTATTTCCCAACGATGGCAACGATGCCGGTCTTTTGGTGAGTCGCGCCGACGAGGCCATGTACCAAGCGAAGCAGGCCGGACGGGGCACCTTCCGTTTCTATTCAGATGCTTCAGAGTCATTCGTCGCCATGCAGCTGGCTAACTCGGCTGCTTGATACTGTGTTCATATGAAGGCACAAACTAAATCTGGTGGTTCGCATCGTAGGCGATCATTTCGTCCGACCTGTTGAAGATGCTCGGCGTGGCGGACCAGTTTCGTAATCACTGTTTTCAAGGAAGGTTTCAACATCATGATGGTGAACAAACTTGTCGGTCAGCACCAAGCCGCTCTGTTGGCCCTGGTTTTGCTGTGGATGGCGCCCATATGGGGGTACGCCAAGGGTGTGCCTCTGGCGCAGGATTTGTCGCTCAAAGCCAAGGCGGCGGAAGCCCAGCATTTGCCCATTATGGTGATGTTCAGCCGCCCCAACTGCATTTATTGCACGCGGCTGCTGAAAGACTTTCTCGAGCCGATGCAACGCAACGCCAAATACCGCGACAAGGTCGTCATGCTCCAGGTCAAGTCCGGCAGCAGCATCAAACTGCGCGATTTTTCCGGCGGCATGACCACGCACGATGATTTCGCCAGGAAAAACGACGTGGGCATGGTGCCTGCCGTTCATTTTTATGATTCCCGGGGTAATCCCCTGACCGAACCGCTGGTGGGGCTGCCCACCCCTGACTATTACGGCGGCTTCCTCGATCAGCGCATCGACGAGGCACTGGCGAAGGTGCGCGGAAGAAAGTAATGGGCGTATTGCCCGTTTCTCGACCAACGGCTTTGGAGGCACGGTTTATGATCGGAAGAAGCTTCCGAGAGTAGATAATTTCATGCCGAAGCCATTCGCCCCACGGGGGGTATTTTCGATGATCGACAGATTGATGCGTTAAGGAGTGGCTGATTGATTCGTCATTCCCGCGCAGGCGGGAATCCAGTACTTTGAATTTACTGGGTTCCCGCCTACGCAGGAACAACGGTCATGAATAAATCAGCGCCTCCTTAATATTTTGAGACAAGCATAATGGATGTTATTTACCTGATTTACGGATTGGCATTTCTGGCGCTGGGGTTGGTCATCCTTGTCCAACCTCGTGAGGAGAGCTGTTTTAATTTGGCTGGATTTATCTGGCTGCTGGCTGTTTTCGGCCTGATTCACGGTTTTCTGGAGTGGATGGATATGTGGGCGGTGGTGCGGGGCGCCAACCCGTTCCTGACCGCCACGAAGCCATTTGTCATGCTGCTTTCCTTCATTTTTCTGTATGAGTTTGGTCGCCGCATCGTCAGGGAGTCGCTTCCCGCCACGGCGCTCGCTTCTATCGCCGGGCGACTACTAGACGCCAGAGCCCTTGTGTTACTGCTCGGCAGCATCCTGACTGCCGCGATCCTGTCCGACAATTTCCTCCCGGCGCTGTCCCTTTGGTCAAGATACCTGCTCCAGTTTCCCGGAACGATGCTGGCCGGCACCGGTTTTCTGCTGTACTGCCGTTTCCGTATCCAGCCCGCATTGACAGAGCGGGAATTCCTGCCGATACAGTTTGCCTGCCATGTCGCAGCCTTCTCCTTCATAGCCTACGGGCTGCTCGGTGTGCTAATAGTGCCGCGCGCGTCATGGTTTCCCGCCAATTGGATCAACCAAGAGGTGTTCCGGGAGGCGCTGGGCGTACCAGTGCAACTTTTTCGCGCGGCTTGCGCGGTGCTGATGGCGGTTTCCGTCGGATATATTTTACGGGTCTTTCATATTGAGGGACGACAGCAATTGGAGCGGGATATCGTGATGCGCAAGGCGGCGGAAGAAGCGTTGCGGATTAGCGCTGAAAAGCAACGCTTGCTGTTCGAAAGTTCGCGTGATGCCCTGATGCTGCTGGCGCCGCCATCATGGAAATTCACCGACGCGAATCAGGCAACGCTGCAATTGTTCGGTGCATCCAGCATGGTCGAATTCACCGCGCTCGGGCCATGGGACGTTTCGCCGGAGCGGCAGCTCGACGGGCGTCCATCGAGCGAGAAGGCGCAGGAAATGATAGAGACAGCTCTGCGCGAAGGCTCCTGTTTTTTCGAATGGGAACATCAGCGGTTGGACGGCTGCCCGTTTGCCGCCGATGTGCTGCTGACCCGCATTAAGTTGGGAGAAGAAGTTTTTCTGCAGGCTAATGTGCGCAATATCACCGAACGTAAACTGATCGAGGAAGCCCTGCATCAGGCCAGACGCAACGCCGAAGCGGCCAGCCTGACGAAAAGCGAATTCCTCGCCAACATGAGCCACGAAATCCGCACGCCGATGAACGCCATTCTCGGCATGGCAGAACTGCTGTCCGAATCCGAGCTGACCCGCGAACAGCGCAGGTATGTGGACATCTTCCAGAACGCGGGCAATACGCTGCTGGAGTTGATCAACGACATTCTCGATCTGTCCAAGGTCGAAGCCGGCCAGCTGGAACTGGACACGGAGGATTTCTCGCTTGAGCAAACTCTCAACGAACAGATCGATCTGCATGCGATCCGCGCCTTCGACAAGGGGCTGGAACTGGTGTTGGACATCAAGCCCGGCGTGCCCGAGTTCGTGCATGGTGACGCCCGGCGGATCAAGCAATGCCTGACCAACCTGGTGGGCAACGCGATCAAATTCTCCAGCGAGGGCGGCATCGTGGTGAGCGTGCAACCCGTCAGAGGCAATCCGGATAAGCTGAAATTCTCAGTTGCCGACAACGGCATCGGCATCCCCGCTGATAAATTGGAGAGCGTCTTCAATGCCTTCTCCCAGGTTGACGGTAGCATCACCCGGCGTTTCGGCGGTACCGGCCTGGGACTCACCATCACGCGCCGCCTGGCGGCCATGATGGGCGGTGAAATCTGGGTGGACAGCCAGGAAGGGAAAGGTTCCACTTTTCATTTCACCGCCTTCCTGCCGCCAGCTACCCACCCGGCATATCTGCCCACTGTGCCGGCGGATTTGCGCGGCCTCAAGGCGTTGGTGGTGGATGATTACCCGATCAATCGCACTATCGTGCGGCAATATCTTCAACCGCTGGGCGCGGAGGTGGCAGAAGCGGAATCCGGAAATCAGGCACTTTCCCTGCTGATCGATGCTGCCGCAAAAGGAGAGCCGTTCGCTCTGGCTCTGGTGGACTGTCACATGCCCGAGATGGAAGGCGTGGAGTTGAGCATGCAGATTCGCGCCAATCCTGCGCTAACAGCCCTCAAGATCATGATCCTTTCCTCGGATGATACTGCCCAGCAACGCCAGCGAGTGAAAGGCCTTGCACTGCCTTTCCTGCTCAAACCGATCAAGCGTTATGAGTTGATCCAGGCCATAGGCCGCGAATTGCAGCAACATACGTCGGCCACGCCGGAGAAAGAAGCGCCGTCGTCCGCAGTATAGTGGCCCCCTCTGTCAAGACAATAACGAGCCGAGTTTAAGAAGGTA
>CAZGOY010000011.1:0-85286 GCA_964527565.1 uncultured Sulfuricella sp. | reverse complement strand
TCCGGTCGGTGTGGGTCTCGAATCCCGGTGCGCGTCCGAGGAAGAACGCGACTTGATCAAGGGGGCCAGGGTCATTTAACCGGCTACCCGGCCCGCAACTCCTGCAATAAATCGGGATGGCGATCCAGCAAGCGGAACAGGTTGACCACGGCCGCCATCGGTTTCGCCTGACCGCGCTCGTAGCGGGAGAATGCGTTCTTGCCGCCGCCTGCTAGTCTTGCGGCTTCCTGCTGGGTCAGGCCCAGCTTCTTGCGGATGCGCGCCAATTCGGCAATCTCTTCGGCGTCCACCTTGTCGCGGAACGCCAGCCATGCCGCCTCTTCCTGCTCGTTGTGTTCGGGGAACCCATCCGCACAGTGGTTGCAGAACGCCCCTTTGACAGTCGATTCAAAGATTCGACCGCGGTACTCAAGCTGCCGCTTGAGCTTGCCGTCGCGCAGGGTTCCCTCGTTACAAAGGGGGCACTGCTTGCCATGCCATTTCGATGCCATCTCACAACTCCTTGAACGACACGATGAAGTATTCGCCGGCCTGCTGGAACTTCACGTAGAGCGGTTTGCCTCGCCACTCGGCGTGATACACGTCCTGCCAGACCCGATGATCTTTGTTCGTGGTCATGCTCTTGTAGAACTCGGCACGGGTAAGCCCCCGCACCACCTCCAGCGCATCGCCCTTACCCATACCTGCCGCTCGAATTCCATCCTGAGCCGAGAACGTCAGGTTCATTTCTTCAACCGTCGTCATCTGCTCATGGATCTTGGCGAGTGGGTAATGCGGTGAGCGCTTTTCCATGGCATTCAAATTACCCTAAAAGGGGAGCCATTTCAAGAAGCAAACAAAAGGACAGCCACTTTGTTTGTGGCCTGCTGCATGATCGACTGGGCCGCATCCTTGCCACTACGCGGCGCGAAGGTAGCCATGGAGCGCTGATGTTCCTCGATCTCGACAACTTCAAGCCGCTCAACGACACCCATGGGCATGAAGTCGGCGAGCAACTGCTGGTCGAAGTAGCGCGACGCCTCAACGATTGCGTGCGTGATACCGACACGGTGGCGCGCTTTGGGTGACTTTACCTGAACGGCAAATCGAAGCCGCCGTCGTGCCGTTCGACGGCGATCAGGCGCAGCAGCGGCGCGAGTTGCGGATAGCGCTCCGGCGCGACGTGGGCGGTGGCGTGGAATTGTAGGCGGGCGCCGTTTTTCCAGGCGCCCGCGCCGTCCAGGCGCAACGCGCCTTGCAGGGTCTCCAACGCGACGCGGGTGCCGCTGCTCCCGGTTTCCAGATGCACGGCGTAATCCCCCAGCGGCACGCCCGGAGCCAGGGTGGAAACGGCGTCGCGCCAGTGCAGCGTGGCACGGCCCCGGAGCCCGCCGTGTTCGATGGTCAAGTGTTCGATGCGCAGCCGCGCCGCGCCGCCCGGCCCCAGCGGCGCCAACTGGGGAAGCGCCAGCCCCAGCGCGGCGGCGGGCAGGTTGAGCGTGGCGTCGGCCAGTTCGATGCGCACCGGGGTAAACGCGACCACGAAGCGCCCGTCCTGCTCCAGCGCTACTTCGCACAGCAGGCCCCCGGACCCGATCGAACCCGGCTGGAAGCGCCAGGCCAGCACCTTACCGATTCCCAGGCTGCCGTCGGCACTGCGGATTTCGAGCACCCCGGAGCCCGACCACAGTGTGCCGCGCGCCTCGGCCAAACGCAGGCGGCCATCCCCGCTGTGCTGCAAGGCGGT
The DNA here is from genome assembly GCA_964527565.1 of uncultured Sulfuricella sp. Lineage (GTDB taxonomy): Bacteria > Pseudomonadota > Gammaproteobacteria > Burkholderiales > Sulfuricellaceae > JAGXQV01. The sequence continues at coordinate 83,560 of CAZGOY010000011.1, read as the reverse complement.
ATCGAGCAGGGTGGCGGGTGCGCTCGCCAGCAACCCGATCACATAAATGCCCAGCCCCAGCGCCAGCCACTTTCCGCGCGTCATCGCACAAACACGGCATTCACGCTGACCAGGCCGGGTGTGGAAAGCGCTTCGATACGGCAGGTGTCGAGCCGCACCTGCTGCGCCTGTAGCGTGTTCACCAGCGTCAGCCAGTCGGCAAAAGCCAGCGCGCCGAATTCCGCCTGCACCTGCGCGGGGCCGCCGGCATCGATGCGGCGCACACCCTGTGCCAGCCCGGCGGCGTCGATCTGAGCCTGCACCAGCACGCGCAAGGCGGTAGGCGACGGCGCGGGCGGCGGCGCCTCGCGCAAGCGCCGCACTTCGGCGGCATCGCGTTCCAGGCGTTGCACTTCTGCGCGCAACCCGGACAGGGAAACGCCCAGTTGCGCACGCGCCTGCTGCGCGGTGTGTACCAGCAAAACGTAGACCAAGGCGGCAAGAAATACGGCCAAGCCGACAGCGAATACCCGCTCGCGGAAAGTGCGCGCTTGCCACCATGCGTCAAGGCGCGCGTTCACGGTGCCCCCAGGGTGAGAACGGTCGCGGATCCACCCGCGCCGGATACCTCGACGGAAAGACCGGACTGGCGCAGGCGCGCGGCGGTGCGCTGCACTTCGGCGGCATCGGGCAGGGACAGCTCCAGGGTCATGCGTCCGTTTTCATGGGACAGGGTGCGCACCGTCCCCGGCGGGGTTCCGCGTAGCGCCTCTGCCACGCTGGCGGCCATCGGCAGGAAATCGCCGCTGTCGGGCTGGCCCGCCGCGTGGCGCGCTTCGGCCAGCTTGCGGCGCATCTGCAAGGCGGGATCGACCACCGCCACGGCATCGGGGAAGGCGGCACGGAATTGCGCCTCCATGTGGCGGCGCAGGCTGCGCTGTTCATTGGCGAGCAGCATCCAGTCCGCCACCAGCGCCGTCGCGTGCAATGCCAGCGCGGCGCCGGCGATCCAGGCCGCCGGGCGCAGGCGGCCGAGCACGGCGGAAGAAATGCGCCAACTCCGCCGCGTCCGCGCCAGCGGGACGCCGGCCTGTAGCGGCGCGCTGGCCCAGCTCCAGCGTCCGACGGGCGCCAGGGCGATTTGCGGGGAAACCGATCCCAGGGCTGTGCACCAGGCATCGGCGTCCGGCGCCGCATCGGGCGTGGCGGGGTAAATGGTCAGGGATACGGGTGCGGCGCCGCGCGCCGCCGCCTCTTCGAGCAGCATGCGCAAAGCCAGCGGGGGCGTGACGCGCTCGCCGCAATCGGTGGCGCTTCCCTCCAGTTCGCCGCAACGCAGGAAGCCTTCGCGGCCATCCCAGGCCAAGCTCCATGCACCCGCCGTCCACGGCAGGAACAGGGATTCGCAGTGCACTTCGCATTCGCGGATGCCGGCGGCCTCCAGCGCCTCCAGCCAGCGCATCAGCGCGGCACGTTCCAGCACCGCGAGCACGTCCTCCTCCCCGGCGCTGCCCAGGCGGGTCACTTGCAGGGTATCCGGCTCGCCCAGGGTTCTTTCCTCCACCGCGTAGGCCAGCGGCGCATCGGCACGGCGGCGCACGGTGGCGGGCAGGCGCGCGCGCAACAGGGAAACCTGCGCGGCGGGCAGCACCAGTTGCACGCGCCCGGCATGGCGCGGCAAGGCGGCCAGCGCCCCTTCGCCGCACAGCGGTTCGCGCCCGGCACGCATGAGCGCCCAGGCGCAGTGCAAGGGCGCCTCATGCAGGTTGCAACGGATACGAAGCAGGCTCATGGAATGCAGATAACAGAAATCTGTGGAACCTGGGCTACGACACCAGATTCCGTTCGGCATCAGGTTTGAGCGCCGACATGGGCGATGGCGCCCCGGAATCGTGCAGCGTCGTGTTCCGGTCTTCCGCCATGCTCAGACCCAAAGCCCGGCAATGGGCCTCGGCCACCTTGGAGTAAGCAAGCAAGTCATTGTGGTACTGATCCGCCAAGCGTTCGCGTGTGGCATGGATTTCAGCAACAATGGGATCGTGCCAGGTTGAGGTTGCATTCATTGGGAAACCTCCATCAATTCAAAAGGTGTGACAAGTTCCGGTAATTTGTATCCCTTGGCAGCACACAGTCCGCGCATCACCGGAAGCTTTGCCGGGTTGGCGATATGCGTACAATTCCAAGTAAGCAATACGTCGATTTCATGATAAGCGGCACAGGCGATGTGCAAAGCATCCAGTCGGGCCTTTGCCGGTAGACCACCGCCGAGCAGCAAAAACTCCGCCAACTCCAAAATTTCAGGTGCGACCGGCAAAACGGGAAGCGTGCGCAATGCATCGATACGCTCTTCGGCGGCATGCGCATCGCCTGCACTGGCTTCCTCCACGACGTAAGGGGAAATATAAGCCAAAACTTGCGCCCGCCCGGCTTCCCACCACAAGCGTGTGATCTGCTGGCATGCCATCTTGATCGTGTCGTTGCTGGGACGAGCCGTCAGATAGCTGATGACGGAAGTTTCGATATAAACCTTGCGTTTCATGTCGCTTCTACTGGGAATGGGGCCCCCATATTACAGGGCTTTGTACCAAACGATAACCGGCCAGCCGATGGCATGGCGTTCCAGCAGCGCCGCGCCGCGCGCCCGCGCGCTGCCGGTGCCGACGCGCACGCTGGCCAGAAAGAAATCGCTGCCCACGCTGACCCCGGCGCCGGGTGCGCTGGCTTTTTGCGGCAGGCGTCCGAGAAAATCGGCGTTGTCCTTGAAATAGGCGCGCGCGCGCTGTGCCGCCAGGTCCCTGGCGCCGTCGATACCCAGCCCTTCCAGCACGGCGGCCAGCACTTCCGGCGGCGCGCTGTTGACGTTGAGGGGGGTGGCGCGCGGCAATGCCGCGACGAAGGGACGCAGGCGGGCGCGCACCGGGGGAGTGAAGCCGCGCACCCGGGCCAGTTCGGCAATATCGAGCAACGCCCGGTTGGCGGCGCGATGCGGCGGTTGCAGGGTCAGGTAATAGGCGTCCTCGGCTCCGCCTTGCGGCTGCGCGATGTCATCCGCATCCAACCAGTCGGCCAGCGCGGCGGCGAGATCCTCCGGCAACTCCAGCAGCGCCAGCAGGCGCCGGAATGCCGCCAGCTGCGCGGCATCCGTCCTGCCGTCCCGCACCAGATTGTTGAGGTTGAACAAGCCCTGCTGGTCTTCGATGTGGCCCGTCAGCTCGCCGTTTTCCACCGGCATCGGCGGCAGGCGCAGGGCCCACGGTTCACCGGGATGATCGACCGCGCCCAGGCGCCGGTCGTCATGTAGCACGGCGCGCGCCCAGTCGATGCCGGCATCGGCCAGCGCGCGCGCCTGGGCGTGGTCGCGCGCCAGCTCGACCTGGCGTGACCATGCGCTCTGCGTCACCATGATGGCCGTCGCGGCCATGGCGGCCAGCGCCACCACGCCCATGGCCAGGATGATGGCGACGCCGCGTTGTTTCCTGTTCGGGGCGGCATTCATGACGGCAGCGCGAAGATGCGCACCACATCCTCGCCCGTGTCGAGCACCAGGCGCACGCGCACCGCGCGCGGCAGCGGCGCGGCGCGCTGACCCGGCCAATGATCCACCCAGGCAAGATCGGCGCCGAGATAGCCGATCTCCAGTTTCGCCACCCCGCCGAGCAGCGGATAACGCGCCGGCTCGGCATCCGGCGCGGCGTCCAGCGCCGGCCACAACCACAACTCGATTTCCTGTTTTTCGTTCAGGCGATAGGCCAGCCGCTGCGCGGCATCGAGGCTTTCGGTCGCGGCGAAACGGCTGAATTCCAGATGCGGCGCGCCGGTGGTGCCGATCACGCCCATCCAGGGCGGCGCGCTGCCGCTGGCCGTGCGCACCGGGCGCGGAGCCGCCAGTTGCACGTCTTGCCCGAAGCGCGCGAAGAAGGCCGCCATGCGCCGCCATTTGCCGCTTTCCTCGTGCACGTGCGCGCGCGCGTCGAGCACCGCGCCCAAGCCGCGGTAAGCCATCAGCGACAGCAGGGACAGGATCAGCAAGGCCACCAGCAGCTCGACCAAGGTAAAGCCGCAGGCGCGGCGGCTTTGCGGGGGGCGTTTCATTGCGGCGCCCGCAACGGCTGCACCACGAAGCCGGTGAGCCGCGCCAGCGCGTGGCTTTCCTCTTGCGGGGAGTAAACGAAAATATCGAGACGGCGGAAAGCCGCGTTGGGGGTGGGAACCACTTCCTCGCGCCAGGCCAGAGTCAGCCCGCCCTGCTGCGTTTCGCCGCGCGTGATGCCGGTTGGCAGCCAGGCGCCGCGCGCGCGGTGTTCCGCCAGCCGGTTTTCCGCCACCCAGCCGGCCAGCAGGCGGGCGCGCAATTCGCCGGCATGGTTCACGCCCTGGCCGGCGGCGCGCAACGCCGCCATCAGGGCCAGCGCGATGATCGCCAGCGCCACCAGCACTTCCACCAGAGTGAATCCCGGCGTCCTGGTTTTCAGGTTCATCAGCCCTCCCCCAAACCGGGCGCCACGCGCAATTCGCCCAGCGGCGAGGCTTCGATGCGGTAGTGCTGCCCCCCTAGCGTCATGCCGATGCGCCAGGCGCGCATCATGCCGTAGGGTGTGAATTCCAGACGCAGGATGTTCCGCGCCTGCGCGTTTTCGATGCGCAGGCCGGAAAGCACGATGCCCTGCGGCAGGGCGCGCGCGCGTAGCGGCTCGTTGTCGCGCAATTCGGACCAGCCGTCGTTTTCCTGGAAGCGCCAGAAACGATAACCCTTGCCGTCGGACGTCCAGGCCACGGGCATGCCGGAATAACGTGCTTCCAGCGCGGCAATGTCGAGCAGTTGCGCCAGGCGCTCGGCCTCGTCGCGCAACAGGATGCGCTCGTCCGGGCGCAGGATGGCGCTCGCCAGACCGGCGAAAAGCCCCACGATCAGCACCACCACCAGCATTTCGATAAGGGTGAAGCCGGAATTTTTCTTCATTTCCGCCGGTGTTGCGCAGCCGGTGCGGAATGCAGGCTACTGGAACTCACTAGCTCTTCAAGCGTGCTCACCACCCTGAATTGCACCTGCTCGAAATTCTTGAAGTGCCGTTTGCCGCATTCAATACGCAAATCTTCAATCGGTCGCAGCAGGTCAAGCTGCACGTGACCGCCGTTGCCAGTCTTCTTGGTTTCTGCCACGAAGTAGAATGTCGTGTCATTGCGATAGGCCACCGCCCAATCCGGGTTATACGGCCCGACCGGCGTTTCAATCTGGAACCAGCGTGGCAGTTTGATGTAGAACAGCACGTCCGCGTTGTCCTCGCATGCCTGCGCAAAAGCACGTTCCGGCCCTGAATTGGCGTCAATGACGATGTGCGAAAACAGCGTCTTTTCCTGCTTCTCGACGGCATGGACGTTGGACGAGAATACCTCCATCAAGTCGTCGCGCTCGAAGCGGCGCATTTCGTAAACCGCATCTTTCAGCTTCACGTATTTCACGCCGCTGCCATCCGAGCCATCGCCGTAGACCAGAAACTCGCGTTTGACCGCGTTGATAAGTTCCGAAGCATGCTCGATGAACGCCTGGGGGTTGTTCACAGCTTCATTCAGGCGGCCAGACTCCAAGAGAATGCGCGCCACGGTTGACTTCGCCAGCCCCGTTCCAGCCTGCACATGGCCGACGAAATCCGGCATCACGTACCGGGCTTCCACGGCCTGCGTACGGTACCCGGTCTGCTTGCCGGTCACGCCGTCCGTGCCAATGGCAATTTCTGCGCGGGTCAGCGCCACCTTGGGCCGCTCGATGGCGGGCATTTTGGACTTGATGCGGCTGGCGGCCTTGGCAATCAGCTCACCGGTCTTGTATGCCACGCTGTAGCGGGTGTGTGTCCGTATCCGTTCCCACAGCGCGAGAAAAGCGGAGTCGGTCTCAAAGCCCTTCCTCAAGCGCACCGTCACCTTGTCGCGCTCGTTCTGCACCATCTCGCGTTTGAATCTCACGCCCGCTTCGACCATTTCGGTCTGCAACTGGTTGGCAAAGTCCTCGTAGCTCTCGTTGGCGATAACCGTCAGGCGGTTGATGGCCGGATCACGCACGCGCTCACCGTCCTGGTTCACGGCAAGGCGCAGGCCGCGCCCGATCTCCTGCCGTTTCTTGATTTCCGAACCGGATTCGGCCAGGGTGCAAATCTGGAACACATTGGGATTGTCCCAGCCTTCGCGCAACGCGGAATGGCTGAAGATGAAGGCCAGCGGCTCATCCAGCCCCAGCAAGCGCTCCTTGTCGCGCATGATGAGTTCAAAGGCGCTCGCTTCGGCATCGGCGTTGGTCTTGCCGGTCAGCGTCTCGAAAGGCGATACGGCCCGCTTGTCTTGCGAAAAATAGCCGTTGTGCACCATCGCAGCATCGGCGGTCAGCAGGCCCGCGAATTCTTCCCTGGTCTGATAGCGCGCATAGATTTCCTCAAACCACTTCCCCAATTTGCCTTTGGCCGTGGTGCCGTCCTCGGCATACACCCGGTAGTTCGCCACCCGGTCGATGAAGAAGACCGACAGCACTTTGATGCCCATCGGGTGCAACTTTTTCGCCTTCTCGAAATGGCGGCGTACCGTGGCTTCGATCTGCAAGCGCAGGATCGCATCGGTTAGCGCACCATGCGGTCGGCCCAGGGCCACCCGCACGTCGTTGGCAAAGGTGACAAAACCCTCGCCCGCGTCGATCTCGTTGACGATGAAGCCGTTACGGTAGATTTCCCGCTGGTTGGAGAGTGTATGGAGGTCGTCGCCATTCTTCACCGTCACCGATTTCTTGGCCGGTCCTTGTGCCTGGTTGACCCAGATGGAGAGCTTGGCGGACACGCTGCGCTTGCCGGTCTTGAAGCTTTCCACATCGATGAATGCCTGGTTGGCATCCTTTAATTCGATGACCGAATCCACGCCGATTTGTTTGACCAGCCCCAGTTCATAGGCACGCACCGGGTCAAGCGAATAGATCAGGTTGTAGGCGTTGCGGTGCGTGGCCGAGTAGCGCAGCGTACACAAGGGGCTGAGGCGGGCGATGGCCTGCTTGCGAATGTCAGTTTCCAGATTCTGCGGCTCGTCCAGAATCACGATGGGGTGCGCCGCTTGAATGAACTCGATGGGTTTCACCCCCGCCTCGCGCACTTGGTTGATGACGTTGCCCTTGGCCATTTTTCTGGCCTTGCCGCCCGCCGAATTATCGCTGGCCTCGGTCGAATCCTTGGCGAAGGCGTCGATGTTGATGACCAGAATCTGAATGGCGTCGGACAGGGCGAAGTTGCGAAGCTGATTCACCTTGCCCGAGTCATACACCATAAATTCGATACGCTCGTAGTCGTAGAGCGTCTGGAAGTGTTCGCGGGTAATTTTCAGGCTGGAGAGCACGCCTTCGCGGATCGCCACCGACGGCACCACGATCACGAATTTCTTGAAGCCGTAGACTTTGGATAACTCGTGAATCGTGCGCAGATAGACGTAAGTTTTGCCGGTGCCCGTTTCCATCTCTACCGTGAAGTTGGGAAAACCGCCCACGGGCGTGCCGTCGTCCAGCGACATTGTTGCCAGCGCGTCCGATGGTTCGATGCCGTGCGTCTTCTGCACTGCGTGCAGGTTGGAAAGCCATTGCGCATCTTCAATCACACGCCGGTTGGCGATGCCTGTTTCGGTGAGATCAAGGCTGGAAAGCGTGTCATCTCGGGTCACGGCGATTTGCGAAGCATCCGGCTGCCCCTCGAACAACGCCGCCACGGCGCGGATGGCTTCAAGCTGGTAGTCCTGGTTAGCGTCGAATTGCAGTTTCATGCGGCCAACGCATCCGTGGATTCGTCCAGATAGCCCCACTGACGGAACAGCGCCTGAAGCACCGGATCATCTCGAAAGGCGAGGAAATACAGGTATTCTGCCGCCACATCCCGCTCGCCCGGCCAACACAAGGTGCCATGCGCCATGCCAAACTGCCGGACAAAAGCCTCGTTCGCGAAAGCGGCGAAAATCGACTTCGGATTTGCGTTGATTAGCGCATGCAAATCTGCCACGCCGACACGCCCATCGTTGAATGTCATGCGCACGCGATAAGCGCTCAAATATTCGGCATCGGTGATTTCCAGCAACATGGTTTTGGCTCCTATTAACGTGGTTCAGACCAGCGGGGCAATCCGATGAAACTGGCCTGTCGTGCGCAGGGCATCCCAGTTTCCCAGCAATTCCGCCTGGTGCTCGCTCGCCCATTCGACCACCAGGCTGAGCACGCGCGGCGGCAGCTTGCCTTCGGTCAACGCCAGCGGCTCTATCGTGAGCGAAGCCTTGAACTCGTTGTATTCGACATGGAAATGCGGCGGATTGTGCTCCCGGAAGTGCATCAGGATAAGGATACCGAGAAAGCGGGAAATTTCGGGCATGACGGACTCCTCTACAGGCAAGTGAACTTGATGCCCGCATCGCGGCACTGCAAATCCAGATTGGTCTTGAGCATGTCCGAGTCGTTGAACACGCCGTCAATGGCGATGATCTCGCGCGGCTTCATGTCCACCAGCGGCGCTATCATGGCCTCGGCGAAGGATTCCAGCACGAAGAGCATCTTGCGCTCGTGGATGGCGAAGACCTTGCCGCCCACCACCTCCAGCGGTTCTATGGGTGTGGTCAGTTCCTGGCCGAATTTCAGCAGCAACTCGTAGAGCATGTCTTCGACGGCAGCGCCTTCCTTTTCGGATTTGGCGAACAGCTGAATCTGCTCGGCCAGTTGCTCAGGCGTGTCGATGCCGTCGCCGCGCCATTGTTTGAAGTTGGAGGGGGCGAGAAGGAAGGACTTGAAGCCAAGGTTCGCAGGCGCGGGTGAAGCTAGGTCGGCTGTTTTCTCTAGTCTTTCTATAGTCGCGGCAATCCGTCTTCTGGTAATTTCTGCAATTGTCTTGAAGCCAGCCTTTGCACCTTCCGAGTCGCCATCGCATGGCTCTGGTATCTGGACGCATACAAACTGCCTTGCGCTGTTGTCCTCGACGTTTAGCTCAAGAATAGCTTGGGCGGTGGTTCCCGAACCAGCAAAGAAGTCTAGGTAAATACCATTCCGTGTTTCATCGTCGCCCGTGAGGATAAATTTTTTGAGCAGATCCACTGGTTTCGGAAATTGCAGAACCACCTTTCCTCCAAATAAGTCGGCAAGATCAGAAGTGCCGCGTTGCGTGTATATACCATCAATCACAGAAAATGGTTTTGCCCCTCGCTGATTGCCTTCGCCGTCGAAAAGGTACTGTTTATAAGAAACAGAATAGCCTTCGTCAGATTTCAGAAATACTAATTCGTTGTCTTCAAGTGATTTATATGCCCTTCCTTTGCTCCACCACCACTGTCTCTTCGGCAGAATGTCCCTGCCATCCGGGCCAGGAATCGGATAGATGAGATTCTCGCGCTCATCCATGCTCTTGGTTGCTTCCAGCGGCTTGACCCGGTAAGGGCCGCGTGTTTCGATTTTTTCATCTTGGTATTTGTAGTATTTCTGAACTGCCTCACTGTCTGGCGGTAGCCAGAGCGCAGAAATATGCTCAAGACTACGGGCATATAGCAGCACATATTCATGCTGTGTCACGGCGTATTTCTCTTTCGCACCACCGCCGTAGCTCTTTTTCCAAACGAAACATTCGATCCTGTTTTCTTCCCCAAATACCTCATTCATCAAACACCGTAGGTTATGCACCTCGTTGTCGTCGCACGAAACGAAAATCACCCCATCCTCACGCAAGAGATTCCGCGCGATATACAAGCGCGGCAGCATCATCGAAAGCCAATTACTGTGGTAGTGGCCGTTCTCCTTGCTGTTCTTGCGGAAGAAGCCTTCGCGCATCAGCGTACCGACGTCGGTCAGGTCGTTGATGCGCTTGAGGTAGTCTTCCTTGCTCTCCTGAAAGCGGTCGGGGTAGATGAAGCTGTCCGAGCCGGTGTTGTAGGGCGGGTCAATGTAGATCAGCTTGACCTTGCCGAAATAAGCCTTCTGCAACACCTTGAGCACTTCCAGGTTCTCGCCTTCAATGAACACGTGCTGCGCCTCGTCGAAATTCACCGATTTGTCGCGCTCGGGCCGTAGCGTGGCGGTGGAAGGCGTTTGCAGCACCTTGTAGGCGGCGTTCTTGCCTGCCCAGGTCAGCGCATAGCGTTCGCCGCCTTCGATGACGGCGGCTTCGCCCAGCGCCCGTTTGAGGGCGGCCAAGTCGAGATTGCCTTCGGAAAAAGCCTCGGGAATCAGCGCGGCCAGTTGTGCGCGGCGGTCAATGGCAGGGTTGGGTGATGCGGCCAGGTTGGTATCGTTTTTCGGGTCGCTCATGTTCTTTCCTGTGTCTTCTCGGCAAGTTGCGCCGCACTAGAGGTTCCAGTTGCCAATGTCGGCGTCGTTGCCTTCGCCGCCGGGGGCGCCGTCCGCACCCAGGCTGAAGACGTCGATTTCACCGCGCAGGCCGGGGTTGAGGTACTGGTAGGGACTGCCCCAGGGGTCCTTGGGCAGGCGTTCGATATAGCCGCCGCTTTTCCAGTTTTGCGGCAGCGGGGAAGTGGCGGGTTTGACCACCAGCGCTTGCAGGCCCTGTTCCGTGGCGGGGTAACGCTGGTTGTCGAGACGGTAGAGCTTCAGCGCCTGCATCAGGCTGGCGACATCCTGTTTGGCCGCGACGGCGCGCGCTTCGTCGGGACGGCTGATGATTTTCGGCGCCACCAGCACGGCGAGGATGCCGAGGATGACCACCACCACCATCACTTCCAGCAAGGTAAAGCCGCGTGACGGTTTTCTCTGCTTTGCGTTGCGCACGTTGCACTCCATTTCCCGGCGGTTTCCGAACTTTTACGGTGTTTCGTAGTAGTATAACACCCTGCCTCAGGAGAGGCCGGCGCCCCGGCCTGCATGAAGCCCCACGACAATCCTGGAATCGACCACCCGGTGCAAAAATACGCCGTACCCCTGCTGACTTTCGCCGCGCTGGTGTTGCTGGGCGCGGTGCTGTCGCATTGGACCTGGGTGTGGCTGACGCCGCGCCCCGTGCCGCGCGCCCAGCCGGTCGCCGCCCCCGCCGCCAGTCTGGCGGCAGCGGCCGGTTTGTTCGGCGCCGCGCCGCGCACGCAGGATAGGGGAGAAAGCGTGGCTGGCACCATCAAGCTGCTCGGCGTGGTGGCCGCTGCCAGGGGGCGCCCCGGCCACGCCATCGTGCAAAGCGGCACGGACGGCACGCGGGTGGTGCGTGAAGGGGATGCCATCCGCCCCGGCGTGCGCCTGGCCGCCGTGAAACCCGGCCATGTCGTGCTGGAGCGGGCGGGCGGGCGCGAAATCCTGGCCTTGCGAAAAGACGAACCTAAATGATCGAACGGAATTACCGATGATGCGCCTTCAAACCCTGTGGGAGCGGCCTTGGCCGCGAGATTTTGACTTTTCACCTACCGAACGGAAAAGCTCGGGGGCAAGCCCCCTCCCACCGGCAACGCCGCGTTTTCGCGAAACATTCTGGCTAAGAAACTGTTTTATCAATTACTGTCTGGCCCTGCTGCTTTCCTTCTCCGCCGTCTTTGCGCATGCCGCCGAGGCGGAGCGCGCCGCCACCCCGGACACGGTCACGCTGAATTTCGTCAATGCCGACATTGAAGGAGTGGTCAAGGCGGTGGGAGAAATCACCGGCAAGAATTTCCTGCTCGACCCGCGCGTCAAGGGCGCGGTGAATATCGTCTCGGCCAAGCCGATGTCGCGCGCGCTGGTTTACGACGTGTTCCTGTCGGCCTTGCGCCTGCACGGTTATACGGCGGTGGGCGAGCGCGGCATCATCAAGATCGTCCCCGAAAGCGACGCCCGCCTGCACCAGACGCCGACCCTGGCCGGCGACGGCAGGGCGCGCGCGGGCAGCGACCAGATTCAGACGCAGGTGTTCGTCCTGAAACACGAATCGGCCACGCAACTGGTGCCGGTGCTGCGCCCGCTGGTCAGCCCCAGCAACCCGATCAACGCCAGCCAGAGCGGCAACGCCCTGGTGGTCACCGATTACGCGGGCAACCTGCAACGCATCGAGAAGATCATCGCCGCCATCGACCAGCCGGGTAGCGACGAGCCGGTCATCATCCCCCTGCAATACGCTTCGGCGCTGGACGTGGCGCAAACGCTCAACCGCCTGTTCACGGAAACGGCGGCGGGCGCGGCGCTCCCCGCGGATCCTTCCCAGCGCATCATGGTGGTGCCGGACGCGCGCTCCAACAGCCTGCTGGCGCGCGCTGCCGACCCCGCGCGCCTGTCGCGCCTGCGCCAGCTTGCCGCGCAACTGGATACGCCCACCAGCGTCGGCGGCAACATCCACGTGGTTTATCTGAAAAACGCCGAAGCGGTAAAGCTGGCGGAGACCCTGCGCGCTATCTACCAGGGTGAAGGCGGCGTTGCCGGGCAGCCGCGCTCCACGCCGGCGGCCAATACGGCAAACCCGTCCAACACTTTCGCAGGCGCCTCCCAGAGCGCGGTCACTTCCGGCATCATCCAGGCGGACGCCCCCACCAATTCGATCATCATCACCGCGCCCGACGCCATCTACAATAACCTGCGCGCGGTGGTGGAAAAGCTCGACGTGCGCCGCACCCAGGTCTACGTCGAGGCGCTGATCGCCGAAATCACCGCCGACAAGGCCGCGGAATTCGGCATCCAGTGGCAGGACCTGAGCGGCGCGGCCAAGACTTCTTCGCAAGCCTTCGGCGGCACCAATTTCGGCACCCCCAGCCAGAACATCATCAGCGCCTCGCAAAACCCGGCGCTGGCTGGGCAGGGTTTGAACATCGGGGTGGTCAAGGGCGTGGTGTCGATCCCCGGCATTTCCGGGCAGGTGCTCAATCTCGGCCTGCTGGTGCGCGCGCTGGAGTCCGACAACAACGCTAACATCCTCTCCACGCCAACCCTGCTGACCCTGGACAACGAGGAAGCGAAAATCGTCATCGGCAAGAACGTGCCCTTCATCACCGGCCAGTACGCGGTGTCGGGTGCGGCCACCACGCCCACGCCGTTCCAGACCGTGGAACGGCGCGACGTCGGCGTCACCCTGCGCGTCAAGCCGCAGATTTCCGACGGCGGCACGGTGCGCCTGAAAATTTTCCAGGAAGTTTCCAGCGTGCAGGACAGCACCAACGCGGCCGGCGTCATCACCAACAAGCGTTCCATCGAATCCACCGTGCTGGTCGACGACGGGCAGATCGTAGTGCTCGGCGGGCTGATCCAGGATTCGTTAAGCGACGGCGTCGGCAAGGTGCCGTTGCTCGGCGACCTTCCGCTGATCGGCGGACTGTTCAGCTACAACACGCGCGCGCGCAACAAAACCAACCTGATGGTGTTCCTGCGCCCCACGGTGCTGCGCGACGCACACAACGCCAGCGCCTTGAGCAGCGAGCGCTACGACTACATCCTCGGCGAGCAGGGCAGGGCCAAACCGGCGCCCGGCACCTTGCTGCCGGATGTCACGGTTCCCGGCCTGCCGCCCAGAGACCTTGCGGCGCCAGCCAGCGCGAGCGAAGCCGCCGCCGTGCTGCGATGACCTCCTCCGGCGCGCTTTCCTACGCCTTCGCCCGCGACAACGGCATTGCCGTCACCGCGCTGGACGAACACGGCGCCGAAGTGGTCCTGCGCCAGGGTGCCCAGGCGGGTTGCCTGAGCGAAGCGCGCCGCGTGCTGGGCGTGCCGCTACGCGCGCGGCGCCTCGCCGCCGCCGCGTTCGACGAACTGCTGAGCGCGCTCTACAACGCCGCCGGTTCCGGGGCGGCGGCGCTGGCCGACGACATCGCGCAGGATCTCGACCTTTCGCGCCTGTTGCAGGAATTGCCCAAGGTCGAAGACCTGCTGGAAAGCCAGGACGACGCGCCGGTGATCCGCCTGATCAACGCGCTGTTTACCCAGGCGCTGCGCGAAAACGCCTCGGACATCCACATCGAACCCTTTGAAACGCGCTCAGTGGTGCGCCTGCGCATCGACGGCGTGCTGCGCGATCTGATCGAGCCGGCGCGCGCCCTGCATGCCGCCATCATTTCGCGCGTGAAGATCATGGCGCAGCTCGACATCGCCGAAAAACGCCTGCCGCAGGATGGGCGCATTACCCTGCGTCTGGCGGGCAAGCCGGTGGACGTGCGCGTCTCCACCATCCCCACCGTGCATGGCGAGCGCGTGGTGCTGCGCCTGCTCGACAAGCAGGCCGGGCGGCTCGACCTGTCGCGCCTGGGCATGGATGGCGCCACGCTGGCGCACATGGACCGGCTGATCCGCGAACCGCACGGCATGATCCTGGTGACCGGCCCCACCGGTTCGGGCAAGACCACCACGCTGTATGCCGCCCTATCGCGCCTGGACGCCGGGGCGCTCAATATCATGACGGTGGAAGATCCTATCGAATACGATCTCGACGGCATCAGCCAGACGCAGATCAACGCGCGCATCGAAATGAGCTTCGCGCGCGCCCTGCGCACCATCCTGCGCCAGGACCCGGACGTGGTGATGATCGGCGAAATCCGCGACCTGGAAACCGCGCAGATCGCTGTGCAGGCCAGCCTCACCGGCCACCTGGTGTTCGCCACGCTGCACACCAACGACGCGGTGAGCGCCGTGACGCGCCTGGTCGACATGGGCGTGGAACCTTTCCTGCTCGCCTCCAGCCTGATCGGTGTGGGTGCGCAACGCCTGGTGCGCTGCCTGTGCCCGGAATGCCGCCAGCCGTCGGCCACCGATGCGGCGCAACTGGCCGCCCTGGGCTTCACGCCGGCCAGCGGCACCTATTACGCCGCGCAGGGCTGTCCGGCATGCAATCACACCGGCTATCGCGGACGCACCGGCATTTACGAACTGCTTTCGGTGGATAACGAGCAGCGCCGCCTGATCCACGACCGCGCTTCGGAACAGGTGTTGCGCGAGCAGGTGCTGGCGCACGGCCTGCGCACCCTGCGCGACGACGGCCTGCGCCTGGCTGCGGCGGGTGTCACCAGCATGGAAGAAGTGGTGCGCGTGACGCGCGAATGATGATAGCTACGCAGCCCTTTCGAAAACCCGCCTGTGAAACAAAATCCTGTGCGATCATCACGCGAATTTATGAAACCTCCAGGTTAGAATATTGGGTCTGGTAGTAAATTTAAGAGAGGCGAATGGAACTTGAGATTGTCGGAGAAATCACCCACGTCGAAGTCATCGCCCAGGGTAACGGCATTCGCGATCTGGCCCTGTTGCGACAGCAGCATGGACTCGGGAACTGGCGCAAAAAGAAGGGGGTTGCGCAAATACGGCTCTCGGATGGCAGCCTCGTCGAAGCTGAGATTCATTGGTACGAAGCGCACGGCATCGGCAAGGTGAAGCTGAAAATCAAGGGGTGGCTATGAATTTCGTGGTATGCACTTCCAGGGAAGGTTGTGGAGATTTTTCCACGGATGACCTGACCCTCGGTCGCCTGTATGAGGTGGCTTCCTCCGTGGATGCTCACGGCATGATCCGTATCATCGACGATAGTGGCGAAGATTATCTTTATCCAGACCACTTGTTCGAAGCTGTTGAGATACGAGCACAGACCGCAGCACGCTTGCACGAATTGCTGGCGGCTTGAAGGGGGCATGAAAAAGAGCAGATTTGCGAAAAACTGCCCGCGCTCAGGGCAAAACCAGCTTGGGTTTTTCCGCCGCTCGGTAAACCACCAGGGTTTTTCCGATATGCTGCACGGCAGCAGCGCCGGTGCGGGCGCAAATTTCCGTCAGCATTTCCTCGCGAACGGCCTTGTCGCCGCTTTGCGCCTTGATCTTGATGAGCTCGTGGCAGGACAGGGCGAGTTCGATTTCCTTGACGACGTTTTCCGTCAAGCCGGCATCGCCGGTCATCACCACCGGACTGAGGGAATGCGCCTGGGCGCGCAGAAAACGGCGCTGCGCCGGGGTGATGGCTGGGGTAATATTCAACATTCTGATTTTTCCGCGAAAAGTGTCGCATTGTAACCGATGAAACGAACCCAAACCAGCAAGGCATGGATGCGCGAGCATGTCAACGATCCCTGGGTGCAGCGCGCCAAGCGCGAAGGCTACCGCTCGCGCGCCTCCTACAAACTGATGGAAATCGACGAGCGCGACCACCTCATTAAACCGGGCATGACAGTGGTCGATCTCGGCGCCACGCCGGGCGGCTGGTCGCAGGTGGCGGCCAAGAAGCTGGCGGGCAACGGGCGCGTCATCGCGCTCGACATTCTGGAAATGCAGCCCCTGCACAACGTCACCTTCATCCAGGGCGATTTTCGCGAACAGGCAACGCTGGACGAACTGATCAAAGCCCTGAACGGCAAAGCGGTCGACTTGGTGATTTCCGACATGGCCCCCAACATCAGCGGCATCGGCATTGCCGATCAGGCGCGGGCGATGCACCTGACTGAACTTGCGCTGGACTTTGCCATCGAACACCTGAGACCGGGCGGTAATTTTCTGGTCAAGGTATTTCAGGGCGACGGCTTCGAGGCTTTCGTCAAAACCCTGCGCGCCGCTTTCCAGCAAATGCAGACACGCAAGCCGGAGGCCTCGCGCGGCAGGAGCAGCGAGACCTACCTGCTGGGCAAGGGGCGCCTCTGAAACCCAGAAACGCTGACAGGAATTGGCGATTGCGTTTACAATCTTTTTTTGCTGTTTATTGAGTTACGCTGCAAGGAGCGAAGTTGAACAATATGATGAAGAACATCACCGTCTGGCTGGTGATTGCAATGACCCTGATGATGGTGTTCAACCATTTTGGCGCGCGGCAGGCCGTGGTTCAGGCGCCCCTCGAATACTCCCAGTTTATCGACGCGGTGAAGGATGGCCGGGTCGCCAAGGTGACCATCGAAGGGCATACTCTGAAGGGTGTCGGCGCCGACGGCAAGCGTTTCACCACCTACGCTCCGTCCGACCCGTGGCTGGTCAGCGACCTGCTGAAGTATGACGTGGTCGTCGAGGCGCGCCCCGAAGAGGAACCCTCCTTCCTGATGAACCTGTTCGTCTCCTGGTTTCCCATGCTGCTGCTGATCGGCGTGTGGGTGTTCTTCATGCGCCAGATGCAGGGTGGCGGCAAGGGCGGCGCATTTTCCTTCGGCAAGAGCAAGGCCCGCTTGCTGGACGAGAACAACAATCCGGTCACTTTCGCCGACGTCGCCGGTTGCGACGAAGCCAAGGAAGAAGTGTCGGAACTGGTCGAGTTCCTGCGCGACCCTTCAAAATTCCAGAAACTCGGCGGTCGCATTCCGCGCGGCGTCCTGCTGGTGGGCAATCCAGGCACCGGTAAAACCTTGCTGGCGCGCGCCATCGCCGGCGAGGCCAAGGTGCCGTTCTTCTCGATTTCCGGTTCCGATTTCGTCGAGATGTTCGTCGGCGTGGGGGCGGCACGGGTGCGCGACATGTTCGAGCAGGCCAAGAAAAACGCCCCATGCATTATTTTCATCGACGAAATCGACGCCGTCGGGCGCCAGCGCGGCGCCGGGCTGGGCGGCGGCAACGACGAGCGCGAACAGACGCTGAACCAGTTGCTGGTGGAAATGGACGGCTTCGAGGGCGCAGCCGGCGTCATCGTCATCGCCGCCACCAACCGCCCCGATGTGCTCGATCCGGCGCTGATGCGCCCCGGTCGCTTCGACCGCCAAGTGGTGGTGCCGCTGCCGGACATTCGCGGGCGCGAACAGATTCTCATGGTGCATATGCGCAAGGTGCCGATTTCGCCCGACGTGCGCGCCGACATCCTGGCACGCGGCTGCCCCGGTTTTTCCGGCGCCGACCTGGCCAATCTGGTCAACGAGGCCGCGCTGTTCGCCGCGCGCGGCAACAAGCATTACGTCGATATGGACGACTTCGAGAGCGCCAAGGACAAGATCATCATGGGCGCGGCGCGCCGCTCCATCGTCATGCCGGAAGAGGAACGCAAGAACACCGCCTACCACGAATCCGGCCACGCCGTAGTGGCCCGCCTGCTGCCCAAGACCGACCCGGTGCACAAGGTGACGATCATCCCGCGCGGGCGCGCCCTGGGCGTGACCATGCAACTGCCGGTCGAAGACCGCTACAGCATGAACCGCGAACAGATACTGGAAAACATTTCGGTGCTGTTCGGCGGGCGTATCGCCGAAGAGGTGTTCATGGGCCAGATGACCACCGGCGCATCGAATGATTTCGAACGCGCCACCGAAATGGCGCGGCGCATGGTGACGCAGTGGGGCATGTCCGATGCCATGGGCACCATGGTGTACGGCGAGGTTGACGGCGAAGTGTTCCTCGGACGTTCCGTGACTACCCACAAGAACGTCTCCGAAGCCACCATGCAGAAGGTGGATGCTGAAATCCGCCGCATCGTCGACGAGCAGTACCGCTTGGCGCGCCGCCTGATTGAGGAAAACCGCGACAAGATCGAAGTGATGGCCAAAGCGCTGCTGGAATGGGAAACCATCGATGCCGAGCAGATCAACGACATCATGGAAGGCCGCGAGCCGCGTCCGCCCAAACCGCCGGTGGTGCAGCCACCCCCGCCGGTGCCGCCGGTGGATGGCGCCCCGGCTGCCGATGCAACCCCCGCGCCCGGCGCAGGCACAGGCCATCCGGCACAGGAAACCTGATTGCCCGGTGAGCGGGAAACGAATTGCCTGCTTTTCCCGTTCACCGCTAGCACGTCCTCCCAACCATGCTCCACTGCGGCCGTTTTACTCTTTCCCTGTCTCGCCCGCTCGTCATGGGCATCGTCAATGTCACGCCCGATTCATTTTCCGACGGCGGACGGCACGATTCCACGGCGGCGGCCGTCGCCCATGCGCGGCGCCTGATTGAGGAAGGCGCGGACATCCTCGACATCGGCGGCGAATCGACGCGCCCCGGCGCCCGCCCTGTTCCCCTCGACGAGGAACTGCGACGCGTCATTCCCGTGCTGGAAGCCTTGCACGGCGAGAACCGCCCCTTGTCCATCGACACCTGCAAGCCCGCCGTAATGCGCGCGGCACTCGATGCCGGCGCCGACATGGTCAACGACATCGGCGCGCTGCAGGCCGAAGGCGCGCTGGAAATCGTGGCACACAGCCAAGCCGCCGCATGCCTGATGCACAAGCAGGGCACGCCGCAAACCATGCAGCAGCAACCCGCCTATACCGACGTCACCGGCGAGGTGCTGGCTTTCCTGGCGCAACGGCTCGCCGTGGCACGGCAGGCCGGCATCGCCCGCGAGCGGCTGGTGGCCGACCCCGGTTTCGGCTTCGGCAAGACGCTGGCGCACAATATCGAGTTGCTGCGCCGCCTCGCTGAATTCCGGCAGCTCGGCGTGCCGCTGCTCGCCGGCTTGTCGCGCAAGTCCATGCTGGGCGCGCTGACCGGCCTGGAAGCCGGTGAACGGCTGGTCCCCAGCGTCGCTGCCGCCGTCATCGCCGCGCTGAAAGGGGCGAAAATCCTGCGCGTGCATGACGTGCAGGCCACCCGGCAGGCATTGGAAATCGTCAACGCACTGGAAAGTGCCGCAGCACAGGGAGTGACAGGATGAGCAAACAGTATTTCGGCACCGACGGCATCCGCGGCAAGGTCGGGGTAGCGCCGATTACCCCGGATTTCGTGATGCGCCTGGGCTACGCCGCCGGCAAGGTGCTGGTCTCGGAACAGCACTCCGCCAAGGGCGACCACCCGGCGGTGGTGATCGGCAAGGACACGCGCATTTCCGGCTACATGCTGGAATCCGCCCTGCAAGCCGGGCTGTCGGCGGCAGGCGTCGACGTGCTGCTGCTCGGCCCGATGCCGACGCCGGCGGTGGCCTACCTCACGCGCGCTTTGCGCGCCCAGGCCGGCATCGTCATCAGCGCCTCGCACAACCCGTTCGAAGACAACGGCATCAAGTTCTTTTCCGGCAGCGGCACCAAGCTGCCGGACGAAACCGAACACGCCATCGAGCGCGAGCTGGAAGCGCCGCTCATTACCATGCCCTCCGCGCAGCTCGGCAAGGCGCGCCGCATCAACGATGCCGCCGGGCGCTATATCGAATTCTGCAAGAGCGCCTTCCCCAACGAACTGGATTTGCGCGGCCTCAAGCTGGTGGTGGATTGCGCGCACGGCGCCACCTATCACATCGCGCCGCACGTCTTCCACGAACTGGGCGCGGAAGTGCTGCAAATCGGCGTGCAGCCGGACGGCCTCAACATCAACCGCGGCTGCGGTTCCACCCACGCCGATGCCTTGCGCGCTGCGGTGGCGGAGCATCGGGCCGATCTGGGCGTGGCCTTCGACGGCGACGGCGACCGGCTGGTGATGGTCGACAGCAGCGGCGAGATTTTCGACGGCGACCGCCTGCTTTACGTCATCGCCCGCTTCCGCCGACAGCACGGCCTGCTGAAAGGCGGCGTGGCGGGGACGCTGATGACCAACCTGGGCATGGAACACGCCCTGGAAAAACTCGGCATTCCCTTCGCCCGCGCCAACGTCGGCGACCGCTACGTGCTGGAACTGATGCAGGAACGGGGCTGGCAACTGGGCGGCGAAAACTCCGGCCACCTCATCTGCCTCGACCGCCATACCACCGGCGACGGCATCATCGCCGCCCTGCAAGTATTGCAGGCCCTGCGCATGACGGACAGCACGCTGGCCGCCTACACCCGCGAAATGCCGCTTTACCCGCAAATCCTCATTAACGTGCGCGTCGGTCGCCCTTTCGATTTCCGCAGCCACGCTGCCGTGCAGGCGATAATGTCCGAAGCGCAATGCGACCTGGAAGGTTCCGGCCGCGTCCTGTTGCGCGCCTCCGGCACCGAGCCGCTGATCCGCGTGATGGTCGAGGGACGCGACGGCGAAGCGGTGCAGCGCTGGGCGGAAACCATCGCCGACGCGGTGCGCCAGGCGGCGGGAAACGGCTAACCGCCTGTCAACGCAAAACGACGGAACGGGCCGCAGTAGAGACTTTTCTTGGTCGAAGCTGGCGCAGGGCGGCACTATGGCGGTAAAATCAGCGGGTTTCCACCTCTGGATAGCGTTTCCCCCATGAATTTATTTTCTCTTTTCCGGTGCCGTGCTGTCCAGGCGGCTTTCCTGGGGGGGGTGTGCGGGTATCTTGGCTGGATGCCGGTAGCTGGCGCCCAGACGTTGGGCGAAATGCTGACCACGGTGAAGGCTGCGCCCTCCGCAGTGGGGCAGAGGATGGCGCAGCCTTCAGGAACGCCGACGACTAAATTGCCGGAGAGCGCAATCCCGGAATCCGCAGAAAAATCCAGCTATGCGGACATTTACCGGAAAAATATTTTCGACCCCCATCGCCAGCCCTGGGCAGTAAAGGCGGAGGCGCCGCCGGAAGCGCCGGTCGCGCCGATTACGCCCGCCGATGCCGAGGTCTACGGGGTGATGCTGTTCGGCGATTACAAAAAGGCGATCATCAAGCTGGGGCAGGGCTTCAAATTCGCGCCGCAGCCGAAGAACAAGGGCGTGCCGCGGCCATTCGTCACGCTGGGGGTGGGCGAGTCGCTCGGGCCTTACATGCTGACTGAAATCAACGAAAAGAACATTGTTTTTGCCAACGGCGGCACGCAGTTTTCCCTGGCTTTCACGCACAAGAAGGTTGACCGACCGCCTGCTGGTGTCATGACGCCAATGGCGCAGGCGCCGGTGGTTCTGCCCGCGCCGACGCCGACCATCGTGCAGGGAATCGAACCGATAGTCGATATGCCGTCAGCGGCTCCCGCTGCCCCGTTGCCCGGCCCGGCGGTAGAGCAGCCGGTTACAGCGACGGCTGCCGCACCTGCGTCGGCCGCCGCCGTACCCCCTCAAACGGCAGCGGCTCCCGCCACGGCGGCACCCTCTGTCAATGCACCCGCCGCGCCGCAAATTCAGGGAATGTCGCTGCTGGATGCGATCCAGGCCGCGCAGGCTGCCAAGAAATAATTTTCGATTTGACGCGCGCATTGATATCGATTCGGATCAGCAACCTGCTTCCCGGCCTGTGGCAACACCGCGCGCTGGTGCGGCAGATGGTGCAGCGCGAAGTCGTTGGCCGCTATCGCGGTTCGTTCCTCGGGCTGCTGTGGTCGTTTGTCACGCCGGTACTGATGCTGTCGGTGTACACCTTCGTTTTCAGCGTAGTTTTCCAGGCGCGCTGGGGCGGCAGCGGAGAAAACCGCTTCGAGTTCGCCTTGGTGCTGTTTGCCGGCTTGATCGTCTTCAACCTGTTTTCGGAATGCGTGGCGCGCGCCCCCGGCCTGGTGTTGTCCAATGCCAATTACGTCAAGAAGGTGATTTTCCCCCTGGAAATCCTGCCGTGGGTGTCGCTGGGCTCGGCGTTGTTTCATGCCGCCATCAGCATCGGCGTGCTGGTGCTTTCCCTGGGCGTGGCGCTTTCTCTGCCCTGGACGGCTGTATTTTTGCCGCTGGTGCTCCTGCCCCTGGTGTTGCTGGTGATGGGCTTGTCGTGGCTGTTGGCTTCGCTGGGGGTATTTGTCCGCGACGTCAGTCAATTTGTCGGCATGGTGATGACGGTGCTGATGTTCATGAGCCCGATCTTTTACCCCGCCTCTGCCCTGCCGGAGGCGGTACGCGGCTGGCTGTTCCTGAATCCCCTCACCTTCATCATCGAACAGACGCGCGATGTGCTGATCTGGGGAAACCAGCCAAACTGGAGCGGACTGGCGCTCTATACGCTTTTCGCCCTGGCGATGATGCAGGCGGGCTATTTCTGGTTCCAGAAAACGCGCAAGGGGTTTGCCGATGTCCTGTGAGCCGGTGATTCGTGCGCGCAAGCTGGGCAAGTGCTACCAGCTTTATGCCCAGCCCCAGGATCGGCTGAAGCAGTTCCTGTGGCGCGGCAGGCGCCGGTTCTTCCGCGAATTCTGGGCGCTGCACGAGGTGAGTTTCGAGGTGATGCCCGGCGAGGTGGTGGGCATCGTCGGCCGTAACGGTTCGGGCAAGTCCACCTTGCTGCAGCTGATTTGCGGCACGCTCACGCCGACCAATGGCGAAGTCGAAGTGCGCGGTCGCGTGGCTGCCCTGCTTGAACTGGGGGCAGGTTTCAACCCCGAGTTTACCGGGCGTGAGAACGTGTTTATGAGCGCCGCCGTAATGGGCCTCTCCGAGGCGGAAATCACCGCGCGCTACGAAGATATCGTCGATTTTTCCGGTATTCGTGATTTCATCGATCAACCGGTGAAAACCTATTCCAGCGGCATGTACGTGCGCTTGGCATTTTCCGTGGCAATCAGCGTCGATCCGGATATCCTGGTGATTGACGAAGCGCTGTCGGTGGGCGACGGAGAGTTTTCGCGCAAATCGTTTGATCGCATCATGGCGTTGAAGGAAGCGGGAAAGACGATCCTGTTTTGTTCGCATTCCATGTATCAGGTTGACGTTTTGTGCCAGCGCGCGTTGTGGCTGGAACGAGGCAATGTCAGAATGCAGGGCGCCGCGTCGCAAGTGACCGCTGCCTACAATACGGCGCTGGCGCTTGAATCGGGAAGCAACGCGGAAGCCGCGACCGTTTCCTCGGGTTCGGATACGCCGCATGCAACGCCCGTGGCGGCGCCATCCACGGGGCGCATTGTGCGGGTGCTGGGGGCTTGTGACGGCGTGCAGGGGCCGCGTTTGCCAGTCCGCTCGCAGGCCGGCACGCTATCGGTGACGGTGGAGTTTCTGCTGGATCCGGCGTTGCCGCTACCCAGCGTGGCGCTGGGGATCGAAAATGCGGCGGGAGTTTCGGTCTCCAGCGTGATTTCCACGGGCAGCGCAGATGCGGTAACGAGAGACGGAAATGGCCGGGGGCAAGCGACGGTGGTTTTCCCGCAGCTTCCGTTGCTGAAAGGGGAATATCGCGTCACGGCTTTTCTTGCCTGCGAGCAGGGGGTGCATGTCTATGACCACGCCCCGCAGTGCCTGACCCTGGACGTCAGCCAGGAGGGAGCGATTCAGGGAGTGGTGGCGTTGCCCCACCACTGGCGGGGAGCGCCCTAAATGAAGCCAACAGAACAAAACAGTGTTATGGAAACCGCGCCGCCATGTTGCCGGATTGGCGCGCACAGTTTTCGTGTCGCGGAAATCGCTACTGTAGATCAGACTGAGGTGCTGCGATTATTCGCCGCCGCGTTCGGCCATAGTCCCGACCCGCGCTGGTATGCATGGAAATATGGCGCCGGTGCCGGCGAGGCAATTGGCCTGTGGAATGAAGGCGGGCGCCTGGCGGCGCATTATGCGGGCTTTCCGCGCGAACTGCGCTGGCGGGGAGCGCCGGTGCGGGCTATCCAGATCGGCGATGTGATGGTCGCCCCCGAAGTGCGCGGGTTGCTGACCCGCAAGGGGCCGTTTTTTCAGGTGTGTTCGCGGTTTTTTGCCGGTCGCGTGGGAGCCGGGAAAGCTTACCGGCTGGCTTTCGGTTTCCCCAACGAACGTGCTATCCGGCTGGGAGTGGCGCTGGGCTTGTACCATGATGCAGGGATCATTCATCAGGTGTCCTGGCCGGCAAGCGAATGGAAAGCGCCTTTCGGGTGGCGCTGGGAGGCTGCCACGGGAGAACGCTTGATACGGCAGGTGGAGCGTGCCTGGCGTGCCATGTCGAAGGATTTTTCCGCTTATGTTCTCGGCGTGCGCGACGCGGATTATATTCGCCACCGTTTCCTGAGCCGCCCTGACCGGCAGTACCACATATTCACCCTGCGGCGCTGGCCCCTGGGCGGCACGGTGGCGGTGGCCGTCATGCACGTTGAGCCTGGGCGCGCTGAACTCCTTGACGTGATCGGCGCGCGCGCGGCTTTTCCCGCAGTGGTGCGGGCGGCGGCGGCGGAAGCCGCGCGTAGCGGCGCAGCGCTATTGACGGCATGGGCAAGCCCGGCGGCACTGGCGGTTTTCCGCGAATCCACTGCCGTGGAAGTTGTCGGAAAGGCGGCGCATCTGGCTGTGGCAAAGGCTTCGGCGCTGACGGACGATGAGGTGGTCGCGCCTTGGTGGTGGATGGGGGGAGATACGGATTTTCTATGAACCGGCGCCTGAATATCTGCTACCTGCTGGAATCGACCGAGCTTTCCGGCGGGGTGCGAGTAGTGCTGGACCAAGCGCGGGCGCTGAGCGCTCGTGGTCATGCGGTAAGGGTTCTGGCGCTTCGTGGAGATCACGCCTGGTATCCCCATCCGGTGACGCTCGACTATGTCGAAAGTTTTACGGGTGCCGCCGCCTTGCTCAAACCACAGGTGGTCATCGCGACCTTCTGGACTACCGTGGCGTCGGCACTGGATTGTCGCGCTGCGCTGACCGTCCATTTGTGCCAGGGCTTGGAGTGGGAATGCCCGGAATACGGCAACATCGCGGCACAGATCGACGCAGCCTATCGCCATCCCATCCCCAAGCTAACGGTTGGTTCCTGGCTGGATGAAAAATTGCATCGGCACTATGGCACGGAAACCTTTCCCGTCGTCTGCATTGGCCAGTGCGTGGATGCCCGCCTTTATCATCCCCTTCCGGCGTTGCGGCAATGGCTGCGCCAGTGGCGCAGGCAACCGGCACGCCTGCTGGTTCCCGGCTTGTTTGAATCGTCGGTCAAGGGAATCCGGGATGCGCTTCAGGCAGTGGAAATCCTGCGCAATGAAGGGCGGGCGCTGCATCTCACGCGGGTTTCCAGTCTGCCGCAAAACAGTGCGGAATGCGCCATTACGACGGTCGATGACTACCATCAGGCCGTCTCGCCGACACGCATGGCGCAGCTTTACCATCAAGCGGATATCGTTTTGACGCCATCTTATGCCGCAGAAGGTTTCGGTCTGCCCTTCGCCGAAGCGTTGGCCAGCGGGACGGCGGTCGTGGCGACAGCGATTCCGTCCTATCTCAGCCTGGATAGCCGTCACGATTATGCCTGCTTTGTTCCAGAGGGGGATGCGGCGGCGCTGGCGGCAGCCGTGCGCGGCCTGCTGGATGATCCTTCCCGGCGCGTCCGCATGGCGCGACGCGGCGCGGCGCTGCTGCGCGGGCGCTATAGCGCCGAAGCCGTGGCGGCGCGCCTGGAGCAGGTATTGGTCGCGTGGTTGGCGCACCGTGAATAACCGCGAATTCTGGCGCTATTACTTCTGGGCTCTGCCGCGCTATGCCTGGACACAGCATTACCGGATGCCCGACCGCATGGCGCAGGAAAATGAACCGGCCAGCATGGCTGGGGCGGCCTATTTGCGCGCCTGTCTGAATGGTCGCTTCAGCACCGTTGCGGATGCCGAAATCGCACGCCGTTCCAGTTGGGTGCGCTTGTGGCGGGAGAGCGGCGCTTATGCTGCGCTTGGTTGCGGCATGCACGTACCTGCCCTGGTGGAAGGCGCCGAGCATCTGTCTGCTGCAACCAGCCTGGGGCGTCCGCTGGTTTTGTTGACCGCGCACGTCGGCAACCCCTATTTGGCGTGCGCGTCGCTTGCCGACAGTGGTTACCCGGTGTTTCCGGTGGCGCGTAGCGTCGACCGCTCCATCAATACCCCCTTGCCGACGCAGTGGTTCCTGCGTTTGAATTATCGGGCGACCGAGCGCAAGCTGAATCACGGTCATTACCTTTACACCGATTACTCCGGCGGCCTGGACAAACGCATCATCAAGGTATTGCGCCAAAGCGACGCGCTTTGCGTCAACCTTATCGACATGCCGGTAACGCTGTATGGCGGCAAGCGCCATACAGTGATGTTTCTGGGTCGGCCTGCGGCGTTGCCGCTCAATTTCATTCACTGGGCACGGAAAAAACAGGCGCTGTTCCTGACCTGCTGGAACGGCTTCGAATCCGATTTCGCTTCATCCGCAAAACCGCGTCACTGGGTGCGGGTCGAACCGCCCATCGAGGCTGCCGACGCAGAATCGGTGCTGCAGGTCTATGCGGATCGTCTGAGTGCCTTGGTCGCGCGGGAACCCTGGCAATGGATGGGATTGCCCATCGCCGCCCAGTATCACCAGGTCATGGCGGACGGTTCCAGCAGGAAATGCCGCTCTGACCGCCGGGATGGTGTGCGCCACAACGGGGGATGAGGCATGAAACAAGGGCTCGCTAACGTGGGAAGTCCGCCTATCCCCCGCACTATCATGATGGCTGCGGCGGGAATCCTCGCAGTGTTGACGCTGATGCTGCACGGGGACGCCTTGCAAGGGTTCTGGCGTTTCGACGACACGGCGATCCTGCTATACGTCACGGAATATCCTTCCGTCAGCGGCTATTTTTTTTCCCCCGGCCAATGGCAGGCGAGCGGGGTACCGTTTTTCACGCCTTGGCTGATCCTGGACTACTGGCTGGATTACACCCTATTCGGGTTGCAGCCGTCGGCATTCTACGCCCACCATTTGCTGGTCATCTGGCTGGCGGCCATGCTGACTTTCGTGTTGCTGTATCGATATGTCGGCCCCTTCTGGGGTGGCCTAGCCGCAGCCCTGTTCCTGATGGGGGCGCCCGTCGCGGTAGTTGGCCAACAAATCATGACCCGTCATTATGCGACGGGGCTGGTGTTCGCCATTCTTTCCGTGCTGTTCTGGCTGAAGTCGCGGGAAAGCGGGGGGCGATCCGCCCCGGTGTTGGCCGCCGTCTTTTATTTGCTGGCGATGCTCAATAAGGAAATTTTTGCGCCGCTGCCGCTGGTATTGTTTTTTTTACGGGAAGGGACGCTGAAATCCCGTCTCGGCGCCATGCTTCCGCTTGGGTTGTCTGCACTGGCCTTTGTCGCTTGGCGCTCGGTGATGCTGGGGGCGGTGATTGGCGGCTACGGTGGCTTGAATGCGGCAAGCGGGTTGCTGGATTCCCTGGCGGTATTGCCGCAGGTGTTTTTCGGCATGGACAGGACGGCTCTGCTGGCGGGCGCTACGTTGCTGCCCGCCGCCTGGGCGCTGTATTCCATGCGCCGCCGTCACCTTTTTCTGGTGTTTTTCTCCCTGGCGGCACTGTTGCTGCCATTTCTGGCTATTCGGGCTTCCACGCATCCCGTTGACCTGCGCTTTGCCTTCCTGCCCTGGTGGGGGATTTGTGTGCTGCTGGCCTTGGGGCTTTCCTCCTTGCCACGGTGCGGGCCACTTGTCGGAAAAGGCAGCCTTCTTCCGCACACCATCGGCTGTTTGGCGCTATTGACCCTCTTCGTTATGGTGGTCGCGGCTTTCCTCAAGGGCCGCGATACCGCCGCAGATTTTGATTCCCTTGCCAATCCATACGATGTGCAGGGGCGCTTCATGTGGTCCCAAGGGGAAACGGTCAGCTATGTCCCGGTGGGAGATACGTCCGGTTTTGGTCTGTTCGGCTATGGCACCTCGGCATTGAAAAAACGGTTGCTGGAAAAAAACTCCCCCATTGCCGTACCTATTGTCGAATCCGCCCAGAAACTCGGCGCACCCTTGCCGGTATACGTCTACGAAACGGATTGCCGTTGCATGAAGGAGGCAACACCGGCGGAAAATGACGGAGCGCAAGTCGCTACCCCCATGGCGATTCGCATGGTGCGGAGCATGAACGGCTTGGATTGGCATGTTCAGTCTCCGGCAGGCGCCGCCTGTTTCCTGGCGTTCCACGAAATAAATACCGCAACGGCCATCCCATGCTCCGGAAAAATTTCTTTTGATCTGCCGCGCTGGTTAAAAGGAAAATTCACATTCATCGTTCGTTCTCCAGAGGGACGCTGGCATGCGTCGCCCACGCTGGGCTTTCCAGAGCGAAACGGGATGCTCGAATGGCGGGCTCCGGGGCAGTGACACGGTTTTCTGTCCGGTGTCATTGGACATCCTTCCGGAAATTCGGGTATTGTCGCCGTTCTCATGTGTCTCGATTCTACTTTTCCCCCTCATCCCGCGCTCTCCGTCGTTTGCCCCATGCACAACGAGGAGGATTCCCTGTCGGCCTTTTTCACCCGCCTGCTGTCGGCGCTCGATGCGACGGGGGAATCCTGCGAAATCATCTGCGTCAACGACGGCAGCCGCGACGGCACCCTGGAACGCTTGCGCGAATTTCAGAAAAGCGAGGCGCGCCTGCGGGTCGTCGATTTGTCGCGCAATTTCGGCAAGGAGGCGGCATTGACCTGCGGCATCGACCATGCCCTTGGCGATGCGGTGATACCCATCGACGCCGATTTGCAAGACCCGCCGGAATTGATTGTGGAGATGGTGCGCGTTTGGCGGCAAGGTTTCGACGTGGTGCTGGCGCAACGGGTGGATCGTTCGTCTGACAACCTGTTCAAGCGCAAGACGGCTGAATGGTTTTACCGCCTGCACAATGCCATCTCCGATCCGCCGATTCCCGCCAATGTGGGGGATTTCCGGCTCATGGACCGCCGGGTGGTGGACGCGCTGAAATTGTTGCCGGAGCGGCGGCGCTTCATGAAGGGCTTGTTTGCCTGGGTCGGATTCCGCCAGGCGACCCTGCCCTATGCCCGCGAGGCGCGCAAGGCGGGAGAGGGCAAATTTTCCGGATGGCGCCTGTGGAATTTCGCACTTGAGGGCATCACCTCGTTTTCCACCGCACCGTTGCGTATCTGGACTTATCTGGGGCTGGCCATTGCGTTGCTGGCCTTCACCTTCGGCCTGTTTGTCGTCGGGCGCACGCTGATGCTGGGGCGCGACTTGCCGGGCTATGCTTCGCTGATCACGGTGGTATTGTTTCTGGGCGGCGTGCAGTTGATCGGGCTGGGAGTGCTGGGGGAATACATCGGCAGGCTTTACGGCGAAGCCAAGGGGCGCCCCATTTACATCGTGCGCGAGCGTTACGACGATGCAGCCTGAAACTTACCGGGAAATGGCCCAGGTGCAGGACCGCCACTGGTGGTTTGCCGCGCGCCGGAAAATTCTGGCGGCGGTGATCGGCAGGCTGGCCTTGCCGACGCGCCCGGAGATCCTGGAAATCGGTTGCGGGACGGGGGGGAACCTGGCCATGCTGGCGGGCTTCGGCCAGCTTCGTGCGATGGAATACGACGACGGCGCGCGCGGCATTGCCGAATCGCTGGGGATTTGCCCGGTGCTAGCCGGCGGTTTGCCGGAACCGGTGCCGTTTGACGATGGGCGGTTCGACCTGGTCTGTTTGCTCGACGTGCTCGAACATATCGAAGATGACGAAGCGGCACTGCGCCGCATCGGGCGCCTGCTCAAGCCCTCCGGGCGCCTGCTGGTCACCGTTCCGGCCTACGCCTGGCTATGGTCGGGGCATGACGCGGCGCATCACCATTATCGCCGCTACACCGCAGAAATGCTGGGGCGGCGGGCGGAAGCCGCAGGATTGACGGTGTCCCGGCTGGGTTACTTCAACACCCTGCTGTTTCCCCTGATCGCCGGTATCCGTATCCTGCAGAAGCTGACCGGCAGGGACGGCGGTTCGGATGCAGCCTTGCCGCCCCGGCCAATCAATACGCTGCTGGCGGGGCTGTTTGGATGCGAGCGGCATCTCCTGCCGCGCGCGCTGTTTCCCTTCGGGACTTCCGTCATGGCGGTGCTGGCCGCGCGCCGATGAGGCTGAGCGTTTCTGCAGGCCGCTTCGCGTTGACCGGCGTTGCCGCCACGTTGCTTCACATTGCCGCAGCCGCCGCATTGATCGAAGGGTTTCAATGGCATCCCGGAACGGCCAACGGCGCGGCATTTATTCTGGCAAACGGGATGTCCTATGTGGTCAACACGCGCTGGAGTTTCCGTTCCCGCCTCAATCTGGAGACCTGGCGGCGTTTTGTCATGATCTCCCTCGCGGCATGGGGGCTGACGGTGGCCATCGCCTGGGGCGTCGAGACGGCCGGAGGCCATTATTTGCTGGGTATCGCGCTGGTGGTGTCGCTGGTTCCGGCGCTGAGCTTCGTGGGGCATCGCCGGTTTACCTATCGATAACCCGGTGCAGTGTAGGGTACAATCCGCCCGTTTTCGTGAAAGCCGGTTTCATGCGTCCCATCTTTGCAGCCCATTGGCTTTACCCGCTGTTTATCCGCCGCCTTGCATCACCGCTATAGTCAAACCCGGATATGATTTCAGTCATTATCGTCAATTACCATTGTGCGCCGCTGACCCTGCGGGCGGTCGAATCGGTGCTGCGCGAAGCGGAACAGACCGAAGTGCTGGTGGTCGACAACAGCGAGAGCGTCGGCGAAGCGCGCCATCTGAAGGACAGCTTGCCCGCTGCTGTCACCTTGCTGGTCAATTCCGCCAACCAGGGGTTCGGTCGTGCCTGCAATGGCGCCTACCGGCAATGCCGAGGGGATATGGTGCTGTTGCTGAATCCCGATGCCAGCCTGCTGCCGGGCGCTCTCGGGCATTTGAAGCGGACCCTGCTGGCTTATCCGTCGGCCGGGGCGGTTGGACCGAAAACCTATTGGGACGATGAAAAACGCTTTCTCCTGCCGCCCAGCCTGTTTCCCTCTCCCTGGATGGTGTTGCGCAACGAGTTGTGGCGCCTGCATTCCGCACTCGGGAAATGGAATTCGCGGATGTTTCGGCGCCATGCCTTGCGTATCTGGCAAAGCAGGCGGGCATGTGCCGACGCCGCGCTTTCCGGGGGAGCGGTATTGCTGTTGCGCTCGGCTGTCGAACGCAGCGGCGGCTTGTTCGACGAGCGTTTTTTCATGTACTTCGAGGATTCGGATTTGATGTTGCGGCTCAAGCAGGCGGGTTTCCGTCTCTATGTCGAGCCTGCGGCGGAATGCATACATTATTACGAACACAGTGCCGCCAAGATGAATTTGATGGCCAGTGCCGCACCCCAATATTTTGAAAAGCATTTCAGCGCCAGCCGGTTGCTGCGCTGGGCCAGACGGCTTTGCAGCCGGGCTGCAACCCCGCCTCTCCAGGATTTCTCCGATTGGGGAACGCTTCAGCAGCCGCCCGCGTTTCCTGTTCCCGGCGAGTTGCAAGGCGGCTGGCTGCTGGAAATTAGCCCTTCCCCGTTTTTCATCCCGGCCATCGGACGTTTCGGTGATGGCGCGGTCGCCGATATTTCGCTAGAGTGCTGGCGCCTGTTGCACCCTGGCAAATACTATTGCCGGATCGGATTGCCGGCTCCGAACCTAGCGCATGCCCGCTCCTGGCAGTGGGAAATCGGGTGATGCCGTGCAAAATGAACATTTATTAAAGTGGTGTTGATGGAAAATTTGCTCGTCCCCTACCAGGCGGTCACCGAAATTCCCTGCTCGAAAGCCGTGGTGCTGGCGCCCCATCCCGATGACGAGATTTTCGGTTGCGGCGGCGCCATCCTGCGCCATCTCGCAAGAGGCAATCCGCTGCGCGTCATTGTCGTGTCGGACGGCGCGTATGGGCTGGAAGGCGCGGCACGCACCGCCCAGACCTTGGCGCGCCAGCAGGAAAGCCGTGCCGCCGCCGCCGCGCTGGGCTGCGCTGCCCCCGAATTCTGGGGAATGCGCGACCGTGAGGTGGCCTACGGCGAGAAACTGGTGCGCCGCATTTTGGCGTGCCTGGAGGGTGCCGACCTGGTTTATGCGCCCTCCGTGTTTGAAATGCACCCCGACCACCGGGCGCTGGGCATGGCGGCGGTGGAAGCGGTGCGGCGTTGCGGCAAAGGCGTGCGGCTGGCGCTGTATGAAGTAGGCATGCCGCTACGCCCCAACCTGCTGCTCGACATCAGCGACCTGATGGCGCGCAAGCAGGCGGCCATGGCCTGTTTCGTGTCGCAGAATGCCATACAGCGCTACGATCTCGACATCGCTGCGCTCAACCGCTATCGCACCTATACCCTGCCGGACAACGTGACTGCGGCGGAAGCCTATATTTTGACCAGCGCGGATGAGTTGGCAGGCGACCCGTTCGGACTATACCAATCGGAACGCGACCGTCAGAGAGCGCTTGGGCTGCATCTGGACGGTGGTCGCGCGCCGCTGGTTTCCATCATCATTCGCAGCATGGACCGCCCTACCCTGACGGAGGCGCTGGATTCCGTCGCCCTGCAAACCTATCCTAATATCGAAGTCGTGCTGGTCAACGCCAAGGGTGCCGGTCATCGCGAGGCGGGAGAGTGGTGCGGCCGTTTTCCGCTGCGCATGGTTTCCGCAGGACAGCCATTGCCGCGCAGCAGGGCGGCCAACCTGGGGTTGGATGCCGCGCACGGGGAATACTTGATTTTTCTCGATGATGACGATTGGTTCGATGCAGGCCACATCGATTCTCTGGTGCGGGAGATCGAGCGTCGCCCGGATGTAAAGGTGGCTTACAGCGGAGCGCGGTGTGTCGATGGCGGCAACAATCCCCTGCCGACCCAATTCGGCTTGGCGCACGACGCGACACAACTGCTGGCGGGTAATTACATTCCCATTCATACGGCGCTGTTTTCCAGAACCTTGCTCGACGCGGGTTGCCGCGTGGACGAATCCCTCGACCTGTATGAGGATTGGGATTTCTGGATACAGGCTTCCATACTGTCGGATTTCCTGTATGTCGAAGGCAACGGCGCGGTTTACCGGGTTGACCTGCAATCCGGTTTTGGCGTGGTTGCGGACAGCGGTGTTGCTGAAAAAGCCAGCCTGGTACTGTTCAAAAAGTGGCTTCCCCGGCTGAAGGAGGCACAGGTTGTCAAGCTGATGCACGCCGTCCGGCTCAATCGCCTCAAGGATCAGCAACTGGCGGATAAGGAACAGCACGTCAGGAATCTGGAGGGCTTCATCAGCGCCAAGGACCTGCTTCTTGAAGAGAAGGATGGCGAAAGAGATCGGCTTGTCGGGGAAAGGGATCGGCTTGTCGGGGAAAAGGACCGGTTGCTTGGTGAAGCGGCCCATTCGATTGCCGTTCTCGAAAATCTTCTGCAAGAAAAGACATCGCGGCTTTCCGGCCTGGAGCGGGCGCTGGACGAAACGCTTCAGCACGTGCGCAACCTGGAACAATTCCTGGAGGAAAAGGACCGCGCGCTGCAAGAGCGGGACAACCAGATTCATGCCATCGTGAATTCGATATCCTGGCGTTGGACGGCGCCTTTGCGTCACGCCCGGCATCAGGCGGGAAAAGCGCTTTCCGGGCTTCGCGCAATCCATGCCGTGGTGGCCCGCTCGGGCGGATTGCCCCGCTTTGTTGCCAAATCGCTGACGATATTCAGGCATGAAGGCGTGGCCGGTTTGAGAAAACGCTTGAACAAGGTGTCGGCAAATCCGCTGGTGAATGCGCAAGCGCATACCGGCGAAAGTGTCGTGACCGTGTCGGATTATCAGGAATGGACGCGCCGGTTCGACACCTTGAGCGAGCTTGATGTCACCGTGCTGAAAATAAAAACCCAGGCGCTGCGGGAAAAACCGCTCATTTCCATCTTGCTGCCGGTTTACAAGACGCCCGAGGCGCTATTGCGCAAGGCCATCGATTCGGTCGTTGCCCAGATCTATCCGCATTGGGAATTATGCATTGCCGACGACGCCTCTGGAATGCCGACCATCAAACGCCTGCTGGCCGAATATGGCACGCTGGATTCGCGTATCAAGGTGGTGCTTCGCGATGTGAACGGCCATATTTCCGCCGCCTCGAATAGCGCGCTTGAGTTGGCTTCAGGCCGGTACGTGGCCCTGCTGGATCATGATGACGAACTGGCGCCGTCGGCGCTGTATCGCGTTGTGGAGGAAATCTGCGCCAATCCGGATGCTGCGCTGATTTACTCGGATGAAGACAAGATCGATCTTGACGGGGTTCGTAGTGCTCCGTATTTCAAGCCGGATTGGAATCCCGATCTGTTCCTGTCGCAGAATTTCATTTGTCATCTTGCCGTTTATCGGGCTGACATTATCCGTGCGGTCGGCGGGTTCCGGCCTGGCCTCGAAGGGTCGCAGGACTATGATCTGGCTTTGCGGGTGGTCGAGCGCATTAAGCCGGAACAGATTCGCCATATCCCCAGGATCTTGTATCACTGGCGCATGATACCCGGAAGCACGGCGCTGGGCGGAGCCGACGAAAAACCCTATGCCGTGATTGCCGCCCTGCGCGCCCTCGATGAACATCTTGCGCGCCAGTCTGTTCCGGCCAAGGCAATGGAAGCCAACGACGTTCACGGGATGTATCGGGTACGGTACGCATTGCCGGAAAATCCGCCGCTGGTCTCCCTGATCATCCCGACAAGAAACGGGGTGCGCATTCTGCGCCAGTGCGTCGAAAGCATCACTGAAAAAACCGACTATCCCAATTATGAAATCCTGGTGGTCGATAACGGCAGCGACGATAGGGAAACGCTCGGTTATTTGCGCATGCTGGAACAAAACGGCACGGCGCGTGTCGTACGTGATGACCGCCCGTTCAATTACCCGGCATTGAACAACGGCGCTGTACGGCATGCCAAGGGGGAAATCGTTGGCCTGCTCAATAATGACGTCGAGGTGATATCGGCTTCCTGGTTGAGCGAAATGGTCAGCCATGCGCGCCGTCCGGAAATCGGCGCGGTTGGTGCCCGCCTGTGGTATCCGAACGATACCTTGCAGCATGGCGGGGTTATTTTGGTGTGCGGTGTGGCCGGGCATGCCCATAAATACTTGCCGCGCGGGGAGTACGGCTATTTCGGCAGGGCGGTGCTGATCCAGAACTATTCTGCGGTTACTGCGGCATGCCTAGTGATGCGCAAGGAGGTTTTTTTGGAAGTCGGCGGCCTCGACGAAAATCTGGCGGTAGCGTTCAACGACGTGGATTTTTGTCTCAGGATTCAGCAGGCGGGTTATCGTAATTTGTGGACGCCCTATGCTGAGTTGTATCACCATGAATCGTTGACGCGCGGCCACGAGAACTCCCCGGAAAAAATCGCGCGCTTCAACCGGGAGGTGGAGTATATGCAGCTGCGATGGGGAAGACTGTTGCTGAACGATCCAGCCTACAACCCAAACTTGACATGGGAGCGGGAAGATTTTTCGCTGGCCTGGCCGCCGCGCGTGGAAATGTTATGACGGCAGGGTTTTCGGAGGGGCGGGAATCAAGGCGCACCTGGTGTCTGGAAGATATTATCCAGTGTCCGGCATGCGGGGGGAAGCTTTTGTTTCAGGCGGATGCCTGCAGTTGTGCTGCGTGCGGCACGCATTATCCCGATGTCGGCGGTGTGCCGCTGATGATTCCCGGTGCGCCGCCCGAAAGCGTGATTCCCGCAGGAAGCGATGTTTCCACGCATCCTTACAGCCCCAATGCCATTCAGTTGATACAGGAGTTTGAGAAAGGGCTGGTGCTGGACTTGGGGGCGGGAGGAAAGTCCGCGCATTATCCGAATGTGGTGCAACTGGATATTTTCCGTTTTCCCCGGACGGATGTGATAGGAATGGCGGAAGCCTTGCCGTTTAAGGACAGTGTGTTCGACGCGGTCATCAGCCAGGCGGTGTTTGAGCATTTGCGGCATCCGGAGATTGCGGCGCGGGAAATTCACCGGGTATGCAAACCCGGCGCCAGAATCAAGATCGACACGGCTTTCCTGCAACCCCTTCATGGTTATCCGGATCACTATTTCAATGCAACCTTGTCCGGGCTGAAACATTGGTTCCGGGATTTCGACATTCAGTGGGAAGGGGTTGAGACATACCAGCATCCCCGATATACGCTTGATTGGATATTGCGCGCCTACCTTAGCGGAATGTCGGGAAACGATGCGGATATCTTTGGCAAGGCAACGGTCAGGGAGATGGTCGACTGCATTTCCGGCGCGGGTGCCGAAGGCAATCCCGCCTTGATGCATTGTTTGTCGAATCTGACTTCCGAAAAGCAGATGGAACTGGCTTCCGGTGTTTCCATTCTGGCGCACAGGGTGCGCTCCCCTTCTTCCTCCTTGGCATCCCGCCCTGTTTCGGATGTGAATGGGGTCTTGTCGGATGCAAAAATGTCGCGCCTGGAAGGCCGGGTTGCTGAATTGGAAATGGTTTTGAAGGAAAAAAATGCCTTGCTCGTTATCAAAAATGAAACGATTGACGTGTTGAATAATGAATTTCTTCTGGTTTCTCCAAACTGGTGGGACATCACCTTAAGAAGAGTGCTCGTCAAGCTGGGAAGATTGGTTTTGCGCGGAGGACGTCATGGCAACGCGTGATGTGGCGCTGGGCAGCGGCACCCCTCCCGGATTTACGATCCTGGTCGTGGTGCGTCACACCGATCCCAAACACTTATTGGAGCTGATCTACTCGCTTATCCATCAACAATATGAGGGGTGGGAGTGTGTTTTCATCGACAATGCGGCTGGTCACTCTCGTCCCCAGGCTATCGTGAAGGTTTTCCAGAAACGGGATTGCCGGTTTTCATTGCGCAGGGTGGGGGCGCCCAAATCAGATTTATTTTGCCTGGATTACGGCTTGCAGTTTGCATCGGGGGATTTCGTGACCGTGGTCGAAGATACCGGCATGTTTTCCTCAGGCGCGTTATATGAGGCAGCAAGTTTCCTGATGCGCAGGCCGCACATTGATGCCGTATTCACGGATGCGGACATGATGGATGACGAAGGCGTAATCCATGCAAGTTGTTTCAAGGCAGGATGCCCGGTTGATGCGCTTGTCAGCCAGGTACATCAGCAACCGCTGGCCTTCCTGTCCAGAGGGTATCTGAGCAATGTCGGGGGCTTCGCTTCGTTGGCGAAGAATGGTTCTCTTGGCGGGAAAATTGATGCCGAATACATTCCGCATTCGCTTTACCATAAGCGCGACATGCAATCTAAAATCCGGAAGAAACGAATTGAGTTAAATGCACGGCATAAATTTGGCTAATCGCGATTCATGACGACAGTCGGTAAAAATTACGGTTTGGATGTCATGCGCGCCATGGCGGTTCTGTTTGTTCTGGCCTCGCATGGGATAAACGTTTTGATGTCCGAATACTGGCCGAGGGGGTGGCTGGATGTTTTTGGCTGGTTGGGTTTCGTCGGCGTTGAGCTGTTTTTTTCCCTGAGCGGATTTCTGGTGGGGGGAATCCTTTTTCGTGCGCGTGAAACAATGCGTGACGTATTTTCGGTGGTTAATTTCTGGGGAAGGCGCTGGTTCCGGACCCTACCCAATTATTATTTTTACCTGTTGGTGCATCTTGTCCTTGCCTATCCTTTGGTTGGTCTCGGTGCAGGATTGATTGAACAAAATAAATTTGTGATTTTTTCGCAGGCCTGGGCATGGCCGCATCCTCCGTTCTTTGCCGAGGCCTGGAGTCTTGCAATCGAGGAATGGTACTACCTGCTTTCACCGCTGATGTTGTTTCTCCTTCTGAGAATGGGATTGGAGTTCCGGACAGCATTTCTTGTTGTTGTAATGGTGCTGTTGTTTGTTCCAATAGGACTCAGGGTGTGGCTTGCAACAGTTTATCCAGAGCAAGGTTTCGAGATTCATCGGAAGGTGGTGATGCTTCGGCTGGATGCCATCATGTATGGCATGCTCATTGCCATGCTTCACGGCTCTCAAAGAGCACGTTTGCATGCCATGCGCTGGTCCCTTGTCCTGGTATCCGTGGGGTTGTTTGCGGGGGCAAGTTATTATAATTTTTTTGTTGACAAGGATATCAATGCCGATGTCGGTTTTAAGGTGGTGGTTTTGGCCCTGATTCCACTTGCCGGGGCTTTTCTGATACCGGTTATTATGACGATTCGGGAGCGGCTTGGTTGTATAGCGGCATTTTTCCGGTTTACAGCTTCGATTTCTTATTCATTGTATTTATGTAATCTCCTTGTACTCTCATATCTTCTGCCGACAATGGTTAAACCCTTGTTGCCGCCTAGCGTATTGGGTGGGGCTTTCTCTTTCGTCGGGTTTGTCCTGTTGAGTTATGGCGTGGCTTATCTTTCATACCGGCACATCGAAAAGCCAATGCTCCTGCTTCGTGACCGTATATTGCCGGCAGCAACAGGCGTCGCTAGATGATGTGTGTGGTAAATTTGCAACAAGATGGGCCTGTTAGCCAATTTCGGCGGATGGCGAGGTTGATTTGTATTGGGGATTACAGTAGAGTCTTCATACGTGACCTAGAACATTCAGTGTATGGTGCGGATGCCAGCAATAATTCCGTTTTGGGTTAGTGGTGTTTTTGGTAAGACTATTTTTAGATTCACTCTTTAAGGAGAAGATAACCATGATGTTGAAGAAAAAAGTATTGGCAGCGGCTCTGGGCGCGATGATGATCTCCAGTTCCGCCTTTGCGGTTGAACTGGCGCCTGCCGGTAAGGGCGATCTCCTGATTGCTCCGTTTTTCATGACGGCTGGCGGATGGCAAACGGACTTGAAGGTGATCAATACCAACACTACCGATTCCGTTGTCGCCAAGGTGGTATTCCATGCCCCCGATAACAGCGCGGAAATTCTTGACTTTCTGATTTTCCTGAGCCCCGGTGACGTTTGGACCGGTAAGGTCGTGACCAATGCTGATGGTTCCGTTGGCGTATCGAGTGATGATGACTCCTCTATCACTACGAGCACCATGGGCAATAATTGTCCGGCTGCAACGGGTACCGCTGGCTTTGACCCGACCCGAGCCAAGTTCACGGTTCCCGTCGGTACCGGCTATGTGACCATTTTTGAGACGCGCATGATCCGTGGTTTGGGTGCCGCTCCGGTTGCCAAGAGCGCTATTCTGGCTAGTTATTCCGCGAGTTGCTCTGCGGGTACCGCCTTCGGCGCCGCTGACACCGACAATGTGTTGACCGGCTCGGTAACGTTGCGCAATCCGACCAGTCAAGGGGATGAGTTGTCGTTGCCGATGACTGCTCTTGCCAATTATGACAACCTCGCATATCACACCGTGGGCGCATTGACTTCCTTCGCCAATAACGCGGCGTTGAGTTCCAAGGCTCAAGTTGAAGATGCGATTTGGGCGAGCAACTTCGTTATTCCCTATAACAATGCCGCAGGTCAGTATACATTCGGCATCGTGACTTTCCCGACCAAGGAAACCTATAACGGTAGTGCATTTACCCAATACTCTGCATTTGGTGTTGGTACCGGGTCTCCCACGGTTAGCTACGCAGTCCGCAATGAGGAAGAATTGGTTCTGGGTACCGTGGGCTGCTCGTTCTCCCCGTGTGCGCCTGGCTCTACTCTGCGCCTCCCGAATGAAGTCAATCTGGTTTCCATCGCTACTGGCGGTTCCATTTCCAGCAGCACCAATTCCCTCGTGTATACGCAAACCTACACTAAGGGTTGGGTGAACGCGGCGATTCAGAGTGAGGCTTCCGATACACGCAGCAATGCCAACTACAACAATTTCGGTATGGCTGGCGCGCCTGCCCTTACAAGCTACCTGATTTGGAATGCAACTTCCGGCGGCTTGAAGGGTTCTTGGATGTATGCCCCAGCAACGTTCACCCCAGGTGCCTATTGATAGGCTAGCCGGGTAGTGAGCTTGCCGTTGGTAAGCTAGCTAAAAAGCCACCGGGTTCCCCGGTGGCTTTTTTATTGAATTTGTTAAGTTGCACAGTGGTTGGGTATGATGTTCTACGTCTGCGTAATGAACTTTTCTCTGCTTGGCTAGACGAAGTAATTGCGTACGGCATTAAATGATCACCCACGAAATCTGCAAGGAGTTTCTGATGCGTAATAAGGTAGAACGCAGTTTGATGAGCATCGCGTTGCTGTTGTTCCCGGCTTTTGTGGGAATGGCGCAAGCCGCTTCCTCATATATTCCTTTGGTAGGCCAGGAATACAGCAACTATAAAACAACCTATTCTCCAGATAGGTTGCTGGTTGAGGGCGCGGAAGTTACCTTGACAACACAGGTCGGTAATTTGTCAAACGATAAGTTGCGGCTATTCTTTCCTCCGGGTACCAAGCGGCTATATGTCAGCATGTCAACCTACCGGGTTGAGCAGGATGCTCGGGCTGCAGTACGTTTCAAGCAGCCGCCTGTTAGTGTTTATGCGGCTGTGACGCAGGAGGCGTTTTCAGCAACCTCATCTGCTACCAGCAACCTCTCTAAAGTGGCTGAAACACTGGTTTCTGGAACTGAACTTAAATTTTATTCCCCTCCTTTGAGCGGCGCATTGTCTTTTTCCCAGCCGCTTGCCACTGACAGCTATAAATCTAACGAAGGCGGGTGGGTTTATTTCAATATGCTTAGCATACCCGGTGGGTCAATATACAATTTGCAGACACGGATTGTGGTCGATAAGAATTGTTACGAGCAATGGTATGCGGCATCAACAACTTCATGGGATACGGCAAATAACCCCAGCGAGGATGCGACGCATGTTTGTGGCAATGCGCCCACGTTAACGGGAATAACGCCAAGCACCACGCAGCTAACCTATGGCACGAGCCAGACCGCCACACTTTCTCCTGTTCCATCGAGCGCGTCTCTTGGCTCGTGCAGCTTCTCTCCTGCCACGGCTCCGCTCTCCATAGCGGGAAGCACGGTGTCGTTGACCAGCGCAACAACCGCGCCCAGTGCGGATATCCCGGTTACCATTACCTGTTCCGGGAAAACAACGTCAATTACGGTCAAGGCGAGTACGCAGGAACCCCTGACATCAATTACGCTGAGTGCTTCGCAGTTAACCTATGGCTCCACCCTGACCTCTACCATAACGGCAAGCCCGTCCGGTGCCTCGCTTGGGACGTGCAGCTTTTCACCGGCTACTGCACCCCTTGCGATTTCAAATTCAACCATTTCCCTGGTCAGTTCCAGCAGCCCGCCGACCAGCGATACGTCTGTCACGATTTCCTGCTCCGGGAAAACGCAGACCCTGACTGTCAAGCCGGCAGTTCAGGGAGCTTTGGTTTCAATTGCACTGAGCGAGCAGGAACTGACTTTCGGTAGCAGCCATACTTTAACCATCACACCGAGTCCTGCAAACGCTGCTTTGGGCACCTGCACCTTCTCGCCTACCACGGCCCCGCTCCAGGTTTCCGGTTCGACTGTGTCACTGGTCAATACGGCAACAGCCCCAACTTCCGACACTACCGTGAGTGTTACGTGCACCGGTAAGAGTGCGTCGTTTACGCTCAAACCCGCCGGAACATCGGTTAGCGAATCGGTGACCGGCAATGGGCTCAAGCTTGACATCACCTTGCGTCCAGTTGCGGCTGACGTCGGCAGGCAGGCCACCATTTGGCTGGCCGCCAAGCTGCCTTCGGATGGCGCCCTTTTCCAAGGCGCGCTCTGGTTCTTCAATACCGGTACGGGATGGGTGATGCAAGATGTGGGCAATCCGGCTGCCATGGCTTTCAAAATCAATGAGACGCTCTCCACGTCAAGTGTCTACACACTGAATACCGGACTGGAAAAAACGCTCATGACGCAGCACGGGTTGGAAATCTACATTGGTTACCAAACAGCCGGTGACGCGTTCAAAAGCATCGGTAAAATCTGGCCAGTCCAGTAGGTGGTTTTGTAGGAGCGGCCTTGGCCGCGAGATTCTGGACGAACAGAAGAACTCGCGGCCATGGTCGCTCCAATGTAATACGCAGAGCCTAAAGAGAACGGTGTGGTTTTCCCATCAAGGCGAATATGGGTTTATTTTAGGTGTTATTAAGGTGCGATAATGGCGTTCCAGAAAAAATTTCAAGTTTTGCTAAAAGGGATGGTGTTGCTCATGGCGTTGGGGCAATACGGGTGTGCTGGTCAGCCAGTCGGCGGGGGGGCGCTGTCAAAGACGACCAGCGTAGCCCAAAATTCCATGATTCGATATGCGACACTGGATTTGGAAAAGACTCTATCGGAAAATGGGTTGAAGCCGCAGATAACCGAATACTGGCAAGCGCATCAAGAAAGAGACTGGAAAAAGAAGTTTCTCCTTGAGCAAACGACAGGTGCCATGACGGAAGATTTTTATATTCTTTATCATGGCAAGAGTTGGGCGCTAATCACGGTTGAAGTGCTAAGTATCAAAACTGAAAATGAAACGGTTTCCGTGTCTCAAAAGCTTGAATTCCTGAATCCTGAAACCAGCAAGCCATATTCGATCTACCAAATTGACCAATGGAGTAAAGTGCGCGGCGATTGGAAGCATATCGTTAACGACCCCATGCTTACGGGTATGGCACCATCGAAACAATAGGCCAATCAAACAAGGACGTGATAGCCAAGAATAATCCCTCGAATACAGCCGCAATTGTTGTCACATACCACCCTGACCTTATCGCATTAGAGCGGCTACTGGTCGCCCTTCAGGCGCAGGTAGAAAAAATCCTTATCGTGGACAACGGCTCTCCGCCAGAACCACTCGACTGGCTCCGGAAGCAAGCGGGAAAAGAAAAAGTCCTCCTGCCGCTGGAACAAAACCTTGGGGTAGCGACCGCCTTAAACTTGGCAGTACGCTGGGCGCAACGCAACGGCTTTACGCACGTGATACTTTTCGATCAGGATAGTCTGCCCGAAACGGGTATGGTGACAACCCTGCTGTCATGGGAAGAAACTGCGGCTTCTTCCGGTGCCAGGATCGCCGCTGTCGGGCCGCGCTATTATGATCCGCGCCATTCCTGCCCGGCACCGTTCATACGGTTTGATGGCTGGAAAATCCACAAGATCGGCTGTACTGCAAAGCCGGAGGAGCATGAGGTTAGTTACCTGATAACCTCGGGCTCGCTTATACGCCTGAGCGTGTTGGCAGAGGTCGGCTTGATGGATGAAACCCTGTTCATCGACTACATAGACGTGGAGTGGGGGCTGCGGGCGCGAAGCAAGGGCTATCGCTGCGTCGGCCTGGACAGCGCCAGAATGCGCCACAGTCTTGGAGACGAGGTGATCACGTGGGGGCGCGGGAGGCAGAGTGTTTCCGTTCGCTCTCCCTTGCGGAATTACTATCTGTGCCGCAATGCGTTATTGATCTACAGGCGCGGACATGTTCCCCTGAACTGGGTGCTCAACGACGCCTGGAGGTTGCTGCTGAAATTCGCTTTCTTTACCCTGATTACACCACCACGTCTGCAAAACCTGAAGATGATGACTCTGGGTTTATGGCACGGGCTCAGGGGGGTCGGTGGAAAATATTTGGAACGCCGGGCTGAACCCTGAAATTCTCCGGCGTGTTCCAGCTACCGGGGGTTTTCAAGTAGCCTGGGTGCATGCTCAGTGGAACCCCTGGGGGCTGCACGAGGTTCATCGCAATGTTTTCTGGGAATGGGTGCAGGATTGTGTTACCACGCCAGCTATCAATTCGCCCGCGAATCCCAAGGGTTGATGACAGTCAAACCAGCAGCTTCAAAAGGTGATTTGTCGCGTGTGGCTACCGCGAACCTGTTTGCCGTTGCGATGGCTGCAATATAGCCATCTGTGGGTGCAATGGCATGTCCAGAAGCGCGAGCGCGCGCACGCAAAGACGCATAAGCACGTGATGCGGCATCGTCGAACGGCAAGATGCGGCCAGAGAATAGTGGTATCACGCGCTGCTCAAGATTGGAATGTAGCGCATCTTTACGTTTGCCTTCTGGCAATACGGCGATGCCGAAACGTAATTCAGCAAGGCTGATCGTCGAGAGGTACATTGTTTCGATGAGTTGCGCGTCAATCCAGGCAATGACATTCCTGTCGGCCACCACTTTCAACGGCTCAGAAACAACGTTCGTGTCAAGCAGGATCATTCGAAGCTCACAGGCTCGGCAGGTGTTCTGTCGCGCTCAATCTCAAAATCAACGCCCCCAACTCCGCGTCCAATTTCCGCAAGCAGAGAACCAAGCTTAATACGGCCCGCGGGCCGGGCGGCATTTTCAAGAATGACCCGAATTTCTGCCTCAGTGCTGCGGCCATGGGTAGCCGCGAGCACGCGTAGGGCCCGGTGCGTTTCATCGGGTAAGTTGCGAACAGTGACGGATGCCATTGATTGCACTCCTTGCGTATGTTATCAACGCCTTCATTTTAGATGGTCTGAAATCGCTTTGCAAATGTTCCGCCCCTTTCGCACGCTCGGTGGAAAATATTTGGAACGCCGGGCTGAACCCTGAAATTCTCCGGTGTGATTCAGCTACCGGGGGTTTTCCAGTAGGCTGGGTGCATGCTCAGTTTTGTCTTGAGTCGCGCAGGAATGAAGTTGCAATTGCGCCCCATCCGGTATCCCGCGTATTTCATCAG
Source organism: uncultured Sulfuricella sp. (assembly GCA_964527565.1). Taxonomy (GTDB): domain Bacteria; phylum Pseudomonadota; class Gammaproteobacteria; order Burkholderiales; family Sulfuricellaceae; genus JAGXQV01. The sequence goes on along the minus strand of CAZGOY010000011.1, from coordinate 38,767 downwards.
GGTATTTAGCCAGGAAAGCGGGAGTAGCCAAGGCGCGCGCGTCAGCAGATAGCGCTGTTCCGAAAGGATGAAGCGCAGCCCCTCGCCTTCCGTTGCACCGAATTGCGCCAGCAGCCAGGATTCCTGGGCATGAAGGGCACCGATGTCGAAGTAGCGCTGAAATTCCCGCCACGGACGATAGTTGTGTGAATGGCGCACGCGGGCGTCCGCCCTATACGCAATGCGGTATCCGGCCTGGAGCAGTTTGGCGGCTATCAGCATGTCCTCCGAGAGAATGACCTTCTCAGGAAAACCACCCGTCTGCTCCAGGCAATCCCAGCGGTAGGCCGCGAACGAGTTGGACAGAAAAGCGGTCTTGATGCCGAGTCGCGCGCGATCCGCCAGGCAGCGCACGTTACTGTGTGCCGGATAGTTGAATAAACGGGCATGCGCGGCGATGGGGGTTGCGTTCAGATGCGGCAATTGCCGTCCGTAAGCGCAGGCAACGGTCTTGTCCTCAAAAGACGCCAGCAGGCGCGCAATGGCGTACGGTGAATCAAGAATGGCATCCTGGGTCAGAAATACGATGACCTCCGTGGGCTGCAACAGGCTCAATGCCAGATTGCGGGTGCCGCCGTGGCTGAATTCTTCCTGCCGGATTTTATGCACCAGAAAACCCGCGGCATGGGCCAGCATCCGAGTGTCATCGCCGGATTCACTGTCAATGACCAAAACCTGCCGGGGGGGCGGTACTTGCTGAAGAATGGCATGTATGACCTCTTCCCATAGTCTTCCGGCGTTTCGGGTCGGGATGGCAATGCGGTAGCTGGTAATTTCTGCTGGAACCGGGCGGCATGCATCCATTTGAACGTCCATTTGATCTTGTGGGGCGAAATTAACCCGCCTAAAACGAATTGTCCAGAGCGCACAGGTTTTCATCCCCCCCACAAATTCATATAATGACGCTCTTTCTCCGCTTTCCGGAATCCTTTCCCCACCGCGCCATGCAGCTCTTCACATTCGGCATCAACCACCAGACCGCGCCCGTATCGATACGGGAGAAGGTGGCATTTCACGCCGAGACGCTGGAGCGTGCCTTGCTCGATTTCATCGGCAAGCAACCCGTCAAGGAAGCGGCGATCCTTTCAACCTGCAACCGCACGGAAATCTATTGCAATACCCAAGAACCGCAGGCGGCGGTCGAGTGGCTGGCGAGCTACCACGACTTGCAACGCTCGGCCATCGATCCCTATCTCTATACCCTGCCGCAGGAGCAGGCAGTGAAGCATGCCTTCCGCGTGGCTAGCGGGCTGGATTCGATGGTGCTGGGAGAAACGCAGATTCTCGGCCAGCTCAAGCAGGCGGTGGGCGCCGCTGAACGTGCGGGAACGCTGGGCACGCTGCTGCACAAGCTGTTTCAGCGCACCTTTTCGGTCGCCAAGGCGGTGCGCACGCAAACCGAGATTGGCGCCAGCAGCGTATCCATGGCAGCGGCGGCTGTGCGCCTGGCGGAGCGGATTTTCCCCGCCATATCCGAACAGAACGTGCTGTTCATTGGTGCAGGCGAGATGATCGAGTTGTGCGCCAGCCATTTCGCGGCACAGCGCCCAAAGCACATCACCGTGGCCAACCGCACGGTGGAACGCGCGCGCCTGCTGGCGCAGCGTTTCCACGGCACGGCGATCACGCTGAACGAACTGCCGGAAACTCTGGCGCAGCAGGACATCATTGTCACCTGCACCGCCAGCCCGCTGCCGATCCTCGGCAAGGGGCTGATGGAGCGCACCGTGAAGGCGCGCCGCCATCGCCCGGTATTCATGGTTGACCTGGCGGTGCCGCGCGATGTCGAGGCGGAAGTGGGCGAACTGGACGACGTCTTCCTCTACACGGTCGATGACCTGGCTCAGGTAATCGAAGCAGGGCTGGACAATCGCAAGTTGGCAGCGGCGGAAGCCGAAAGCATCATCGACAACCAGGTTGGCAGCTTCATGGAATGGCTGGAAGTGCGTGGCATGGTGCCGACCATTCGGGCATTGCGCGACCAGGGGGAGCGTTACCGCCGCCACGAACTGGAACACGCCAAGCGCCTGTTGTCCAACGGTGAAGATCCGGCCGCCGTGATTGAAATCATGAGCCGGGCGCTGACCAACAAGCTGCTACACGCCCCCAGTCACGCCCTGCATCTGGTCACCGGCGAAGAGCGCCGCCAGTCCGAGGCCTTGCTGCGCCGCCTGTTCAACATTCACCCGGAATAACCTTTTGCTCGCGGAGAGAATCATGCTGGCCTACAAACAGATTATCACGCTAACCGACCCGCAGAACACCGTTCTTACAGGTCTGCCGTTTCGTGCGGGGCAAAGGGTGGAAATCGTCATATTCGAGGATGATGACGAAATGCCTGCAAAATCCTCCGCGAAGGTGCCATACAGAAAGCTTGCTGTCGATCACATCATGCTGCCATCGCGCGAAGAACTTCATGAGCGCTAGGATTTTTGCCGGAGCTCTCCACCCTTCATGAAACCCTCCATCCAAGCCAAGCTTGACCAGCTTGCCGAGCGCCTGGTCGAGCTGGACCTGTTGCTGTCCAGCGAACATGCCGCAGCGGACATGGACAGCTTTCGCAAACTTTCACGCGAACATGCCGAAATTACCCCGGTGGTCGAGCTGTATCGCGCATTCCGCCAGGCCGGGCAGGATCAGGTCGAAGCGCGCGAGATGCTGTCCGATCCCGACATGCGCGCTTATGCCGAGGAAGAACTCGCCGCCGGTCGCGCACGCATCGAGCAGATTGAATTCGATCTGCAAAAATTGCTGTTGCCGAAAGACCCCAATGACGAGCGCAACCTGTTTCTGGAAATTCGTGCCGGCACCGGAGGCGACGAATCGGCACTGTTCGCCGGCAACCTGTTCCGCATGTATTCGCGTTACGCCGAACGCAATCGCTGGCAGGTGGAAATCATTTCGGAAAGCCCTTCCGAGCTGGGCGGCTACAAGGAGATCATCGCCAAGATCAATGGCGCGGGCGCCTATTCGCGCTTGAAATTCGAGTCCGGCGGGCATCGCGTGCAGCGCGTGCCGGAAACCGAAACCCAGGGGCGCATCCACACTTCCGCCTGCACCGTGGCAGTGATGCCCGAGGCCGATGAAATCGCCGAAGTGGTGCTCAACCCCGCCGACCTGCGCATCGATACCTACCGTGCCTCCGGTGCGGGGGGGCAGCATATCAACAAGACCGACTCGGCGGTGCGCATCACGCATCTGCCCACCGGCATCGTGGCGGAATGTCAGGACGACCGCTCGCAGCACAAGAATCGCGCCCAGGCGATGAGCGTGCTGGCGGCGCGCATCATGGACATCCGCACGCGCGAACAAAACGCCAAAACCGCAGCCACGCGAAAATCGCTGGTGGGTAGCGGCGACCGCTCGGAACGCATTCGTACCTATAATTTTCCTCAGGGGCGCGTGACCGACCATCGTATCAATCTCACGCTCTACAAGATCGATCAGATCATGGACGGCGATCTCGACGATCTCGTCAACGCGCTGCTGGCCGAACAGCAGGCGGAACTACTGGCTTCGCTGGGCGAGGAAAATTGATTGCCCGCATCCTGTTGCAGACCGCGGCTGCGCTATCCGCAGCACTCGAACTCGACTCGCGCGCTGCGCGCCTGGAGGCGCAAATCCTGCTCAGTCATGCGCTGGGGAAACCCCGCGCCTGGCTGATCGCCCACGACAGCGAAGCCCCCGTCCCGCGCCAGACCGATCTTTTTCACAAACTGCTGGAACGTCGCTTGGCGGGGGAACCGCTTGCCTATCTGCTCGGCGAGCGCGAGTTTTTCGGTCTGCCCTTCAAGGTGACGCCCGCCGTGTTGATCCCGCGCCCGGAAACCGAGTTGCTAGTGGAGCGGGCGCTGCTCCACCTGCCCATTGACCTTCCGGCCCGCGTGCTTGATCTGGGAACCGGCAGCGGCGCCGTTGCCATCGCTATTGCCCGCCATCGCCCGCTGGCAAAAGTGACCGCCGTGGAATTTTCTGCCGCCGCGCTGGAAGTGGCATGCACCAATGCGGCACGGCTCGGCGCACAAAACATCGATTTCCGGCACGGCTCGTGGTTCTCCGCCCTAGCGACACATGAGCGTTTCGAGGTCATCGCCGCCAATCCACCCTATATAGCGGATGGTGACCCACATCTCGGGCAGGGCGACGTGCGTTTCGAGCCAACGGCCGCACTGACTGCGGGCGCGGACGGGCTGGACGACATCCGCGCCATCGTCAGCGGCGCCCGCAGCTACCTCGTGCCCGGCGGCTGGTTGCTGTTCGAGCACGGTTATGATCAGGCATCGGCCTGCCGTGCCTTGCTGGAAAAAACCGGTTACGGCAACATCGCCAGCGCCGACGATCTGGCCGGAATCGCGCGCGTGACCATGGGGGCGGCATAGAACTTTTTCCTGGGAAAAAGTGTTTTCCGGCATTTCTGGTGAGTGCTTTGCATGTGCTAACATAAGCGCCCCCACACAAGACGTACTTTGATGTCAACACAGGACGAAATCCGCTTGCTGGAGCAGGCGCACGAACTGCTCGGGGCTCCTATTCTCGAGCCCGGCGCCTTTCCCGGCGACATGGTTCCGCTGGACGGTGTTTCTCCCCTTTTTCTCAGGGAGCATGCCTTCCTGCCGTTGGGTGTGGAAGGCAGTCAGCTTCAGGTGGTGACCTCGGTGCCGGTGCGCATGCACCTGCTGGATGCCCTGCGGCAATTTTCCAATTTTCCCCTCAAGCTGTTCCTGGCGCGTCGCGAAGATATCCTCGCGCAGATTGAAAAGGCTTACGCTGCCGGGGATGACGCCGCCCATGGCCTGTTCAGCGCCGCCGAAATGCTGGAGGACGGTGAAGCGACCGGCGAGGACGAGCTGGAGTCCTTGCGCGTGCAGGCCCAGGATGCCCCGGTGGTGCGACTGGTACAGCAAGTCATCTCCAACGCCGTGGACGCGCGCGCTTCGGACATCCACCTGGAAATTTACGAAAGCCAGTTCAAGGTGCGCTACCGCATCGACGGCGTGTTGCACGATATCGAATCGCCGCCGCGCCGCATGTTCCTGCCGAGCATTTCGCACCTCAAGTTGCGCGCCCGCATGAATATCGCCGAACGCCGCCTGCCGCAGGATGGACGCATCAAGATGGACCTGCATGGCCGTGAAATCGACATGCGCGTTTCGACTGTGCCGACCCTGCACGGCGAGAGCATGGTGATCCGCATCCTGGATCAGGGCGCCACCGTGCTCGATCTTGGCCTGCTGGGCTTTGAAGACGACACGCTGGCCGACTTTCGGCGGCATATCGTCCAGCCCCACGGCATGATCCTGGTCACCGGCCCCACCGGTAGCGGCAAGACCACTACGTTGTACGGCGCCCTCAGCGAAATCAATACGCCCGAGCTGAAAATCATCACCGTCGAAGACCCGGTCGAATATCAGATCGAAGGCATCAACCAGATACAGGTCAAGTCCCAGATCGGACTGGATTTTTCCTCTGCCTTGCGTTCCATCGTACGGCAAGACCCGGATGTCATCATGGTCGGCGAGATCCGTGACCGGGAAACTGCGGAAATCGCTATCCAGTCTGCCCTCACCGGGCATCTGGTGTTTTCCACGCTGCACACCAACGACTCCTTCAGCGCGCCTCACCGTCTGCTCGACATGGGGGTGGAAAGCTACTTGATCGCTTCTTCCGTGCTGATGATTCTGGCCCAGCGCTTGGTGCGCGTGATATGTCCGCACTGCAAGCAGGAAAGCGCGCCCACGGAAATCGAGCGGCTGTTTCTGCAGCAGGAAGGCATCGCGCTTGCCGCCGGTGTGCCTCTCTACAAGGGCACCGGGTGCAGTCACTGCGCCAACACCGGCTACAGCGGACGTAGCGGCATCTATGAGTTGCTGACGCTGGATGGGAAAGTCCGGGAAGCCATTCTCAGAAAAGCGCCTGCGGAAGCCATCCGCAACGCGGCGCAAGCCGACGGCATTCGTCCGATGCGCGCCGATGGCCTGAGAAAAGTGCTGGCTGGTGTCACCACGCTGGACGAGCTGGCCCGGGTCACCCGGCAGGAATTCTAGCGCTATGCCCCGTTTTAATTATCGTGCCCTGAGCCCGCAGGGGAAGACCGTCACCGGCACGCTGGAAGACAGCGATGCCGCTGCCGTATCCGCCCAGTTGCGCGCTGGTGGCATGATACCGCTGCATGTCGGCGAAAGGGACGCGCCGCGCCGTCTCGCCGCTTTGCCGTTTATCGGCCAGCCGCGCGTGGCGCTTGGCGATGTGCTGGAATTCACCGAGCAGCTCGGCGCCCTGCTCAAGGCCGGGCTGGCGCTCGACCGCGCCCTCAAGATATTGCAGGGCACCCTGGAAAATCCTGCCTTGCAGGAAGTGGTGCGCGGCATCTATCTCGAAGTGGAAAAAGGGCAAAGCCTGGCGGATGCTTTCTCCCAGTACCCGCGCATCTTTCCCCGCGTCTACGTCAACATGATCCGCGCCGGCGAGGAAGGCGGCATCCTGCCGCTGGCACTCGAACGGCTGATCGATTTTTACGAGCGCACTCTGGAATTCCGCAATTTTCTCATCACTTCGTCGATCTATCCCGTACTGCTGTTCGTCTTCGGCATCGCTTCGCTGATCGTGCTCACCGTGGTAGTGATCCCGAAATTCGGCGAAATCTTCAACGACATGGGCCAGGAGCTGCCATTTGCCGCCGCCGTGCTGATTAATACCAGCAATTTTCTGGTGGCCTACGGCTTGTCCATGCTGGTCGGCTTGGCGCTGGCGGTGTGGGCGTTCCTCGCCTACATCCGCACGGCGGGTGGACAGGTCTGGTGGCACGGGCTGGTGCTGCGCGCGCCCGTGGCCGGCAAGCTGATACTGAAGATCCAGCTTTCCCGCCTGTGCCGCACGCTGGGTACCCTGCTCGGCAGTGGCGTGCCGATTTTGACCAGCATTCATATCATCCAGGGGTTGACGGACAATATTCCCCTGAAACGCGCCGTTGACCGCTTGCAGCAGTCGATCAAGGAAGGTCAGGGCGTGGCGCGCCCCCTGCGTGCCGACAGCTTCTTCCCCCCCCTGCTGGGGCATCTTGCCACGGTGGGGGAAGAAACCGGCTCCCTGGACAAGATGCTGCTGAAGGTGGCCGATCAGTACGACACCGATATCCGCAAGGCCACCAAGGGCTTCATTTCCATTTTCGAGCCGGCCATGATCGTGGCGATGGGTGGGCTGATCGGTGCCATCGTCGTCTCCATGTTGACGGCCATATTTTCCATTAACGATTTACCGATGTAGAAGGAATCGACCGACATGCTCATGCACAAAAATCTTGCCCCCGTAAAAGTTTCCCGCTCGCGCGGCTTTACTCTGGTGGAACTGCTGATCGTCATGATCATCATCGGCCTGCTGGCCGCACTGGTGGGGCCGAAGCTGTTCGGCCACGTCGGCGCCTCGAAGACCAAGGCCGCCAGGGCGCAGATCGAAATGCTCGGCTCCGCGCTGGATACCTTGCGCCTCGACTATGGGCGTTATCCCACCACCGAGGAAGGCTTGAAGCTGTTGTGGGAAAAACCGGAGGAGGGTGCTGTCGGCGCCGCCAAATGGAATGGCCCCTACATGAAGAAAAAGGTCGAAAAGGACGCCTGGGGCCATAATTTCCACTACAAATTCCCCGGCACCCATGGGGATTACGACCTGTCTTCCTTCGGCGCGGACAATCAGGAGGGCGGGACGGGCGAGGATGCCGATGTCAATAGCTGGGAATAATCAGCGCGGGTTTACACTGGTCGAACTGCTCATTGTCATGACCATTGCCGGGCTTTCCCTATCTCTGGTTGCGACCGCCTTCAACCGCTTGGTGGCAGGGTCGCAGGAAAAACAATGGGTGGAAAAAACCTTGCGCGAGCTTAACCGCGTCAGGGTCAAGGCCGTCCTCAGCGGCAAGACCCAGTACGTCGAACTGGATTTTGCCACCGGCAGCCTGCGCCGCAGGGATGGCATGCTGCAAACCGAACTTCTCAGCCTGCCGGAAAACTATGCTTTTGAGAGGCAGGCAACGCAAAGACAGGCTGGCGTCGGCGTCGAGGAAAACCTGCAAATCCTTTATTATTCAGACGGTAGTGCTACCGAAGCGCGTTTCGACATTCTCATGCCCGGCAAGGCGCGTGCGGGCATCCGCGTGCGCGGCCTGACCGGACAGGCGGAGCCGTTCGCGGCCAGCCCCGCATCCTGATGGAATATCCAGGATGAACAACCGGCGCTGCCGCAGCGGCGGTTTCACACTCATCGAGGTGGTCATCGCCATCACCCTGCTGGGCGTCTCCTATGCGGCTGTGCTGAATGCCTTTTCCGGTTCGCTCAGGCTGTTGCGGCAAGCCACCGAATACCAGAACGCCATGCTGCTGGCGCGCTCCAAGCTGGATGAAACGCGCCTTGATACTCGTCTCGATGTCCGTGACCGCGAAGACGAGGAAAATTATGGGGGGGTGGTTTATGCCTATAAAATTGAGGTGCGTCCCGTCCCCTTGCTGGAAGCTGCGCTTGCGGAAAAAATCAAGTTTCCGTTAAAGCTGGAGGCCATTACCGTGGAGGTTTTTTGGGGAAAAGTCGGCCAGGAAAAACGCTACCAGCTTTCCCGCTGGCAGACCCGCCCAACCAGTCCCGGCAAGCCTCCTCCCGCCAATGCTACCGGTGCTCCCGCTCCCGGTGCTCCCGGTGCTCCCGGTGCGTCCGCTCCCGGGCAACAGGCGGCCTTTTCCATGGGAAAACTGCCGTGATTCTGCGCGCCGCGCGCCGCGCACAAGGCGGTTTTACCCTTATCGAGTTGCTCATCGCCATGACGCTCGCGGCGCTAATCGTTGCGCTGGGGGCCGATATTCTGCGAACCGGTATGGATTTTTATCAGCGCGCGCACCAGCACATCCGTCAGCAGCAGGAGACGCGCGGATTTTTCCGCTTGCTGCGCCAGGAGCTGCAAGGCGGCGTGCACAAGGTGACGCCGCTTGGCGGACAACCGGGCTGGTTTGCCTTTTCCACCCAGACTTTGCCGCAAAGCTTGAACTGGCCGGGGCGGAACCAGGTTCTGCTGACTTGCCGTACCGGTCAGGGCGGAAATGTCGAACTGGTGCATGGCATTCAACTGACGCGGGCGGCCATTGCCAACAAGCTGGTCCACGAGCGCATCCTGGGCGGCGCGCCCGAGGAACGAGACGATGCGTCCTCCCCGCCTGTTCCCACGGCAGAGGACGCGGCGGCACCCTATCATGAAGAAGTGTTGGTCAACGGTCTGACCAGCTGCGCTTTTTCCTTCCTGGTGCGCGTTCCCGGCCCCGATTCTCCTCAGCCCGTTGCCGCTTGGGCGGACGAATGGCCGCAAGGAAAGGATCTGCCGCCGCCGCTGGCGGTGCGCATCCAGTTGACGCTTCCTGGCGGCATGCTGCCGGCGGTGGTGATCCCCCTATGAAAAAGCACGCCGGTTATATTCTGTTGTACGTTCTTGGCATCCTGGTTTTCCTTTCGGTGGTCGGGTTGGGCATCGCCCACACCCTGCGCATCAACGCCCAAATCGTGCTGAACGAAAAGGAAGGGCTGCAAGGCGATCTCGCGCTGGAAAGCGCTCTGCAATATGCCCTGGCGCAAATCGTTCGTGCGCAACTCATGGAGCCGGAACTGGCGGCCATGGACCCCTCGGTCGCCGCCAAGGCGCCCTTGTGGCGTCCCGGTGGCCCGTACCGCGTGGTATTGCCGGAGGGCGAAGTGCTGGTGTGGATCGAGGAAAACAGCCTGCCGGACATCAATCTCCTGAGCAAGGAAGAACTCCAGCGTATTCTGCATGCCATGGGCGAGAAGGAAGGCGAAGCCGCCCTCCTGGCGGAGCGAATGCTGCAAGCCGGAAAAATGCTCGGCAAGCTCAGAGGGGAAAATGGTTTTGCCGACATGCGGGAAATATTGGCGTTGACATTTCTTCCCTTGAGCCTGCGTCAAGGGGGGGGCGTGGACGAAAGCGGCCGGCAACAGCCGGGGCTGGCACAGTGGGTGACGGTCGGCACCGGCGTCAAGACCATTGACCTCAACCGCGCGCCGCTGCCGGTCATCGGTGCGCTCACCGGAGCCAGTGCCGCCAGTCTGGGGCGATTCGGGGAGGCGCGGCGCGCCAAGGCACTGTCCATGAGCGAGGCCGTACAGATACTTGGCGAGCCCGCGCGCCAAATCTTGCAGGATAAGCCTTCCCCGGTGCGCCGCGTCCTCCTGGCGCTGGAGCGCAACGGGCAAGTGCGCCGTGTGGAAGCCATGGTCAAGGATGGGAAGGATGTTCCCGAGGTGTTATCATACGGCCCCTTGCAAACCGGTTTTGATTGATGTCCGCCCTGACAAAACTGCAAAAACTGTCTCTTCTTCCAGAGCCCGGCTACCTCGTGGTCTCGCTCTGGTCGTTCGGGCCGGGGGGCTGGAAAATCGCGTGTTCCGAAAAGGTTGCCGTGCCGGGTGACGACCCCTTGGCGGAGCAACTGCTGTCCGCCATTCGTCCCCTGATGGCGAAATGGAATGTGGCGCCGGAAACCCCGGTGCTGGCGGGGGCGCCTGCCGGCGTGGGCGGCTTCCTGTCGTTCTCCTGTCCGCGTGTCGCCCGCAAGGACTTGGACGCGCTGATCGATTTCGAGATGACCAAATTCCTGCCCTTTTCACCGAAGGAACTGGAACGCAGCCACCAGGCCAAGGCGGCGGGAAAACACTGGGAGGTCAGTGTCTTCTGGCTGCCCCGTTCCTGGGTCGCCGAGATGAAAAATGCCCTGGCGCGCGTCGGCCTGCGCCTTTCCGAAGTGTTTCACCGCGCGCATCTGACCGGGGCGGCCCTGTCTGCAAACCACGCTGCCCAACCCTGGGGATGTATCGAACGGGACGGCACAGCCGCCCATTTGCATTTCTACCGACAGGGCGCCATGCCGGAGCGTTCGCGCTGCATATCCGCCGGTGCGGCGCCACTTTCCGACGATGCGTTGGCGCGCGAACTTTCGCTTGATCTGATCGCGCTTGACGGCAGCGGGCTGAAACCTGCCGTGGTTTACGCTTCCGGCATGGAGGGCAAGCTGCCGGACGCGCTGTCGTTGCCCCGCCTGCAACCTTGCCCGCCTCTCCCGGATTTGCCGCAACGCCTGCTGGCGCTATGGCGGCAGGGTGGTAGCGGCATCTGGCTGGTGCCGGACAAGGCATCGGTCAGCGCCCGCCTGATTCCGCTGGCCATTCTGTTGGTGCTTGTTGGTGCCCTGCTGGCGGGGGCCGCCTGGTGGACGGTAGCGGGCCTGCGCGAAGAAACGCAAACGCTGGAAGCGGATGTCAAACGTCTCACGCCGCGCTACCGCAAGGCGCTGGAGACGGAGCATGACATCTTGCGTGCCCAGCAGGAACTCGATGGGATCGCCGGGTTTTCCACTACGCTCTCGCCATTGGAGCCATTGCAGGAAATCCAGCGCGCCCTGCCGCAGGAGGCTTGGCTGGTCGCCTTCCGCCAGGATGGTTCAGCCGTTGAAATCGAAGGTTACGGCACCGACAATCACGAATTGGGTGAAAGTCTGCAACAGGACGGAAAATTCAGCGCCATCGCTGCGCTGGATGCGCAAGTGGCCAGGGATGACGCGCGTCGTCCCTTTGCCCTGAAAATGCAGTGGGGTGCTGGCCGATGATCCCGTCCTGGATGAATCGTGCCAGCTTGCGTCGCGCTATCGGGAGATTCGTCGCGCTCTACGGTTGGCAACCGCTGGGCGTCTTGTGTGCGGGCGTGTTGCTGTTTGCCCTGGCGATGGACCAGCTCGGTGTCGAATACGACGAATTGACGGAGCGCATGGCCGCGCTGGAGAAAAAAAACCGCGACATGACGCGCAAGACCGGGCAACAAAAGCAATGGGAGGCAACGCTCAAGGAAAAGCGCGAGCGCCTCGCCCGCGAAAAGGTGCGCGGATTTCCTGCTGCCACGGCCGAGCAGGCTGGCGCGCAGCTGCTGGGCGAAATGCAGGTGTTGGCCGCCGCTGCGCAGGCCAAACCGGTCGGCGGCAGCGTCATGCCGCCGCGCCGCAGCGGTGCTTTTGCCGCGATTCTGGCAGAAGGTGAGATCGAAGCGCCGACCCAGTCCCTGGTTAATTTACTGGAAAGCCTCGCCCGTGCTCCGCGCGTCATGAAAATCAGTCGGCTGGATGTCCGCGTTCCGGATGTCGAGCAACCGGCCACACTGTCGATCAAGCTTGCCGTGGAAAGTTTTCATGCTGCCCCGGAAGCCGATGCGCGCAAGGAAGTGCTGAAGAAATGAACGCCATTGCCGCTGCCGATACCGGCAACTATTTCAGGAGTCATCGTCTATGTTAACCCGCATGTTTCGTAAAAAACACCTTCAACCTGTGGGAGCGGCCTTGGCCGCGAGTTCTTCGGTTCCGGTGCGAAAAAGTCAAAATCTCGCGGCCAAGGCCGCTCCCACGGGGTTTGGCGGTATTTGTGAAATATCCGGGTTAACTCATGGCGTCGGGCCCCTTGCCATCGCGGCATTGTCGGGGCTGTTGCTTGTTTCCGGCGCTTGCGCTGACGAAGCAGGAAACGCTGTTGCCAGCGCGCCCGCTCCCGCCGCGCAACCGCTCCCCAGCCGCGCGACGGTCAACGGTGTGAAAATGCGTCCCCCGGAACTGCCTTCCGCCGCCTTGGCCGGCACTATTCTCAAGTTCGACAACGCCGATATCTACGAAGTCCTGCAAGCCGTGCTGGGCGAGATGCTGCACCTCAATTACATCGTCGATCCCAGCATTCAGGGCAAGGTCACCATCAATACCCAGGGTTCGGTCAGCCAGGCCGACCTGTTTACCCTGCTGGAAAGCGTCCTTTCACTGAACAATCTTTCCATCCTGCGCGACGGCAAGGTATACAAGGTGGTCAAGGATGCCAATGCGCCGCGCGACACGCTGACCTTCGAAGCGCTGGGTGAAGGCTCGCCGCTGATCCAGATCATCCCGGTGAAATTCGTCCAGGCTTCGGCACTGGTTAATACCCTACGCAATTTCGTCGGCCCGCAGGCGGGCATCGTCAACGATCCCACCAACCGCTACCTGGTGGTGGCCGATCGTGCCGCCAACGTCGCCAAGCTGCTCGACATGGTGAAAGTGCTGGACGTTGATTACCTGCAACACGTCAAGATCAAGCTGGTGCAGATCGAAAAGGGGGATGCCAAGGAAATGGCCAAGGAAATGGAAACCTTGTTCAAGGCCTCCGGCATGTTCAACTGGCCCGGCACCGAAGCCAACAAGATTTTCTTCATGCCGATCATGCGCATGAATGCCCTGCTCGTCGCCGCTTCCAACGATGCCGTGCTGGACGCTGCGGAAAAATGGATCAGGGCGTTGGACGATGAACCCCGTGACGGCGTCGGCACCAGCATCCACGTGCATTCCATCCAGAACAGCACCGCCGTGCGCGTTGCCAACGTGCTGCGGCAAATCTACGGCGGCGCCCCCATCGCGCAGAGCGGCGGCAGCGGTCTGTCGAGCGACCCCACTAAGGTCGTGCTCAAGGGCAATGTTCCTACATCCGGCGTCGGCATGACCGGCAGCGTGCAGATCATTCCCGATGAAACCACCAATGTCCTGGTTATCAAAGCCAGCCCGCAGGATTACTTGCAGATCAAGAAAATCATCGAGCGTATCGACATCATCCCGCGCCAGGTGCTGATCCAGGTGATGGTGGCTGAAATCACCCTCAATGACGAGACCAAGTTCGGCATCGAATGGTGGCTGAAAGGCGGAAAACTGGGTATTAACGGTACGCGTTACCCAACGCAAACCGCCCTGGATACCGGAATGACGTCTGTTGGTGCGGCAGCCAAGCTCGTCGACAACACTTTTGCTCCCGGTCTCAACTACCTAGTGTTCAATGGCGTCGGCGACGTGGTGGGCATGATCAATGCCCTGGCCCAGACTACCGACGTCAACATCCTGTCCTCCCCGCACATCATGGCCAGCGATGGACGTGAAGCCAAGATCGAAGTGGGGCGCGATGTGCCGATCATCACCCAGACCGTTTCCATGCCGGGCTCCACCGCTACCACCACCGGGCTGACCACGTCCAATTCGGTGCAGTACCGCACGGTCGGCATCCTGCTGAGCGTCAAGCCGCACATCAACGCTTCCGGTCTGGTGAGCCTGGCGCTTACCCAGGAGGTCAGCGATGTTGCCGACGTTGCCAGTGGCGGCATCCAGTCGCCGCAGTTTTCCAAGCGCAAGGTCGAAACAGAAGTGACCCTGGAGGAAGGCAAGACCCTGATGATTGCCGGCTTGATCCAGGACAACAGCAACCAGACCAGCAAGGGGCTACCCGGTTTTAAGGATATTCCCGTGCTGGGTTACCTGTTCGGCGCCAAGGGCAACAAGCGCGACAAGACCGAATTGATGGTCACCATCACCCCATACGTGGTGCGCAACCGTGAAGAAGGCGAGCGGGTCACCGCCGCTTTTCGCGATAGCATGGCCGGACTGAAGAAGCTGATGAGCAGGGACGACCGGGAAAACAGGGAAGGCGCCGAAGTGCCGGGCAACGACTAATACGAATGCCTACTTGTCGCCCTCGGCGTTGCGGCGCAGAAGCTCCGGCTGGAGCAGTTTGATGTTGTCGCCGTCCCTTTGTAGCACGTTTTGCGTTTGCAGAAGTTGAAAGGCGCGCGTCACCGTTTCGCGGCTGGTGTTGATCATGATAGCCAGTTCCTGGTGCGTGGGCGCGTGCGCGATCACGTGCGGCGGCGCATCTCCCATCAGCAGCAGTTGCGCGCACAGGCGCTGCATCGGGTTGGGCAGACTGAGGAGGTTGCGCTGGGCGGTGCCGGTGCGCACCCGCGTTGCCAGCCGCAACACCACCTGTTCGGCGATGGCGGGCGTCGAGAACAGCAGGCGGCGCGCGCTGTCCTGCGGCAGGATCAGCATTTCCGATTTCGCCAGCGCGATCACGAATTCCGGTAGCGGTTGTCCGTCGGCCACCGCCAGTTCGCCGAAATAATCGCCGGGATTGACGAAATAAAGCCCCACCTCGCGTCCGTCCAGCGTGAAGTCCACCCCCTGCAAGCGGCCTTCCAGCAGGAAACCCAGCCCTTGGCCGGGCTGATCCTTTTGCATGGCGACGCTACGGCGCGCCAGCGTGCGCATGACCATCTGCGAGGAAATTTCATCCAGCGTTTCGGCGGGCAGATTTTGCAGCAGCGGAAAGCGCAGCAGGAAATTGACGTGGACGGACATAGAAAGGCCCCGGCTTGTGCGCTGGGAAGTTGTCGCGAGGTTAACTGGCGCAGGATAAACAGTTTTTCCTCAAAAAACAAATTGATTTCATGTGATGACAAACACATTCCGCACCATGGAATAGTGGGAGAATAATCGCTCGAGAATTATCGTTAGTGACGCCTGATGGCTGCTTTCAACCTGAAAACCTTGCGTATGACCTGTGTGTCGTGCGTCCTGCTCCAGCCGCTTTCCGCTGCGGCAGCGGCTGCTGTGGGCGAAATTACCATGTTGCTGGGTGGGGTCACGCTTGCCGCGCAGGACGGCGCTGTGCGCGATGCCTCCGTCAAAGGGGCGGTATTTGCCGGGGATAGCGTGGAAACCAGTGCTACCGGGCATGTGCACATCCGCTTTGCCGATGGCGGGGTCGTCAGCGTGCGTCCTGCCAGCCGCCTGGTGATTGAGGATTACCATCAGTCTGATGCCGCAAAGCAAAAACCCGGCGCCATCCGCTTCCGTCTCGATCAGGGAGTGGTGCGCTCCATCACGGGGCGCTGGGGCGAGGCCGAGCGCGACCGCTTCCGTCTCAATACCCCGATTGCCGCCATCGGTATCAAGGGTACCGATTTCATTGTTCATTCCAGTGCGGACAGTACGCGTGTTGCTGTAAATTCCGGTGCAATCATCGCGGCTCCCTTTGGCGAAAATTGTAGCCGGGATGCCTTTGGCCCCTGCCAAGGGGCGGGATCGCAACAGCTTTCTGCCAACATGGGGCGCGTCATGCTGGAATTGCAGCGCCACCAGTTCGCCGCGCGCATTCTGCCGCGCAACGGTCTGCCTGCCGATGTGCGGGCCGCCGCCCGCAATGCGGAAGAGGCTATGGTTCAGGAAGGGCGCAAGCCAGTTCATTCGCCCAGTGATGCCATGAATGAAACCGTTGCGCAAAGGGCGCTTTCCGTTCCTCCTCCCCCTGTCACGATTGAACCCGTTCCCGTTCAGGTTCCGGAGCCGCCCGCTCCCGTGCCGGAGCCGCCTGCACCGGAACCGCCTGCGCCGCTGCCTCCCCCACCAGATCCCCTGGTGTGGGGTCACTGGGGGCATGTCGTCCAGCGCTCCGGCGACACCCTCAGCGTCAGCCGTGACCAAGCCGCCAGTCATGGCCGCGAGCGGGTGGCGGAAAACGACTATTACGCGCTCTATCGCCTACCACAGATTGCCAATCCACCTAGTGTCGGCAGTGTCTCATTTGGTCTTTCCTCCAGCCAGGCGCACCTAGTTGGCAGGGATTTTGTTCTTCCTGCGCAGGTTCAGGGGGGATACCTTACGCTGAACTTCGCTTCGCGCCAGTTCAATACCGGGCTGACGCTCAATTCCGCGCTCACCGGGGCGGTTGCCATGCAGAGTGCCGGGGCGATACAGCCGGACGGCAGTTTCAGCAGCATTACCATTCCCACTCGGGTAAAGGGCGCCTACGCTCCAGATTACGGGTTGGCCGCCTACCTCTTCGAGCATTCCACCGCCAAGGGTATGCTCACCGGCATTGTCAATTGGCGCTGACAATGACTGCTACATGATGCCATCCTCACTGCTCCCCCGCCCCCGGCACTTTGTCGCACTCGGCATCGCTCTGGCGCTTTCGCTGGCTCTACGTGCCATTTTCCCGGCATGGTTCGGCGCGCTTGATGCGCGCTTGGCGGACAGTATCTGGCGCCTGGGTGCCGACGGCGCGCCGGAGCAGCGTATCGTGGTTGTTGACATCGACGAAGCCAGCATCAAGGAGGTGGGTCCTTGGCCGTGGCCGCGCGAGCGCTTGGCGGCGCTTTCCGACGCACTGGCCGCCGAGGGCGCCGCCTTGCAAATATTCGATGTGGTACTCAATGAAACGCAAGCGGGTGATGATGCCCTTGCCGCCACCCTGCTGCGTAACCGTGCGGTCATCGCTGAGGTTTTTGCTGTTGAGCAAGGCGCGCCGGTTAAGAGCGGTCAACCAGGCGCGGGGGGGCTATTGCCGCCGTGCCGTGCGCCGTTGCCTGTTGCGCATGGTTACATTGCACCCGCCGCCGCATTTGCCGGTCTGCCTATCGGGCACATTACACCGCGCGTCAGTCGTGACGGTATCATCCGGGCACAACCCGCCTATGTCTGTCTGGACGGGCGCAGCCACCCTGCGCTCGCGCTCAGTGCTTATCTAAGTGCGTCTGGGGTGGATGTCCTGCCGCAACTGCAGGCAGGGCAAGGCTGGCTGTCGCCGCCCTGGCTGCTGGATGCTCCCGGCATGGCGCAAGCGATTCCCCTCGGTGCGCAGGGCGATATCCACATACCCTATACGCTTGCCCCCGACGCCATCCGTGCCGTATCCGCCGCCGACATTCTTGCCGGGCGTTTGCCGCCCGGCCTGATCAAGGGTGGGTGGATGCTGGTCAGTTCCACGGCCTTTGGTCTGGGAGACATCGTTGCAACTCCACACGCCGGAGCACAAGGCGGCGCAGGCGTGCATGTCCAAATACTGGCCGGTTTGCTCGATGCTCGTTTGCCCTACACCCCGCAGGGTGAGCGCCTCATCCAGGCGCTATCCGCGCTGGCTGCCGCATTCGTCCTGCTTTTCGCCGCTCGCTGGCCGCGCGTGCCCGGCTATGTTCTGCCGCTGCTCGGCATTGTTCTCGCCGCCTCTTTGCTGGTGGGGCAGGCTTATGCGCAACTCAGATTGCAACTGCTCACTGGTATGAGTTTGCCGGCTCTTGCAGCGCTGCTGGCCGGGCTGTTTCTTGGCTTGGTGGAATTTATTCGCACTGGTGGCGAACGTTCGCGCTTGCTGGCTCACTTGACCAGTTACCTGCCGCAACCGGTTGCCCGCCGCCTGTTGACTCATGCCCCGCAGGATGAAATCAGCGCCGGGCGGCGTGACGTTACCGTGCTGTTCGCCGACATCCGCAATTTTTCTGCTTGGTGCGAAGCCTACGATGCCGAACAGGCTGCCCGCCTGCTGCACCAGTTCCTGGTTACCGCCAGCGAGGTGGCTGAAGCCCACGGTGGCTTGATCGAAGCGGTGCAGGGAGACGCCATCATGGCGGTGTGGAACGGTTCTACTCCCTGCGAAGACCATGCTGCTCAAGCACTGGCGGCGGCTCGTGAAATGCATGCCAGGGTGGAGGCCGGTTTTCCCTTGCCGCCCGCCACTGCCAAGCAAGCCACCCCGCCTCCCCTGGCGTTGGGTGTCGGCCTGGAAAGCGGTAGTGCCCTGATCGGCTCCTTCGGCCCGCAAAAGCGCCGCGTGCATACGGCGTTGGGGTCAACCGTAACCCGCGCCGCCCGCCTTCAGGGGCTGACCGCCGACCTTTCCTGGCCGATTCTCGTCGGCCCCGGCCTGCAAGCACGCCTGCCTGATGCGCCGCTTCTTCCGCAGGGCGAATTCCTGCTGGAAGGACTTACCCAACCCTGTGTAGTGTATGCCGTTGCGTCGGCTACCTGAAGCGCTTCTCGCTGCCGCGCTGCTGTTTTCTTCACACGCGCTTCAGGCTGATAATCTGGTCGATACTGACGTAGCAGTCTGTCCGAATGGCCGTGACGGCGTGATCGGCGGTGATCTGCTTGCTTATGAAGCCCAGCTTGCCGCGCGTGCAGCTACCTGTGCTCATGACGCAGACTTCCTTGCCTGGCATGGCGCACTGCTGAACCGTCTCGGGCGTTTCCAGGCAGCAGCCGACCAGCTTGAACGCGCGTTGCTGCTCGACCCCAGGTTGATGGGGGCGCGCATCGACTATGCGGAGGCACTGGCCGCCACGGGTCAGGCTGTGGCGGCCCGCCAATTGTTGCAGGAGGTGTTGCACCAGCCGGGCATCCCGCCCGCTATCGCAGGCGCTATCGCGCGCAGTCTTGGTCATGTACAGGACGCCAGCCGCGGGTGGCAACGCACGGGGGTCTTTACCCTGCGTGCCGGTTACGACAGCAACCTCAACCGCGCAACCCATGTAACGAGTCTTGCGCTCACTCTGCCGGGAGGAGAGGTAGCACTGCCGCTGGACAAAAAGAGCCGCGCCTATTCCGGCGCCAGTCATCTTGTCGAAATACAGGGGCAGGCAGTGCGACGTCTGGATAATGGTCAGCATCTCCACTTGTATGGAGAGTTGCGTCAGCGCATCAGTCCCGGGGTAAACGGCATGGACACCATGCAGGCTGACTTTGCCGCGCTCTGGCGGCTACCCTATGGCGCGACGCGCAACGAACGCAGCTTGGTGCTGGCGGCGGGTAATCTCGCCTACGGGGGCCATGAAGTCTATCGTTACCTGCGCCTGTCACTGGCGCGTGACTGGGGGAAAATCCAGGCATGTCAACCCTATGTGGGCGTGGACGCCGAGCAGCGCGGCTACCCTGGCAACCCCCTGCTGGACCACCGCTTTTTGCAGTTGCAAAGCACCTGGGTGTGTGGCAGCGGCTACCCAATTAACCTGCAATTCGGGCTGGGGCGCGAGCAGGCTGACGGTACCCGTCCCGGCGGCGATGCCTGGCGCCTGGGCACCCGCATCACCACCCTGCGCCCGGTGGGCGCCGGTCAAATTGAAGGGGAGTTGCGCTATGGCCTGCGTCACGACGACAATGCATACAGCCCCTTGCTGGGCGGGGGGGCGGCGTTAAGAGTCCACTCGCTCAGTGGGCGAGTGGAATACCGCAGGAATATTTCCCCCGCCTGGCAAGCCCTGGTTAGCCTGGAAACCGGTGCTCAGTATGCCAACCTCGCGCTTTTCGATTTGCGCAACACCGCCGTGCATACCGGCTTGCGCTTACGCTGGTAGGGGAGTTTTCTGGGGTGAGTGCTCACCTGCGTTTGTTGAGTCTATAGTGGCACCGAGTAAAGCGTGAAATGCTACCCGGACTCAATTCTCGTAGCCTGATTTTCTGCGGCAGCGATTAATCATCCAGGGTTTTGCGAAAATAGTGGGATAATGTCGCCATGAACGAACAACAACCAATTTCTCCGCGCCGTCGTCTGCAAGAGCTGCTGGCAATCCCGGAGCGACAGCGGACCGACGCCCAGTGGGATGAACTCAACGAGATTGAAATCACCTTGGCTTCCACCAATCGGGTGGAAACTCAGGGGCAGGGTGGTGCTCGTCAAAATTCCCCGCCGCTGCCAAAGCATCCCAAGCCTAGTGGTGGTGAGCAAGTCAGGAAGCCGGCCAGGAAATTCGGCAGAAGACCGCCAAAGGCACCCGCATCGCCGGGGGGTAACGGGTAGGTTTCAGTCTTGCCGCATCCTGCAACGCGGTCAGCAATGTGGCTGAACATCAAATGTTCAACCGACAGCCGTTCTGGTTGAACGGCTGTCAGGCGGCTTACAGTGCGCCGTAGGAATGCAATCCGGTGAGGAACATGTTGACGCCGAGGAAGGCGAAAGCCGTCACCAGCAGGCCGATGATCGCCCACCACGCCAGCATTGGGCCGCGCAGACCCTTCACCAGGCGGATGTGCAGCCAAGCGGCGTAATTCAGCCATACGATCAATGCCCAAGTTTCCTTGGGATCCCATGACCAGTAGCCCCCCCACGCTTCTGCTGCCCACATGGCACCGAGAATGGTGGCGATGGTGAAAAAGGCAAAGCCGATGGCGATGGCCTTGTACATCACGTCATCGAGAATCTCCAGGGCGGGCAACCGTCCCGCCAGCCACCCCTTGTTGCCCAGCAGGTAGGCTACGCCGACCATTGCCGCCAGGGCGAAAGCGCCGTAGCCGATGAAGTTTGTCGGCACGTGCAGCTTCATCCAGTAGGACTGCAACGCCGGCACCAGTGGCTGGATGTGGTGCGCCTCGCGCCCGAAGGTGTACCACAGGATGAAGGCTACTGCCGCCGTGATGATGGGCAGGACGAAGGCACCCATCTGGCGGTTGTTGTAGCGCTCCTCGTAATAGAGATATAGCAACGCAGTCATGACGGCGAACAGGATGAATACTTCATACAGGTTGCTCAGCGGAATATGGCCGACATCCGGGCTGATGAGGTAGGACTCGTACCAGCGCACCATCAGGCCGATGCTGCCCATCGCCGACGCGCTCCAGGTGAGGACGGCGGAAGTCCGGTTGGCGAAGGCTGAACGCGCCGCCATGCCGAACCAGTAACCGGCGGTGGCCATCACATACAGCGCGCTCATCCACATGATGGCGGATTGGCTGGAGAACAGGTATTTGAGAAAAAAAGCTTTTTCCGCGCGCGCCAGGTCGCCGTGGTATTGCGCGATGCCGAACAGGGAAAACAGCGCCACTGCCAGCAGGAAGGGGCGCATCGGTTTCCAGAACCAGCCGAAGGCGATAGTCGAGGCGGCGGTCAACACCAGGATGCCCTTTTCATAGGCATCCATGTAATCGGCGTAAAGCGACAGCGCATAGAGGCTGCCTGCGGCGACCAGCGCAGCGAAAAGCCAGTCGAACCACGACAGGGTTTTCAGAAAAGGGGGGCGTTCGTAGTAATTTTGCGTGGCTTCCATTGGCTACCCTTCAGACAACAATTCGGTCAGATTCTGCTTGTGCTGCGCAAATTCCTTCTCGAAGTCGATGGTTTTGCGGTTGCTCGACATGGCGAACAGGACTTGTGCAGCGCCGGGTTTGACCAGCAACCACATACGGCGTTCCCGCACGTAGAACATCACGAACACGCCCAGTGTCAGCAGGAAGGAACCGGCATAGACAATATTTTTGCCCGGTGAGCGCGTCAGTTGCAGGCCGGTGGCAGTGACTTCCTCGAAGCTGTCGAGCTTGAGATATACCGGCGAGCCGTAAAAAAAACTGTCATTAAGGGCATTGAGACTGTCGCGTACGAATTGCAGGTTGTCGTTGTTGATCTCGGCGGGTTTTAACCCGGCGCTTTCGCGTGACATCTGCCAGGTTTCAAACAGGATACGTTCCAGCACCATGATGTAGGTGTCGGCCGCCTTGTCGCGCTCGCCCTCGGGGATACTTTCTTCGATGAAGCGCCCCAGAGCGTCGAAGCCGCGCTGCGCGAATAGCTCAAGGATTTTTTCCGCGCTACCCCGCAACTTGGCGCGCAACTCGGGAGCGGTGTCGGCGGTGACCGCACCAGCGGTGAAGCGGCGCACGATTTCGCCATGTACGGGACGGTCGAAAAGCGTGGCGCGCAGGCGCATATAGCCCTCCAGCGTGCCGTTTTCGTCGGCGGGGAAGCGCACGTAGCGGAACGGTTCGGAGGGGTTGGCGCGCATCCCGCTCATGAAATAGCTGCGTCCGTCAATCTGCATCGGCTGCATATAGTTGTGGTACTCATGCGCCTGCCCCTGGTCGTCGCGCAACTTGTACTGGTAGCTGGGGCCGACATTGCGCAGATTTTTCTTCGCGGTACTCGATTTTCCTGCCTCCAGGCGTCGGCTCATGTCACCAAGGAAGCCTGTGGGTTTTCTGTCGAGTTCCTCTTCACTTTCGGAAAAATCCTGTACGTTGAATTTCTTGAAGTCACCGAATTCCACACTGTAGGAAATGGATCCGTTGGACATGCGTGCTGCCTGGTTGACCACACCGTCGAAAGGGAAAGGCTGGGGGGTGGTGGAATACAGGTTGTAGCCGCTGAAGGCGAGTTTCGATCCGCCGTCGCCAAAGCTCGCCTGATAAATGGCGATGCCTTTGTGGATCAGGGGGTGGTTGACGGCAATCGTGCGTTCGAACGACTTCCCGGTCTCCGGGTCGGTGATAAGCAGGTCGCTTTCGAAAGATTTGGGCTGTCCGCTGGGATAGTGCTCGACGCGAAACTTCTTCAGGGAAATGAGAAAGGGCAGTTCCTGTACCAGGTAACCGTCGGCGACGTTGAGAAACACCACGTCGGCGTTACCGTTTTCCGGGATGGAAATGCTGCCGCGAAACGACAGGTTGGCGGTCGACAGGCGGCTGATGGCCGGGACTTGGCTCTGCGGAACATCGCGCTTCTCAATTTTCTTGTAGCCCAGGGTTTCCTGTATTTTCAGCGGTACATTGCCATCAATCAGGCCGCCGATGCAGATGATGACGATAGCCGCATGGGTAAGAATGTAGCCCAGGCGAGTGTAGCTACCGGATTTCGCGGCCAGCAAGGTGCCTCCATCGCCCTGTGCAACGCTTTTGAAACGGTAGCCCTGACCGTGCAGGTAGCGGGCCAGCTTGTCTGCTGCGCCCGTAGCAGCGGGGATCTCGGCACGATGGGCAAAGGCACGCAATGACGCCTCACCGGCGTGTTCGCGAAACGATTTGATCTCGCGCAGCATCATCGGTGCCTGGCGATAGATACACAAGCTGGTGGAGATCACCAGAAAGAGCAGAATCAGCAGAAACCACCAAGCGTGATAGACGTCAAACAGCCCCAGCGTGCGGTAGATGTCAAACCAAAACTGGCCGAATTCGATGACATAACTTGAATAGGGCTGGTTTTGCTGTAGTACCGTGCCAATCACCGAGGCAATCGCCAGCAGGGTCAACAGGCTGATAGCAAAGCGCATCGAACTCAGCAATTCGAAAATTGCAGACAAGATTGGGCGCTGGCGTCCGAGGTGTGGCGTGGTGGTTGATTCCATGGATAAAAAAGGGTGACTTGCGCCACCCTCTTCAAATTCGGGCTTGTGCCCGCAGGTTAATTCAGGCTGCTGATGTATTCCGACACAGCCTTGATGTCGGCATCGCTCATGCGGGTAGCAACGCCGCGCATCATCTGGTTGGGGTCGTTGGCGCGCTCGCCGGTGCGGAATATTTTTAGCTGGGTTTCGATATATTCGCCGTGCTGGCCGGCCAAGCGCGGATACTGGGCGGGAATGCCGTTGCCGGTTTGCCCGTGGCAGCCGATGCAGGCGGGCACGTTGCTGGTCATGATGCCGCCGCGATAAATCTTTTCGCCCTTGGCGGCCAATTCCTTGTTGATTTCCTTGTCTGCAATGGGAAGCGGCTTCTGTTCGCTGAAATAAGCGCCGAGGTTCAGCATATCCTCAGGCGTCAGGGCCGCAGACATGCCCATCATGATCGGATTCATGCGCTCGCCGGACTTGAAGTTCTGCAACTGGCGGGTAAGGTAAGCCGCGTGCTGGCCGGACAACCTGGGGTTGGCTGCCAGCGGGCTGTTGCCATCGGTGCCGTGGCAACCCACGCAGATGGTTTCGACGATTTGCTTGGCTTTCGCCGGGTCGGCCTTGGCTGCCGGTGCTCCGCTGGCATATGCCCCAGATGCGGCCAGCATGCTTGCTGCCATGACCATCACAATGGCTTGTTTCATTCTTTACGCTCCTTGCCTGAATTCGATCATCACAAAAAATAACGTGGCATTCTATATCAAAATGGTTTTATGATGCTAGATTCTATCGAGGTCTGTCATGTCTTTGTTCCAGCACGCCCAGTTTCTCGTTTCCGCCAATGCGCTACGGGATTTGCCCGCGCACGGCGGGACGGAAATCGCTTTTGCCGGACGCTCCAACTCCGGAAAATCAAGCGCCATCAATACGCTGGCAAACCGTAACCGGCTGGCTTACGTCAGTAAAACGCCGGGGCGTACCCAGCTCATCAACTTTTTCGACCTCGGTGAGGAACGTTACCTGGTCGATCTGCCGGGCTATGGCTATGCGGACGTGCCGGAAAAGATACGTCTGCACTGGCAGCAGGTGTTGAGTGCTTACCTGATGACGCGGGCAGCCTTGAGCGGCCTAGTGCTTATCATGGACGCGCGCCACCCGCTTACCCGCCTTGATTGGCAGATGCTGGAATGGTTCAGCACCACTGGAAAGCCGGTGCACATCCTGCTTACCAAGGCGGATAAACTGAGCCGTCAGAAGGCCACCGATACCCTGCGCGCCGTGCAGGCCGGACTGAAGGAATATCCACAGTGCACAGCGCAGTTGTTTTCCAGCCTGAAACGGCAAGGGCTGGAGGAAGCCGAAGCGGCCATCGGAAAATTGTTGGCCGGTATTCTCGCGGAAAAAGACGCCGCCCAATAAAAAACCCCCGGCAAGGGGATGCCGGGGGCCAACAACGCCTTAACAAAGAAGGATTAAGGCACCCGCTCAGGGAGGAGAAGCGGGAGACGAAAGGGTGTCGTCTGTATTCTCAGATGCGTGCTACGACAGGAAAGTTCAACGTTCGCGCGAAAATAGTTCATTCATTAACTTTTGTTCACGGGAAATAACCATGATTCCTCTGGGAAGCTATTCTGCCAAACGGATGCGCCGGATGCGGCGCGATGATTTTTCGCGCCGTCTGATGCGCGAATCGGCGCTGACCCCTGCCGACCTGATTTACCCGGTTTTCGTGCTGGAAGGCGAAGGCCGCGAGGAGACCGTCGCCTCGATGCCCGGCGTTTCCCGGATCAGCCTGGACAAATTGTTATTGCTGGCGCAGGAATGCGTGTCCTTGGGTATCCCGGCGCTGGCGTTGTTTCCGGTGGTCGACGCTTCCCTGAAAAGCCTGGATGCCGCCGAGGCGACCAATCCGGACGGCCTGGTGCCGCGCGTGGTGCGCGCCCTGAAAGCGCGTTTTCCTGAGTTGGGGGTGATCACCGACATCGCGCTCGACCCCTATACCAGCCATGGGCAGGATGGTCTGATTGATGCCGATGGCTACGTGCTCAACGATGAAACTGTGGCGGTGCTGGCGAGGCAAGCGCTTGCCCACGCTGCCGCCGGTGCGGATGTGGTGGCGCCATCGGACATGATGGACGGGCGCGTCGGCGCGGTGCGCGCGGCGCTCGATCAGGCCGGACATATCCATACGCGCATCCTGGCCTATTCCGCCAAATATGCCTCGAGTTTCTACGGCCCATTCCGCGATGCCGTGGGTTCGTCGGTCAATCTGGGGGCGGGCAATAAATATACCTACCAAATGGACCCCGCCAACAGCGACGAAGCCTTGTGGGAGGTGGGGCTGGACTTACAGGAAGGCGCCGACATGATCATGGTCAAGCCGGGCATGCCCTACCTGGACATCGTGCGCTGCATCAAGGATGAATATAAGGCACCGACTTTTGTCTACCAGGTCAGCGGCGAATACGCCATGCTGAAAGCGGCGGCGGCCAATGGTTGGCTCAGTGAAAAAGCCTGTGTGCTGGAAGCGCTGCTGTCGTTCAAGCGCGCTGGCGCGGACGGCATTCTCACCTACTATGCGCTGGATGCCGCGCGCTGGCTGAAGGATCAGTCGTGATCGACCTGTAAGGCGCGCCGCTCCCGTTCCAGCTTGATGATGTAACGCTGGATCATGGATTGCATGGTGCCGGGCAGGTTGACGAACATACAGCCGGCACGCATGGTGTGCGTGCCGTTTTTCATGGTGATTTCAAAGGCGTTGCGGATTTGCAGCGTGGTGACGATAGTGCCGGTGTCCGGCAGCACGAAGTGGCAGCCCTGATACGTCTTGCCGATTTCAAAACGGAAACCCGCCGGGGGGTTGACGACACCAATGCCGCCGATACTCAGGTCGACGATGGTCAGGCTGACCTTTCTGCCGTCCTCTAGAGGAAACACACAACTCAGCGGTTTGCTGATGGGGGTGGAAAGGCGGAAATATTCGCGGCGTTGCAGCTTGACCAGCGAATCCGGCAGGCTGATCTGGAGGGCGGGTTCGCCTTCCCAGGAAATTTTCTGCACATGGGGGACGGTGAATTGTATCCGCACCTTGTCCTGAGCCGTAATGAAGATGATTTTCCGGGCATCCTGCACCTTGCGGTTCAGCGTTTCGCTGGCGCCGTAATCCAGCACCACCCGGTTTGAGTCCAGGTCAACATCGAGCAGGGTGGTCAGAATCAGGTCGCTACCCTGATTGAAGTGCGCGGTGACACGCTCTCCCTTTTGCATGATGGCTTTCAGGATAAAGGCGATTTCCTTCCTGGATTCGATAAGGTACTTGCTGGCGTCATCGGCAGTGACTTCCAGTGGGGCGTGGGAAGAATTTGGTGCGGGGTGGGTCATCGTAGGCTGGGAAAGTTAAGCAAAATCTTGCGGTTTGCCGGTGAGCATGCGCTCAAGTATAGGTGTTTAGAGGTCTTCGATCAACGCTTCGACCTGCCGGGTTTTAGCGCGTTCCATGGGTTTTCCGCTGACTGGGCTGCGCGGCGCCTGCCGTAATTCATCCATCGAAAACACGGCCAGTTCGATTTCGGTATGTTTTCCCTGTAACACCAATAAAGGGATTTCGCGGATTTTCGCACCGAAATCGAAGTGCTTCTCCGCTGCCTCATAGGGGGTTTTGTGGTTGAGCAAAAATAGTTCAACCTCCTTCGAGCTGTCCGCAAACAGATGCAATTCGATGGGGGCCTGGCGGGTGGCGGCGCCGCTCAATACCGTCCCGGCGAGGTGCGGGTTGAATGCTTGCAACAGGTGCATGGCATCCAGTGCCTCCTGGCGTAGGACGCGAACCCGTTCCGCTTGTTCGTCTTTCTGGTAAAGGTGTTGCCAGGTGCGCAATTCCCGCTCTACTTCGCTGTTGGTGGGGAGGTTTTGGGTGTCCGGAGCCCCCAGTTGCCGCGCTGCCTTGCGCTTGGCGCTGGCGAAATCGAGCAGCCCATCCTCGGCCATCAGACGTGCCGCCAGTTGGGCCAAGCGTTGGCGCATTTGGTGGTGCTTTGCGTGGTGTTCGTGCTGGCTCAAGGGCACCTCAAAACAACTGGTCGGTAACATCTTCGCGGAAGTGATCGCTGCCTTCGTGTTCGTCCGGCAGATTTTCCCGGTAAAAAAATTCTGCTATACCATCCGCCGCACGGGCGCCGCTATGCGGATCTATTTTTGCCACAACGATATTTTCCGGCACTGGGCCTACGGATTCCGGCATGCCCTTCAGGGCCGTGCTCATGTAACTCATCCAGATTGGCAAGGCCGCTTGGCCACCGGTTTCCCTATTGCCCAATGGGCGTGGCTGGTCGAACCCGATCCAGGATATGGCAACCAGTTGGCTGTTGAAACCAGCGAACCAGGCATCAATGTGGTCGTTGGTGGTGCCGGTCTTGCCGCCCAGGTCGGTGCGTTTCAGTTGCATGGCACGGGTAGCGGTGCCGGCGCGCACCACATCCTGCATCAGGCTGGTCATGATGAAGGCGTTGCGTGCGTCAATCACCCGCTCGCTGCCGTCCTCCCCGGCACGCACCGGTTTTTCCTGCATCAGCACTGTGCCGCGCGCGTCAACCACGCGTGCGATGAAATAGGGCTTGGGACGATAACCGCCACTGGCGAAAACCGAGTAGGCGGTAGCCATTTGCATAGGGGTGACCGAGCCGGCACCAAGCGCCATGGTCAGGTAAGGCGGATGGCGCTCGGCGTTGAAACCGAAGCGGGTAATGTAGTCTTGCGCGTAGCGTGGCGTGATCGCTTGCAGGATGCGGATCGACACCAGGTTTTTCGATTTGGCGAGCGCGGTGCGCATGCGGATCGGGCCGTCGAATTCGCCGTCGAAGTTTTTCGGCTCCCACACTTGCCCCCCGGTTTCAAAAGGGTCGAGCACGATGGGGGCATCGTTGACCACCGTGGCAGCGGTAAAACCCTTTTCCAGCGCGGCGGAATAGATGAATGGCTTAAAGCTTGATCCAGGCTGGCGCCACGCTTGCGTCACGCGGTTATATTTGTTGCGGCTGAAATCGAAACCGCCCACCAGGGCGCGAATGGCACCGTCTTCCGGTGCCATGGCAACCAGCGCCGCCTCGACCTGAGGCAATTGGGCGATTTGCCAAATGCCCTTGTCATCCTTGCGTACGCGAATCAGCGAGCCGCGCCGCGGACGGCGCTTGGGGTCGCCCTTTTCACTGAAAACGCGGGTGGCGAATTTCAGGGCGTCACCGCTCAAGGTGACGGTTTCTCCGCCCTTGACGTAAGCAGTTACTTTCTCTGGGGTGGCAAGTAAAACGGCGGCTGGTAGCAAATCGCCGCTTTCTTCGACTTCAGACAAAGCATCCTCAAGCAGCTCTTCCAGGTTGACGGGGTTGCCGCTGATGTCGATGTAGCCCTCCGGGCCGCGATAGCCGTGGCGGCGGTCATAATCAAGCACGCCGCGGCGCAGGGCTTCGTTGGCGGCTTCCTGGTCAGCGCGGCGTATCGTCGTATAAACTTTCAGGCCGCTGCCGTAAATGGTTTCGCGGTACTGATCGAACAGGGCCTGGCGCACCATCTCCGCCACGTGGTCGGCTTTGACCTCGGAAAATTGCGAATCGTGCCGGATTGCCAGGGGGAAACGTAGCGCTGCCTGGTATTCAGCGTCGGTGATGTGGCGTAGCGAGTGCATGCGCCGTAAAACATACTGCTGGCGCAGCTTGGCGCGTTTTGGATTGGCCACCGGATTGTAGCGCGAAGGCGCCTTGGGGAGTCCGGCCAACATGGCAAATTCGGCAACGTTGAGCTGGTTCAACGGTTTGCCGAAATACGCCTGGGCGGCGGTGGCGAAACCGTAGGCGCGCTGGCCCAGATAGATCTGGTTGATATAAAGTTCCAGTATCTGGTCCTTGCCGAGAAAATGTTCGATCTTGAATGCTAGCAGCACCTCGCTGAACTTGCGTGTCAGGGTTTTCTCCCGTGAAAGAAAGAAGTTGCGTGCTACCTGCATGGTGATGGTGCTGGCGCCTTCCCGTGCGCCACCGGAGGACAGATTGGCGAAAGCCGCGCGCGCCACACCGAGGTAATCCACACCGCCGTGCTGGTAAAAACGGTCATCCTCGGCGGCAAGAATCGCCTGGCGCATCAGTTTCGGCACTGCGTCCAGTTTGACTACGGCGCGGCGTTCTTCGCCGAATTCACCGATCAGGGCGCCATCGGCGGTGTAAATGCGCAGGGGAACCTTGGGGCGGTAATCGGTGAGGATTTCCAGCGAGGGCAAATTGGGCCAGGCAAGAATCGCCGCCAGCGCCAGCATGGCGGCCAGCGCCCCGCCGACGGTTAGCAGTGCCAGCAGGGGATAAAGCCACCACTTTTTCGACATTGGTTCGCGTAACCGGTGTTTTTTAAGAACCGCGACATTATATGCGCTTGCCATGACAATGAGAAACGGCAAAAAAAATCTTTACAGGGTAAATACTTGCTGCTAGGATTTAATGTAGATTATATGTAATGGCGTTTAACTGCCTATATAAACCGGCGCGAAGTGAAAGGGGTTTTGTCTTGGCATTGGATTTGCAACTGGATTTTCTGCAGGCAAAAGCGCCGCCGTTGATCGGGGTTGATATCAGTTCGTCCTCAATCAAGATGGTGGAGCTGAGCGAAGCGGGGAAAAACCAGTATCGCCTCGAACATTACGTCGTCGAGCCATTGCCGCGCGATGCCGTGACGGACGGCAACATCGCCAATCTGGATGTGGTCGGCGACTGCGTGCGCCGCGCCTGGAAGCGTATGGGGGGCCGCGTCAGAAATGCAGCGGTAGCATTGCCGGCAGCGGCGGTGATCACCAAGAAAATCGTGGCGCCGTCCGGCTTGCGCGAGGAAGAACTGGAAATGCAGGTGGAAACCGAGGCCAACCAGTACATCCCCTTTTCGCTCGACGAGGTTAATCTGGATTTTCAGGTGCTGGGCCCCGCACCGGGCGATGGCGGCGAAATCGAGTTGCTGATCGCCGCCTCGCGTAAAGAAAAGGTCGAAGATCGCGTAGCTGCTGTCGAAGCGGCGGGCCTCAAGGCGGTGGTGGTGGACGTCGAGACCTACGCAACCCAGACCGCTGCCGACCTCATGGTGCGACAGTTGCCGGGCGGAGCGCGTGACCGGACCGTGGCTATCGTCGATATCGGTTCCACCATGATGCACATCAACGTGCTGCTGAACGGCGAGTCGGTCTACATGCGCGAACAGACTTTCGGCGGTAACCAATTGACCCAGGAAATTCAGCGCCGTTACAGCCTTTCCTCCGACGAAGCGGAAGTGGCCAAACGTAGCGGCGACCTGCCGGAAAATTATACTGTCGAAGTGTTGCAGCCCTTTATGGAAACCATGGCGTTGGAAGTCGCGCGTGCTATGCAGTTCTTCTTTTCTTCCACCCAGTACAACCGTATCGACCATATCCTGTTGGCCGGCGGTTGCGCCAGCATTCCGGGATTATCCCAGGTCGTGAGCGCGCGCACCCAGGTCGATGTGCGCCTCGCCAATCCCTTTATCGGCATGGTGTTCGGAAGCGCGGTCAAGACGCGCCAGCTCGATCAGGACGCGCCCTCCTTACTGATCGCCTGTGGCTTGGCCTTGCGGAGGTTTGATCCATCATGATGCGCCTCAACTTCGGTCGCAATCCGGCGAGCGCCACCCCATCCACGCAGCCCGCTTCTCCCAGCGTTTCGACGGGTGGCGCACGGCTTTCTCCCGATCTGGTGCGCATCAACCTGCTGCCGCATCGCGAGCTCAAGCGCGCCGCGCGGCAGCGGCAGTTTATCTTTTTGGCGGCTTCCATCTCGGTGCTGGCGCTGCTTATCATTGTCCTGGTGCATGGCATTATCGGCGGCAAGATCGACAACCAGGCGACGCGCAACAGCTATCTGGAAGGCGAGATCGTCAAACTCGACAAGCAGATCGACGAAATCAAGAAGCTCAAGGAGCAGATTCAGGCCATGCTGTCGCGCAAGAAGGTGGTGGAGACCCTCCAGGGTAACCGCTCGCAGTCGGTATATCTGCTCGACCAGATGGTGCGCTTGTTGCCGGATGGCCTCTACCTCAAATCCTTCAAGCAAAGCGGCAACATCGTCACGGTGCAGGGTTATGCCCAATCCAACGCGCGGGTGGCGACGTTCATCCGCAACCTGGATGCTTCCCCCTGGCTGGAAGGGCCGGAGTTGATCGAAACGAAAGCCGCCATGGTTGAGAAGGTGCGTCTCATCGAGTTTTCGCTCAAGGTGAAATTGACGCCGCTGGCGGAGCCGGACGACGACAAGGGCAAAAAAGGCCCGGCCAAATCCTGACGGGCCAAATCCCAAGGACAAGTATTCGTGAAAAACCTGAATCTCAATTTCGATCTGGAAGAGTGGAAACATCTTGACCCCAACAAAGTCGGGAGTTGGCCGACTGCACCCAAGGTGGTGGTGCTGCTGTGCCTCTTCCTGCTGTTGCTGGGCGGCGGCTACTGGTTTGATTGGAGCGACCAGCTTGGTCGGCTTGAAACCGAGCGCCAGCGCGAGGAAACCCTGAAAACCTCCTTCCTCGACAAGCAGCGTCAGGCAGTCAACCTGGAAACCTACCGCCAGCAGTTGAAAGATCTGGAACAGGCGTTTGGCGCGTTACTCCGGCAACTGCCCAACAAATCGGAAATGGACGCGCTGCTTACCGACATTAATCAGGCCGGTTTGGGGCGCGGTCTGGAATTCGAGCTGTTCAAGCCTGAGCCGAAGGAAAATTTTTCCGAGTTTTATGCCGAGTTGCCGATTGCCGTGCGCGTCACCGGGCGTTACCACGACCTCGGCGCTTTTGCCAGCGACGTTTCCTTGTTGCCGCGTATCGTGTTGCTCAACGACATCAGCGTTTCCAGCGGCAAGGACGGCGGACTGGTCATGGATGCTGTCGCCAAGACCTACCGTTATTTGGATGACGACGAAGTGGCAGCGCAGCGCAAGGCGGCCCGTGAGAAGGCCGAGAAAACCAAGGGGGCGAAAAAATGAGAACCCCTCTGCTTGTCTCGCTATGTCTGGCGTTGTCAGCCTGCGGCGGCAACCTGGATGACATCCAGCAATTCGTCAAGGATTCCGGCCAGGGCTTGCGCGGCAAGGTTGAGGCTCTGCCCGAGGTCAAGCCCTATGAGCCTTTTTCCTACAACGCTTTCGAGCTTGCAGACCCCTTCAAGCCGCGCAAGCTCGACCCCGGCAAGGGCCAGGAAGGTGGCCTGCAACCCGACACCACGCGCCGCAAGGAACCGCTGGAGATGTTCCCGCTGGAAAATCTAAAAATGGTTGGTTTCCTGCAAAAAGAGGGGTTGCACTACGCTCTGGTCATCACGCCGGAGCGCGATCTGCACCAAGTCAAGGTGGGTAACTACCTGGGGCAGAATTACGGCATCATCACGGACATCGTTATTCGCAGCATCAGCGAGGCGGAAATCCAGCTGACGGAGTTGGCACAGGACGGCTCCGGCGTCTGGACGGAAAGACAAACCACCTTGGTGTTGGTCGGGGATGAGGCGGAGCAGAACCCGCAACCCGCAGCGGCCAACTAAACAAGCAAACAGAGGCAGCCATGAAAACAAACCCTTCCCCGCGATTTCTCCATATTGCCTTGGCGTGTGTCGCAATGCTGGCGCTGACCGGTTTGCCGGCGCAGTCGGTGGAAATTGAGATTGCGCCGCTAGCCATTGCCGCTACGCAGAACAGCAACACGGCCCAGAACAGCATCGAAACCCTGGAAAAAACCGCACTGGAAAATGGCAGGGTGGTGCTCAAGATCGGCATGAAGCGCCCCCTGAAGGAGGTTCCGGCAGGTTTTACTCTCAACAGCCCGCCACGCATTGCGCTGGACTTTTACGATACCGCCAATGCCCTGGGCAAGGGCAGCATTGACGTCAGCGAGGGTGCTGTGCGTAACCTGAATGTCGTTCAGGCCGGCACCCGCACCCGCCTAGTCGTCAACCTGAACAAGCCCGCCAGCTACGAAACCCGCCTGGAGGGCAAAACCCTGCTGGTGACGCTGCAGGGCGGCAGCGTGACCGGCACGGTATCCAATGTGACCCAGCGCTTCGCCGAAACCCGTGCCGATGCGCCGCAACAGCATAGCCTGAAGGCGATTGATTTCCGGCGCGGCAACCATGGCGAAGGGCGCATTGTGGTCGATTTGTCCGACATCAATGCCGAGATTGACATTCGCACCCAGGGAAAAAATCTGATCGTCGATTTTCTCAATACCAATGTACCGCGCACGCTGGAGCGCCGCCTCGATGTGGTGGATTTCGCCACCCCGGTGCAAATGGTCGAGACCCTGACCCAGGGCAACAACACCCGCATGACCATCGAGCCCAAAGGGTTGTGGGAATATTCCGCCTACCAGGCCGACCGGCAGTTCATTATCGACGTCAAGGCAGTGGCGGAAGACCCCAATAAGTTGGTGCAAAGCGGCAAGCCCGGCTACGCGGGGGAGAAGCTGTCGCTCAACTTCCAGAACGTGGAAGTGCGCGCGGTGCTGCAAATCATCATGGACTTCACCGGGCTGAACATCGTCACTTCCGACTCGGTCACCGGCAATCTCACCCTGCGCCTGAAGGACGTGCCGTGGGATCAGGCGCTGGACATCATCCTCAACGCGCGCGGCCTGGATAAACGCAAGAACGGTAACGTCATCTGGGTGGCGCCGCGTGACGAACTGGCGTTGAAGGAAAAACTTGAACTGGAAGCGCGCAACCAGATTGCCGATCTGGAACCCCTGCAGACCGAGTATTACCAACTCAACTACCTGCGTGCCGACCATGTAAAGAACATTCTCACCGGCGTGGTCGGTACTGCCGCCGACAAGGAAGAGAAGATCAAGTGCCAAGCACGTTTCGACGAAGGCCAGGGCATGAGCACAGCGCCGAGCGCAGCGGCGCAGGGCGGCGCGGGCGGCGCGTCAACACCACAAATTCTTTCCAAGCGCGGCAGCGCCACCTACGAGCTGAAGAAAAATGTGCTGATCGTCAATGATGTGCCGAGCAAGCACGAGGAAATCCGTAAGGTATTGGCCGTCATCGACGTGCCGGCCAAGCAGGTGGTGATCGAATCGCGTATTGTGCTGGTTGACGACCGCTTCAGTCGGCAGCTCGGCGTGCGCCTCGGCGTGCAGTCCTACGCGCGGGCGGGTGGGACGGGCGTCGGCGTGTCGCAGAACGTGATCAATTCACAGGCGCTGGCGATCGCGCGCGACCCGTTCCGTCCCTCTGCCGTCGGTGGCGGCGTCAACATCAACACCAGCGGCGGCACCACCGAGATCACCACCAACAGTTCCATGGCGGTGGGCACTGGTTCCGCCAAAAATCCCAACATCGGCGGCACCAACATCAACCTGCCGATTGCCAACGCTGCTGGTGCGCTGGGCATGACGCTGATGAACATCGGCTCCGGCAACCTGATCAATCTCGAACTTTCTGCCATGGAATCCGACAACCGCGGCAAAGTGGTCGCCAATCCGCGCGTGATGACCTCCAATCAGCGCCCGGCTTTCATCGTCCAAGCGGTGGAAATCCCCACCATCACGCCCAGTACCGGCACCTCGCTGGCCTCGTTCAGCTATCGCCAGGTCGGCATCTGTCTGCTGGTCAACCCGCAGATTCTCAATAACGACACCATCGTGCTGGATGTGGAAGTCAACAAGGACACGCTGGGCGAAAAACTCTCCTTCAGCGGCTGGGAAAACTATCTGGTCGATGCGCGCAAGATCAAGACCCAGGTGCTGCTGAACAACGGCGAAACCGCAGTGTTGGGCGGCATCTTCGAGCAGGAAACGCGCAACGATGTGGAAAAGGTGCCGCTGCTGGGCGACATTCCGATACTGGGCAACCTGTTCAAGACCACATCGAAGCGTGAGGACAAGAAGGAGTTGCTGATCTTCATCACGCCGAAGATACTTAACGATAACCTGACATTGCATTGATCCGCGCTTGATGGACGGGAACGGCCTTTGCTATAGTCCTTTGCTTAACCAGTGCGTCGCTGTACTTGGGGTTGGCACACCCAATTCAATCAAAAACCAAGGGGATAAAATGAACGCTGCGACAAACCGCCTTCCGTCGTTTCCGGCGATGGCCTTCTTTCTGATGCTGCTGGCACTGCTGGGCGGTTGCGGCAGCGGTTCGTCGGAGCCCGCTGTGCCGACAACTCCGGCACCGCTGGCGCTTACTCCGACCGATTCGACAGCGAATGTCGGGCAAACGCTGACTTACGTCATCACCGGCGGTGTGGCGCCTTACACCGTAACCGCCAACAATTCGTCCATCGTCACGGTATCCGCCGTTAGAACCTCCGGTAGCCAGTCCACCTTCAGCGTGACCGTGCTTTCCCTGGGAACCGCCACTTTGGTGCTTACCGATGCCGCAGGGACCACGCTAAGTTCCACGCTCGCCGTATGGCCGACCGGCAATGCCCTGTACACCTCAGCGCCGAGCACAGTCACCATCGCTCCGGGCGTGAGCGCGACTTACGATATCGGCGGCGGACAAGGCCCCTATAAAGCAGCCAGCGGCGACACCAGCATTGCCGCGGTGAGTATCAGCAACGGCACATCGCTGATCGTCAGGGGCGGGGCGGCGGGGATGACCAACGTGGCGGTTACCGATACGCTGGGGGCGCAAGTGTTGATCAATGTGACGGTCGCCAGCTCCAGCATCGCCACGCTGGCTACCACCGCACCCTCCGCGATCAGCCTGGGGGTCGGCGCATCGGGGGCGCAGACCTACGCAATCAGCGGTGGCACCCCCCCTTACACCGCTACCAGCAGTAACGTCCGTGTCGCCACCGTGACTTCTCCGGGGAGCGGAACGACATTTACCGTTGCCGGCGTATCGGCAGGGACGGCCAGCGTGCTGGTCAGGGACTCCACCAGCACGGCAACCGTGACGATCTCCGTGAACGTTGCCGATGGCGGCACGGGCTTTGCGGTAACCCCGGCCACCGCCGAGTGGACGATTTCTGGTGCCTGTCCTGCCGGTGTCCCGGCTTATTCGGTGTACTTCATCAATGGCGGTACCCCACCCTATACCGTGTCCTCCACCAGTCCGATGGTCGGCACGGTAATGACCTCCGTGCCAACCGCTGCGGTAGCGCCCGCGAGCACCACCGTGACGGTGGGCGCATCCGGAGGCTCCTTCGTGGTGGCGTGGCCGAACTCACCCTGCACGGCGTCTGGAACTGCTTCGCTCAATATCGTTGATTCCACCGGTTCAAGGCCACCGGTCACACCGACATTCGATGTGACGTGGACGCCCTGATTAACGATATTTCAATAAATTACCAAGCCCCTCCTCGTGAGGGGCTTTTCATTTTTTTGTGCCGTGATAAGCCCGCACTCGGCAAATGAAATGCATATAATGTGGCTTCAAGGTTGAATTGGAGCTTCCATCATGCACGTCGCTGTTCGCGAACTTAAATCGAGTCTCTCCCGGGTTCTGTCGCTTGCACAGGGGGGCGAAATCGTTGAGGTGACCTCGCATAACAAGCCCATTGCGCGCATCGTGGGCATACCGCCACAGCCCGATGAAGGGCTTCGTCGCTTGATGGCAGCCGGCGCGCTCTCATGGAGCGGTGGAAAACCACGGTTCGCACCACCGGTGGAGTTGGTTCCAGGCGGCACGCCGGTCAGCCAAATGGTGCTGGAGGATCGCGTGTGATCCTTTTTTGCGATACATCGGCCTTGATCAAGTTGTACATCAAGGAAGCGTTCAGCGAAGAAGTACATGTGCAGGCGACAATGACAAAGGGGGTAGCCGTATCACGCATCGCCTGGGCGGAGGCCATGGCGGCACTGGCACGGCGCGTTCGTGAAAACCCTATCGATGCCGAAGCAATTGAAACCGTCCGCACCAAGATGCATGATGACTGGTCAGGGTTTGCGATTGTCGAGGTAACGCAATCGCTTGTGGAGTTGGCTGGCGAGTATGCGGATACCTTTGCTCTCCGCGGTTACGACAGCGTTCAACTTGCCTCAGCCCATCTGGTTCAGAAAGCTGCAAACGAGGAATTGTGTTTTGCCTGCTTCGATACGCGGCTGAAAAAGGCGGCCAAGGCGCTCGGTATACGAGTGCTGGAATAGAAGAAAGGTTATCGGCCGAACAGCCTTTCCGCCCCCATGAGGGGAAGCAGGCGCAACAACACGGACTCCAATACGCCGGGCAAGGCAACCGCTGCTTTTTTAACGTGGCGCTGTTTCCAGTCCATGGTCATCACCAGATTGGCAACCACCACCGACGGCTCATCCAGATTGGTGACGGGCACCTCCGTCAGCGCTCCCCGCAGGCTGGTGCTGATCGGACAGCAAATCAGCAATCCCGTCGCCTGATTATAGGCGCTGCCGGAGAGCACCAGTGCGGGCCGGTACTTGCCGATTTCCTTACCCTTGGCCGGTTCAAAATCCAGCCACACAATATCGTTGCGTTCGGGAATATAGCGGGCCGCCATGATCAGTCTCCCCATTCCGATGGCAGGGGGGAAGGCAGCGCGTCGGCATGGGCTTTCTCCGGCGAAAGCCCGGCTACCAGCGCGGATTCGGTGAACGGAAAGTCAACTTTCTTGAATGAGGGCAATGCCGGTTTTACCAGCAACCCCCCATCAACAATTTCGACCGTCACCGGCGTACCCTTGTCCAAGTGCGCCAGCACGCTGATCGGACGGGTAATCCGCAGTCCCAGGCTGTTGCCCCAGGGCTGGATGGTGGTTTCAAAACATGCCGACATGATTCATCTCTCTTTTGTAACTACAATGTTGCAACATTGTACGTGGTTGAAAAAATGGTGCAACCGTTGGCATGTCTATGTTCCTGGGCTGTACAGCAACCCGTATTCTCTGGGGGCTGTGCAAAAAAAGCCCCTTTTGTCAGCGCTACGTTTGCTGAAGCATCCGCCATGAAAAAGGGGGGGTATAGTGGACCCCAATAACCGGACAGAGAATTAAGATGGTAGCCTGCTGTAAA
>CAZGOY010000010.1:0-85829 GCA_964527565.1 uncultured Sulfuricella sp. | reverse complement strand
CCTCGCTTCGCTTGAGCCCGCTTCCGTCGCCACGGCTGGCTACCTGAGTAGTTACAACCTTTTCGTCTTTCAGTTTGGTTTTTTGCCCTCTGCTGTTCGCTATGGTCACGGGAAATATCTGCTCACCGTTTAAATCAGCCCATAAAGTTTTCTTTTTGATATATGTAAGCACAGCTAGCGCCTTTGGATGTACATAGTCGGAAGTGCACCATTGCTCCAATTGATTTTCGTAGGCTTTGAATTTGTCGGGATTGCTCGATGGAAAATCTGCGGCGCAGTAGCCAATTTCCTCACAAAGTGGATGTGGTGCAATCTTGGCTCCAGATCGTCCAGCAGAAGATTCCGTGGCCGGAATTAGGGTTGAGGATTCATTCCACTCAAGCTTTCTTGCCCTGCCAGGGCGAAAGTTGCCGTTGCCATCAATAGTCACCTCAACATGCGCCTGCTTTGCCATGTGGGCCGTAGGCCAAAGGGCTAACCCCACGGTTTCAGAGGACGCGCATTGCTCATAGGTTTCATAAAGCTTCTGAATCCAGCTCATGTCAACTCCTCCAGGGTCAAGGCTTCCTCGTTTTCGACGCCAAGCAAATTTGCGCTGGGGTCGAATTTTTTCGCGGACATTTCCCGGACGAACTTGCGAATCTGGCATTCCTCGGGGCGGATAAAGCGGATCACGCCGTTTACCATGGTGGGTTGCCAAAAGCGGCTGTGAAGCGCGTTTTCGCCGGTTTCATCGGGATAATCGAAGCCGTGAAACATCAGGCCATAAGCCAGTTCGCCGTCGTGATCGTAAGCCCCCTCGCCACTGCCGAACTGGCAGGGTTCGACATACCCCTGGCAATCGCGGGTGCCGAGGAAGATGTCCTGGCGACCGCCACGCTCCAGCATCCGTTTAGCGATGATGTGATGCTTGGCCTCGCTACGGTCGTCCGCCAATTCAGGGCGGTGCAGGTTCCATTCGAAATGGGCTTTCACCTGATATTCCACGTCGGACAAAAACGTGTAGATCGCCAATGTGTTGCCCCCGCTGTACTCCAGCGGTTTGGTTCCCTTGGTCTGGGTGCGGATGCGCTTTATCACCCGCACTTCGTCGATCACCCAGATGAGGGTGGGCTTCCAGTAGATCGACTTGGCGACGCCCTTGAGCGCCTCGTAAGTCGGGAGATGGTAGGAACACTTCTCCCCGCCGATTTTCGTCAGCGGGTCGGTAAACAGGGCGAAGCGCCCCCATACCTTGAATTCGATACTGCTTCTGGTCAGTTCAGACACAATAAACCTCCATCGGTTTGGGGGTGAGGCCAAGCCCGAAATCCTCGTAGTAATACCGGGAATCGAGATAAAGAATATCGACGCCTTCCTGAATCTCGCGAACCGCCCCGTCATTGAGCAGTTTCTGCAAGTCGTGCGGAAAGACGTTGACGCTGTATTGCCGGGCGGCGCGCAACAGATCGACCTGCTTTTCGAGGAGATATGCGCCCTTCATCTGGTTAATCAGGTCTTCTCCCGCTTGCCCGTAGGGAACGATTACGCCCCGCGTCGGCGCGTCGATGGACTTGAACGCCTTGGCCGCAGCCATGAAGGATTGGCGAAGATACAGACCGGATGGCGCGCCATGACAGCGCTCAAACTCGCCGGCAGCATTGTTGTTTAGAGCCAGCAAGCTCAACAGCGTATCGTCATGACCCAACACCTTTTCGCCGACCGGGTAGTCCATTTCACCGCTCCGCGCCGCGAAGTAATAGTTGAAATAGGCCGTGATGGCCACCGGCCCGAGCAAGTTGTTCTCGTATCGGGCGGGGTTTGCTTCAAATTCATCGAGTAATCGTTCGGTAACACGCT
The DNA here is from genome assembly GCA_964527565.1 of uncultured Sulfuricella sp. Lineage (GTDB taxonomy): Bacteria > Pseudomonadota > Gammaproteobacteria > Burkholderiales > Sulfuricellaceae > JAGXQV01. The sequence continues at coordinate 83,990 of CAZGOY010000010.1, read as the reverse complement.
GCCCGCGAAAGATGTCCTCCAGCATGTCCACGCGCTCTTCGCTGAGGTTCACGACATGGACATACCCCACTTCGCGCCGCCCGTTGCGGTTGCAGCGCCCGGCCGCCTGGGCGATGGAATCCAGGCCCGCCACTGAGCGAATGACCGCGCCGAAGTCCACGTCCACCCCCGCCTCGATCAATTGGGTGCTGATGCACAACACCGGCTCCTTGGTCTCAAGGCGTTGGCGGACTTCCTCAAGAATGGCGCGGCGATGGGCCGGGCACATGTTGGTGCTGAGGTGGTAAACCGGCAAGCTCGATTGGCTGCGGCACAATTGGAACAGCGCCTGCGCCGATTTCTTGGTGTTGACGATCACCAGGCAGCTACCGGCATTTGCGGTTTCTTCCAGCGCCAGGGTGGCCGCCTCCTGATATGACCAACCGCCGGGTTTCCTGCAGTTAAGGACTTCGACCCGCTTCAACTTCTCAAAAAGCCCGCCGACATCAGGCATGATTTCATTGTCCGCCGGGATGCGTAGCGCGCCCTTGGATGGCGCCACTTTGTCCAAAAGCGGCTGGGTTGCGGTGCATAACACCACCGTTGTACCGCACTGTTCCACGAGAAAGTTGATGGCGTTGCAAAAAAGGTGGATGCAATTTACCGGCAGCGTCTGGATTTCATCGAAGATCAGCACCGCATTCGCCAATTGGTGCAAGCGCCGCGCACCGCGTGTTCCCGCGCCGAACAACGTTTCCAGCATCTGCACGTTGGTGGTGTAGATGACTGGCGCGTCCCAGTTCTCGACCAGCATCTTGGTCTTCCAGTTTTCCTCTTCCGGGGTGAGGTTGGAATGATGCTCAAGGACAACGCTGCCGACTTCGACGCCGTGTGGTTCGAGAATGCGCCGAACCACGTCGGCATTCTGGTCGATGATGGAGGTAAACGGGATCGCGTAAATGATCCGCTCCATGTGGTGCTTTGCCGAGTGGTACAGCGCAAACCGCAGGCTGGCCAGCGTCTTGCCGCCCCCGGTGGGAACCGTCAGGGTGTAGATGCCCTTGCCCTGTTGCGCTTTGTCCCGGCAGTGTTGCGAAATATCGAAACGTAATGCGTCAATGGAATGCTTGGCGACAAAACCCGCAAGGTGGTTTTCCAGGCGGCTTATCAGGATGGACCAATCGCCGTATTGCCCATGCCGCCGCCTTTTGGCTGCACGAGGCCGCTCGAAATCGGCGCTGTCGATACGGTCAGCATCGATCAGGCAACTGAACAGGAAACGCACGAGCAGGCCAACCTTGAATCGAACGATCTGTTCATCGCCCCGGTTCTGCTCCGCGATGCGCCGCAGGGACTGGAGCACACCGTCAATGAGTTCCGGGTTGTTCTCCAGTTCGTGAAAACGCGCTTCGACTGCCGGGTCGCATTTCGCCATGGCTTCCCGAAAATGGCTGCGGTCTTCCGGTTTGCCGATTCGCTTTGTGAAACGGTCTTCGCCAAAGCTGCCTGTGTCCGAAGATAGGCAGTCAATCAGCCCGGAATGGTGAGAGGCGATGCACAAGGACATCATTTGCCCGACAAGCGGGCCGAATTTACCCCGCCCAGAAAACGTTTGCCATATCAGTTGCGCTCCCGCCGTGGAATGATCCACCTTGCCCTTCTTTCCCTTGGCATCCACATAATCATCTTCATCCTGGTCGATCAAATCCACTGCGGATTTCAGGTAAATTTGAAACTCCTCACTGTATTTGCCCAAGTCATGAAGCAGGCCGATCAACGCCCCTTGTTGCGGCAAACCGATTTTCGCAGCAAGAGATTGGGCTACCAAGGAGACACCGAGCAGATGTTCTTCAACACTTTGTAGCGCCCCGTCTGTTTTCCTGCGATGGGCAATCATAGGGCGAAATTCCTCCAGCTTTCCTCATGACATTCAGACTAGGCAGCAATTTTCTCAACAAGAGGTTTTGCTTGCTGACAATCATGCCACAGCCCAGCCAGTCTGGCCCAATCGGACGAACCGAAGGCCGCTGCGAATTCCCCCGCCAGGCGGGCCACCTCTCTCAAATGCTTGCCCAAGAGATGTTCGTGCCATTGATTGGCGGCATCTTGCCGTACATGGGCCAAATATTTTTGGCGGTCATGGTTTTCCATGTCCATCGGTCATTCCCCCATTGGATTTGCGCCCATTATCTCCCCCAAGTGGCTCAAAAACTGCGCCACTCCAGAAAATCCATACCATGATTTTTCAGGGAAAAAAGAGAGGTTCCCCGGCCCCGCAACAACCATGCAGCTTGCTGACTGCGCTTCCGGCTTGGCCGTCAGGCGTGCAGCAGCTTATCCCACGCCGCCTGCAAGGGTTCGCGGCACAGTTCGCGCAACAGGCTGAAAGCGGCCTCGGCGTTCTGCGCTGCCGCTTCGCTCAAGGGGGCGCCCAGGTCGAAGAATTCGCCGCGCACCGCCAGCAGGTAGCAGGGGGGCGGTTCGTTTTGGTGGATTTGCCGGTAGACATGCAGCACGGCTGCGGGGGTCATTTCGTGGGAGGTGTAGCTGGCGTCCCGGCTGGCTTGCAGGCGGGTGAAGGCGTAGGGGGTCGGCGCGGAAACGCTGGCGTCGATGAACAACGCCAGTTCGCGCCCTTCAAGGTCGAGCGCGTGTTCGACCTGCAACTGGAAATCGGTGATCAGTTCGACCTGCGGCAGGTTCAGCGCTTCCAGGCGCGACAGCAGGAGCGGGGCGATGGCGTCGTCGCCCCGGCTGGGATTACCGTAACCGAAGACCAGCAGCGGCGCACTCAAGGACACTTCAAGAACGTCTCAAATCGCGCAGGCTGCGCCGCTGTTGCGCAGGCGGCGGTCGATCAGGCTCCCCTCGGCATCGAGCAGTTCCACTTCCAGCGGCATCTTGCCGAGCGCGTGGGTGGCGCACGACAGGCAGGGGTCGAAGGCGCGAATGGCGACCTCGATATGGTTGAGCAGGCCTTCCGTGAGTTCCTTGCCGTCCAGGTATTGCAGGGCCACCTTGCGCACCGCCTCGTTCATGGCGTGGTTGTTGTGCGTGGTGGAGACGATCAGGTTGGCGCGCACGATCTGCTCGTCCTCGTTGATGCGGTAGTGGTGGATCAAGGTGCCGCGCGGCGCCTCGATCACGCCCACGCCGCGCAGGGCGCGCTCGCCCGTGGCGATCAGATCGTCGCCGGAAAGGTCGTTGTCCAGCAACAGTTCGCGGATGCCTTCGGCTGCGTGCAGCATTTCGATCATGCGCGCCCAGTGGTAGGCCAGCGTGGCCTGGGTGGCGCTGCCGCCGTCGAATTCCTTGAAAATCTTGCGCTGCGCCTCGGCCAGCGGCGTGGGGATGAAATCGCAATTGTTCACGCGCGCCAGCGGCCCCACACGGTACCAGCCATCGTCGCGCCCAAGCGAGCGGATGAAAGGAAATTTCATGTACGACCAGGAGCGCACTTCCTCGTGGAGGTAGTCCCAGTAGTGGCTGTAATCGACATGGTCGAAAATCGTCTTTCCCGCTTCATCCCTGGCGCGCAACCCGCCGTGGTAGAGGTCCAGCGCGCCGTCCGCGCGCGCCAGGCTCATGAAACTGGAACGGTAGGAGCCGAAGCTGTTGTGGAATTCCGGCTGGCCGGTATAGACCTGCTTGATGAGTTCCACCGCATCGCTACTCCAGGCGATGATCTGGTCGATTTCCGCCAGCAGGCCGTTGCGCTCGGCGCGCGAGAGGTTCTTGTTGACGCCGCCGGGTATCGCCCCGGTGCCATGCACGCGCTTGCCCGCCGTGAGGCGGATGATTTCCTGGCCGTATTTGCGCAGCAGCACGCCCTTCTTGGCGATTTCGGGATAAGCCGCCACCACGCCGACGATGTTGCGCTGGGCGACATCGCTGCCGAAACCGAACAGCAGGTCGGGCGAGGAAAGATGAAAGAAATGCAGGGCATGCGATTGCAGAATCTGGCCGAAGTGCATCAGGCGGCGCAGTTTATCGGCAGTCGGCGTGAGCGTGGCGCCGAGGATCATGTCCATGGCCTTGGAGGCCGCCAGATGGTGGCTCACCGGGCAGATGCCGCACAGGCGCTGCACCATCACCGGCACTTCCCAGTAGGGGCGACCCTGGATGAACTTTTCGAAGCCGCGGAATTCGACGATGTGAAAGCGCGCCTGCTTCACGCGGTTGTCGTCGTCCAGCAGCAGCGTAACCTTGCCGTGCCCTTCCACCCGCGACACCGGCTCGATCACTACCCGTTTGAGATTTTGCGGATTTTCCGCGGTTTCCAGTGCGAACATTTTCCGAGCCCTTTCTTCAATCCTCTGTGGCACGCCGCAAGCTTTCCTGCAGCGACTTCAAGGCCAATAAAAAACCGGCCAATGCGCCATAAATATTCAGTGCTTCGTTTGCATCGTAGGTATGCGACATCCTGTTACGTGCCGCCAGCATGGCGAGCCAGACATCTTCATCCCCCACCCACCCCTGCGAAAAAGCCTGTTTCAGACAAGCTTTCGGCGACAGGCATTCAGGCAGGCTCATTTCACCGGAAACGATCTTGATCGATTTCCATGCCAGTTCGAAACAGAATTCAAAATACTGTATGCAGCCCGCCCTGATCAAATTGCTGCTCGCGGGAACGGACAAAGCGTCTTCCAATTGCCGCAGGGCATTGGAGAAGTCATCCAGTATCCATGCGCTATTCATACAGCACTTCCACTTGCTGCATGGCGCGCTCGCGAAACCTTTCGGAAACCTGGTTGAAATCCACCCAATCAATGCGATGCAAGGTCGGAAGCGCGTCAAGGGTATCCTCGATATCCGAATAGGCGCGCGACGGCAAGGGCTGCGGCCCGATGACTCCCACATCGTAATCTGAACGGGGGCCGGCATGTCCCGTGGCACGCGAACCAAACAGGAATACGCGATAACCGGCCAGTTGCGGCGCATGGGACTCCAGAGCGCGGCGTAGCATGGCACGAATTTCCATTTCACGGCGTTCCATGACTTCCCGCCTCAGTCGTAATGCAGCATTTCGTATTCCAGCTTCGGCTCGCGCCCGGCCAGCAGATCGGTGAGGAATTTCCAGATCGCGTCGGCGGAAGGCGGGCAGCCGGGCAGCGCATAATCCACCTTCACCACCTCGTAAAGCGGATGCACCTTGTCGAAAGGCAGCGGCAGCTCCGGGTCGTTGGGCACTTGGCCGCCTTCCAGACCGCCTTCGAACTGATAGACCTCCTGGAAGCATTCCCACAGGCTGATGTTGTTGCGCATCGCCGGAATGCCGCCGGTGGTGGCGCAGGCGCCGACGGCCACCAGGATTTTGCAGTTCTTGCGGAACTCCTGGAGGACATGGACGTTTTCGGCATTGCACACGCCGCCTTCCACCAGGCCGACATCGCAGGGGCCGCAGTGCTTGATGTCGGTGAGCGGCGAGCGGTCGAATTCGATCAGCTCCAGCAGGTCGAGCAGTTTTTCGTCGATGTCGAGAAAGGACATGTGGCAGCCGAAACAGCCGGCCAGCGAGCAGGTGGCGACGCGGATTTTCTTTTTCTCACTCATGGCGGTCCCCTTTGCGCGCGGCCTGCGCCTCTTCAATTTGCACCTGGCTGATGTCCTGGTGGTCGTAGCGCCGCTCGCCGATGGGCGTCCTGAAGGCGGTGCGCTTGACCAGCAGCGCGCCGGTCGGGCACACGTGGGCAGCCTTGTCGGCGACATCCAGATCGGTGTCGCCCAGCCGTCCGCTCGACGCGTTCACCACCAGGCTGCACTGGATGCCGCGCCCGGACATACCGAAAACGTTCTTGCCGTCCACGTCGCGGCTGGCGCGCACGCACAGTTCGCACAGGATGCAGCGGTTGCGGTCGAGCAGGATGTCGGGGTGCGAGGCATCGACCGCGCGCGCCGGGTAGAAATGGTTGTAATGCGGGTCCATCATCTCCAGATGGTAAGCCAGCGCCTGCAAATTGCAGTTGCCGCTCTTCTCGCAGAACGGGCAGAAATGGTTGCCTTCGACGAACAGCATCTGCGTGAGCGAACGGCGCTTGGCGTTGAGCTCCCCGGTCTCGCTCAGAATAGCCTGCCCTTCCACCGCCGGCATGGTGCAGGAGGCGACGTTGCGCCCGTTCACGCTCACCGTGCACAGCTTGCAACTGCCGTGCGGCGTGAATTCCGGGTTGTGGCACAGGTGCGGAATGTAGATGCCCGCCGCCATGGCCGCGTCCATGATGGTCTGGCCTTCCTCGAAGGGAATTTCCTTGCCGTCGATGGTGATGGTCTTGCTCATGATTCCGCCCTCAAATGCGCCTCGCTGTCGTCGCGGCCGGTGATGTGGCGCGCGGTTCTCAGGGCCTTGTCCAGATCGAAGGCCGGCTCGAACGCCAGCGCCTTCAGCTTGTGCTCGTAAACGTCGGGAAACTTGGCGAGCGTATCCAGCACCGGGTTGGCCGCCGAGGAACCCAGGCCGCAGTGGCTCATGGTCTTCATCAGGTTGCCGAGGTGCTTCATTTCCTCCAGGTCGGAGGCCGTGCCGTGGCCGCTGTCGATCTTGTCCAGGGTGCGCGCCATCAGGGTGGTGCCGACGCGGCACGGCGTGCAGAAACCGCAGCTTTCATGGGCGAAGAAATGGCTGAAATTGCGCGCCATCTGGAAGAGGTCGCGGCCGCGCTTGAAAATCATGAACGCGCCTGCCGTGGCCAGGTCTTCGAAAGCGATGCGGCGGTCGAATTCCTTCCAGCCAATAGTGGTTCCGGAAGGGCCGCTGACCTGCACCGCGAACGCATCCTCCGCGCCGCAATCGGCGAGAATCTCGCGGATGGGGGTGCCGAAGGGATATTCGTAAATGCCGCGCCGCGCGCAGTCGCCGGAGATGCTGAGCAGCTTGCTGCCGGTCGATTGCGGCGTGCCCATGGCGGCAAACCATGCCCCGCCGTTAAGGCCGATTTTCGCCGCACAGGCGAAAGTTTCCACGTTGTCCACCACCGTCGGGAAGCCCAGATAACCGTGCGTCACCGGGAAGGGCGGGCGGTTGCGCGGGCGCCCGCGCTTGCCTTCCAGCGATTCGATGAGGGCGGATTCCTCGCCGCAGATGTAAGCACCCGCTCCCAGGTGAATCTCGATGTCGAAATCGAAACCTTCCGTGCCGCAGATGTCCTTGCCCAGCAGACCCTGCTCGCGCCGCCGTTGCAGCACGCCTTCGAGTTTTTCCAGCAGGTAGCGGTATTCGCCGCGCAGGTAGAGAAAGCCGCGCCGCGCGCCGACCACGCGCGCGCCCACCGTCATGCCCTCGAACACCAGGTCGGCATGACTGTTGAGCAGCACGCGGTCCTTGAAGGTGCCCGGTTCGCCCTCGTCGGCGTTGCACACCATGACGCGGTCGTCGCGGTTGCCGATGTCGCACACCACGTGCCCCTCGTCCTCGGCGATGGCGGCATGACAGAACGACCATTTGGAGGCAGTCTTGAAACCTGCGCCGCCGCGTCCGCGCAGGTTGGAAACATCCATTTCCTTCCAGGTCTCGCGCGCCCCGCGCGCCAGGGTGGCGCGTATCGCCGCCCCCGGCTCGAAGGGCTCGCCCAGCAGCACGCCGCGGCGCTGGATGTTGTCCTCGACTTCAAAAAGCATTTCCGGCCACTCTTCTACCGGCTTCTTGATGCGGATCAGTTCGGAGATCAAGTCCAGGCGGTTGTGGTCCAGGTTGGTGAGGGGCCGCCCATTGACCAGCGCCGCCGGTCCCTGATCGCACATCCCGGTGCAGGAAGTGCTGTCCACGCTGATCAGGCCGTCTTCTGAGACCTTGCCCGGCTCCAGCCACAGTTTCTTGCAGAAATAGTCCATCAGCTCGGCCTTGTCCAGCATGTGGTCGGTGACGTTGTCGGAAAACAGCACGCGGTAGTGGCCGCAGGTTTTGCCGTCGGCGAGAAAGGAATAAAAACCGACCACACCCTCGACCTGCACGCGCGGCAGGTCGAGATGCGCGGCGATCAGGTCGATGCTGCCTTCACAGATGCAGTGGGCGGCCTCGTGCGCTTCGCGCAGGATTTGCAGCAGGCGGTGGGGGTCGCGCCCATGCCGCTCAAGTATCGGCATCAGCAGATGGGGAATATCGGGGGAATCGCACTGTGACATGGGGGGAGCCTCCAGCTTCAATCGTCTTTTTCGGACAGGCAAGCGCCTTGGTTTGACTCTACCATACTCGCCTGAATTTTGTGCTATAGGCAAACTCCTTAGACACGACTAGTCGATCGTCCCCCACAAAAAATAGAAGTTCCTCCCATGAACTTCATTCAGGATGCGCCTATACTGAGATCGTTGCGCCAACCCCTGTAAACATTGATCACTCATGACAAAGGAATAAGCCATGTTCATCGCCTGCAAACAAAACCCCTGCTGCGGCACCTGCCGCAACTGGAATGGCGTGCGCATAGAAGACGCCGGTTTTTTCTTTGCCATGGAATACGCCAGCGGCCGGTGTCCCGAGCATGAAAACCAGGAACCGACCCTGCCCGGCGAAAATTGCCCGGACTGGTCGGGATGCAATGGCCATTTGTACGACCGCACCGCTCCTCCGCAATATGCGCTCATGAGGTGACACCCAATGCAGCCATACGGCGCCATCCTCCTGTTCGTCCTGTTGCTGGCCAGCGTTGGCCTGTTGCTGCACATCCACACCCTCAGACAAAAAATCCGCCAACACCGGCAACAGACCGAACTGAGCTCGCGGGAAAACGAGTTGCGCTTGAGAACCGCGCTCCTGGCCTCGCGGCAGGCGCTTTTCGACATTGATCTGCGTAATGGAGAGATCGTCTTCAGCCCGGAATTCACGGCAATCATGGAAGGCGCGACAACCGATTCCCCAGCGCCAATTTCCCAGTTTTTCCAGAAAATTCACCCTTCCGACCGTGAACAGGTGGAAGAAATCTTTCACGCTCACCTGGTCGGCGAAGTTCCCGTATTCCGCTGCGAGGCGCGCATGGAAACGGCAGGGGAAACCCGGAAATGGCTATTGATTCTCGGCGCGGTGGTGGCCCGCGACGCCCAGAATAAACCGGTAAAACTATTGGGCACGCTGACCGACATTTCCCACATCAAGCAACTGGCCGACAAGGTGCAGGAAAACGTCAAGCGCCTGCGCGACATCACCGATACCCTGGCGGAAGGGCTGTTGCTGCAGGACTTGCAGGGAAGAATCACTTTCGCCAACCAGGAAGCGCAAGAGATGCTGGGCTGGAGCGAAGCGGAACTGATCGGTCATGACGCCCATGAAAAAATCCACGCCATCCAGCCCGACGGCACACGCATGCCGCTGGAAATCTGCCCCATCCAGGTAGCCATCCGCTCGGCCAAGCGTTTCTGCGGTGAAACTTTATTCCAGCGCCGGGACGGCAAGCTGATCCCGGTTTCGGTAACCGTATCGCCGTTTCGCAAGAACAGCCATCTTTCCGAGGCCGTCATCACTTTCCGCTGCATCGACGAGCGCATCAGAATGCAGCAAAAGCTCAGAGAAACCCTGCGCGAGAACAACCTCATTCTCAACACCGCCCAGGTGGGGATTTGCATGCTCAAGGACAACAAGCTGGTGTGGGCGAACAAGCACCTGAAAAAAATGTTCGGCTATCCGTTGCGGGAAATCCGCAACAAGTCGGCGCAACTGTTCTTCCCGGACGACGACGCCTTCGCGGAACTGGACAAAAAAGCGCATCCGGTACTGGCGCGCGGAAGGTTCTTCGAGCAGGAAATACGCCTACGGCACAAGAACGGCGAGGTTTTCTGGTGCCATGTGCGCGGCGCGGCAATGGATTCGGCCAACCCGGACGCAGGTAGCATCTGGGTGATTCTCGACATCGAGCGCATCAAACAGAGCGAGCAGAAATTCCAGCAACTCAACCGGGAACTGGGCAAGCGGGTCATCGAGGAAACACACAAGAACGTCGAGCAGGAACGCATCCTCACTCACCAGGCACGCCTGGCGGCGATGGGCGAGATGATCGGCAACATCGCCCACCAGTGGCGCCAGCCGCTCAACACCCTGGGCCTGGTGGTCCAAAACATCGCCGAGGACTATCGCGACGGCCTGCTCGACCAGAGCTCGCTGGACGAATACCGCGACACCGCCATCAACACCGTGCACAAGATGTCCTGCACCATCGACGATTTCCGCAATTTTTTCCAGCCCAATCGCCACAAGGAACGCTTCGACCTGCAAAAACCGATCCGCGAAGCCTACCATCTGATCGAAGCCAGCATGAAGAACAACAGCATTGCCGTCACCATTGACTGCCCGGACGACTTGACTGCCTGGGGCTTTCCCAACGAATTTGCCCAGGTCATGCTCAACCTGATGGCCAATGCCAAGGATGCGCTGGTGGAACACAACACGACGGCCACACGGAAAATCGACATCAGCGCGCGCACCGAAGGCAAACGCGCCCTGGTTTGCGTGCGCGACAACGGCGGCGGCATCCCGGAGGACATCATGGACCGGGTTTTCGACCCTTATTTCACCTCCAAGAAAAACGGCACCGGTATCGGACTGTACATGACTCGCGTGATTCTCGAACAGCACATGCACGGCAATATTTTCTGCCGCAATACCGAAGAAGGCAGCGAATTTACCCTGACTTTTCCTTTGCAACCGGATTCCGAGGCAACGATATGAAGGAACTCAAACAAATCTCCCTGCTCTACGTGGAAGACGATGGCGCCATCCGCCCCCTGATCACCCACTTTCTGCAACGCAAGGTGGGCACGCTGTGGGTGGCGGAAAACGGGCGCGAGGGACTGGAAATGTTCCTGGCAAACCGCCCCGACATCGTATTGAGCGACATCATGATGCCGGTGATGAACGGCCTGGAAATGACCCGCGCCATCAAGGAGGCCGCGCCGGATACGCCGGTGATTTTCAGCACGGCCTTCAACGACGCCAATTGCCTGCTCGACGCCATCCGGCTGCGGGTGGACGGCTATGTGTTGAAGCCCATCGAACTGGACGAACTGGTCCGCGTCATCGAGAAATCGGCCAGCCTGCTGCTGGCGCGCCGGGAACTGCTGACGAAAAATGCCGAACTGGAACTTTACTGGCGCCAGGCCGAAGAAGAACGGCAACTGGTGGGCGAGCTGATGAAGCTCATGATGCACCCGGAAACCCTGCGCGACCGGGAATTGCGCTATCACATCAAGCAGGCGGAAAACGTCGGCGGGGACCTCATCGCCGCCCACCGCTACCGCGACAAACTTTACCTGATGCTGGCCGATTCCACCGGGCACGGCTTGGCCGCCGCGCTCAACCTGTTGCCCATCAACCATATTTTCTACAGCATGGCCAGCAAGGGGCTGCCGGTTTCCACCATCGTCGAGGAAATGAACTGGGCGGTGAAACAGCAATCCCCTGCCGACCGTTTTGTTTCCGCGCTGGTGGCGCGGGTGGATACGCGCAACCATCTGGTGGAAGTGTGGAACGGCGGCATCCCCTCCGCGCTGTTCGTCAGCGCGGACGGCAAGCGGGACCACCGTTTCCGCTCAACCAGCCTGCCACTGGGCATTCTCGACAAATCCTTCGCTGCCGAGACGGAGATCATTCAGTGGCAGGAAGCGGGGCAACTGCTGGCCTTTTCCGACGGGCTGGAGGAAGCGGAAAACAAGGCGGGCGAACAATTCGGCTTCGACCGCGTGTGGCAACTGATGACCCTGCATCCGCCGGAAAAACGCTTCGACGCGCTGGTGGAAACAGTGTACCGCTACATCGAGCCGTGCAACTTCCGCGACGACGTTTCCGTCATGCTGGTCAATTGCGGCATCAGCAGCGCAGCGGGATAGGCGTCAAGCCCCATTTTTCCCAGGATTCCCAACCGACGATCATGTCGTCCTCCACGCCGTCAGAAAGGTCAATATCGGGAGAAGTGATTTCCCGGCGGGTGACGGTGTCGAACACCATGCGCACTTCAGGCCGTGCGCCGCCCGCCGTCCCCTGGCTGACCACCTGCGCCAGGCGCCCGCTCGCCAGGCGCGCCAGCGTGCCGTTGGGAAAGGCGCCCACGGTGCGGACGAAATGCTGAACCAGTTCGCCATTCAGATGCTGGTCACTCCATTCCAGCAGCTTGAGAATCACCTCCACCGGCGCCATCGCCGTGTGGTACACCCGTTCCGAAGTCAGGGCATCGTAAACGTCGACAATGGCGGCCATCTGGCCGAATTGCGAGATACCCGTCTCATCCAGCCCGCGCGGATAGCCGCTACCGTCCAGCCGCTCGTGGTGCTGGCGCGCAACAATCAGGGAAGTTTCCGGCAACAAGGGCATGTCTTCCAGGATTTCCTCGCCGAAGCTCACATGCAGCTTGATGTGTTCGAACTCTTCCGGCGTGAGACGCCCCGCTTTGTTCAGGATGGCAGTGTCGACACGCATCTTGCCGACATCATGCAACAGCGCCCCGGTCAGCAACTCCCGTCCGGTTTCCCCGCCCAGGTGCAAGGTACGGCAGAAGGCGCCCATCAGAATGGCCGATCCCACGCTGTGCAGAAAAGTGTAATCGTCCTTGTCGCGCACCTGCGCCAGACTGATCAGCGCCTGCGGATTGCGCGCGATCGACTGGCTCAGATTATGCGCGTGGTCAAGCAGCTCGTTGCCCATGTCTTCCAGCTTGCCGTTGCGCACCTGGTGCATCAGGTTGCCGATAAAAGTGGCGGCGGAGCCATGAACCTCTCTGGCGCTATCGACTTCCTCATAAAAACCCGTCTGACAGTTCGCCGCCCGCCCTGCGCCGCCGATTTCCAGCAAGCGCGCGCCAAGCTGGCTGCGCACTTCGTCCAGGGTGGGCGCATCGCGCACGTCATCGCCCAGCAGGGTGTCGATATACAACTCGCGCACCCCCAAACCGCGCAGCGTAGCGATTTGCCGCTCATCGGTGACGGAAAAATGGCCATGCGTCAAATGGCCGGAGTTGACGCTCCAGTTGAGGTCATGGACGAACATTCCCGGTTCTATCTGATCGATGGATATTTTCTTGATGGTCATACAATCACCTGCTTTGCCAAATACACCGAGTACGGATAGGGTTTTCGCCACCGCTTACAGGCAGCGCGCCAATATCTCCCCCACCTCGTCATCGCTCAAAGGCAGCGGGTTGGTTTTCATACTGTTGCCGCGACAGCCCGCGACGAGGGCGGGAAAGTCTTCTGCGCGCACGCCCCAGGCAGCCAGGCCGGGAATCGCCAGGCGCTGCGTCCAGTCCTTGAGCACGTGCAGCAGAAACACGCGCGCGCCTTCGTCGTCCATGTGCGTCTTGCCGCGCAACAGGCGCCCCACGCGGGCGTATTTAGGCAGTGCCGGGCTGTCCGGCTGGCGCTGTTCCAGGGCACGGATGTTGACCTCGGTGGCTGCCGCCAGCAGGGCGCCGCAGGCCGCGCCGTGGGGAATCGGGAACAAGGCGCCGAGCGGCGCGGCCAAGCCATGCACCACGCCCAACCCCGTCTGGGCCAGCGTGATGCCCGACAGCAGCGCGGCATAGGCCATGGCGGCGCGCGCCTCCGCCGCTGCCGCGCCGCCTTCGTACCAGGCCGGCAGGCCGTCGCGCACCCGTGCCAGCCCGTCCAGCGCCAGCGCATCGGCAAAAGGATTGGCGCGCGTCGAAGTATAGGATTCCAGCAACTGGGTGAACGCGTCCATGCCGTTGGCGGCGATCAAATCGGGCGGGCAACTGGCCAGCATGTCGGGATCGACCACCGCATAGCGCGCCACCAGCAACTCATGGCGGAAGGATTTTTTAAACCCGCCCGCCCCGTGAGCGCTCAACACCGCGTTCTTGGTGGCTTCCGAGCCGGTTCCGGCAGTGGTCGGCACGGCGATGAAGGGCAAGGACGGGCCGCGATAGGGCAACTCCGGCCCGACACCTTCCAGATGATCCATCACCGAATTGCCGTGCGGCAGCAACCCGGCAATGGCTTTTGCCGCATCCAGCACGCTGCCGCCGCCGATGCCCAGCACCATCTCGATGCCGGCGCTGCGGTACATGCGCACCGCCTGATCGACCAATTGCGGCGAGGGTTCGCCCTGCACCACCATGTCTTCCCACGACAGCCCGCGCCCCTTCATGGCGTCGAGCAGGCCCTGCCAGTGCAGGGTGGCGCGCAGGGAACGCCCGCCGCTCACCACCAGCACGCGCTTGCCGAAGGATTGCAGCAATTCGGGAACCTGCCTGAAACTGCCCGCGCCGAAGACGATGCGCGGCAGGGTGGAAATTGCGAAGGGAGAGATCATGGGCAGAAGAATCAGGAAAGAAAATAGAGAAAAGCGTTAGTCGCCGATCAGGTGCATGAGGACGGTGCGTTGCCCCGCGCGCAGTTTGTATTCATAGAGATAGATGCCCTGCCAGGCGCCGAGTTCCGGCGCGCCGTTGCGCACCGGGATGCCCAGCGAAACCGGAGTCAGCGCGGCCCGCACATGGGCAGGCATGTCGTCCACCCCTTCGTTGGCGTGTTCGAACATCGGCGCGCCGTCCGGCACCAGGCGCGCAAAAAAGCGCTCCAGGTCGCGCTGCACCGCCGGGTCGGCATTTTCCTGGATCAACAAGCCCGCAGACGTGTGACGCACGAAAAGCGTCAGCAAACCCTCCTCGATGCCGCTCTTGCCCACCCACAGGTTGACCTGGTCGGTAATGTCGTGCATGCCGCGCCCCTGAGTGGAGACGTGCAAAGTGTGATGGAATTGTCGCATGGGTTGAGAAATGTCGCCGGACGGAATGGCGACCAGTTTACAACATTCATCGATGCAAGGCTTGCCGTACCGCGCGCCACGCCACATCCCACGGAATCCGTTCCTGCTCCAGCCGCACGTTCCGGCCCCATTGGTTTGCCTTGAGGGTGAGGTACACCGCCTGCTCAGCCGACGATAGCAGGCCCAAACCCTCCGCCTGGTGCGGCTCCTTTTCCGCTACCCACCATTCCCGGTGGTTCAGCAGGGTGTCTTGATCCATCAATACTGATTCGACTGCCGGCAGATAAGCTCTGGCGCGATTCAGAATGGCGAAACCGTGCGTATCCAGATCGCCCCAATAGAGGCATCGGGCGCGAGCAAGCCAGGGCAGGCGGCCAAGCACCTCCACGCCATAGCCGAGACGCATGATGACGACTGCCCCCGGCAGGTCGTCAAAAGCGAGCCCGGTTTGCAGATTTTCGACAATGAATACGTGTGTGGGAAGAATGTCCATTCCGGCCACCTGTTCCCAGGGGGCGGTAATGTCGCCCAGCCCGCCCACACGGCTGCGCATGGCGGCATCCAGGATGCGCAGGCGCATCAGTTCCGGCGGAGCCTTGAGCCCGCACAGCTGAAAAAAATCCCGCTCGCCGCGCAGCTCGCCCCGAATCCCGGTAACGAGGTCTGCGACCAGCCCCTTGCGGGATTCCAGCCACTTGCTGTCAAGCCCGGCGATGGGCAGTTGCCGGGGATAAAGCCGGGAACCCGGATGGGCAATAATCCATGACAGCATATCGATCAGGCGCTGGAAATCCGCATCGCCATATTCAGCCAGCATGTCGAAGTGCCGGGAAAGCGAAGCCGCCAAGGCAGGCCAGCGTTCCACCAAAGCAGCATGGCGCGCGCTGGCGCGTGACCAGCGCTGCGCTTCCCCGGCCCAGTGCGCCACCTCCTGCGGGCCGTTCAACAGGAGCTTTTCCGGGAGACGTTGCGTGCCAGTGGTTCGCCAGCGCCGTTCGCACCAGACCAGCTCGCCGACACCCCGCCAGGTTTGCCATGCCGCCTGCCAGGCGCTAACGCCTTCCCATTGCGCCAGGGCGGCCTGCTCGGTGGGCGTGCCGAGCGCGATTTCCAGCGGCCAGCGCCCCGCACCGCCCGCTGAGCCAAGCCAGTCCCTGTGCTGGTTCTGATAACGGCGCGCCAACCAGTGGCACACGTCTTCAGGCAGCTTCACGGCTCGCCTCCGCAGGCATCTGTTCCGGCAGTTTCAGGCGCTGGCGCTGCGCGTCATATTCAATTAACAGAACCCCGGATACACGGCGATCGCTGATGTCCACGAAACAGGCCCCACCGATGAAAGGCTCCAGCGTCATGACCGACTTGAGCGGCGTTGCCACCACCATCTGGAATCCAAAGTTGGCGAAGATATTCATGGCGAGTGCCGTGAACTCGTTGTCGGCCTTGTCAAAGGCCTCGTCCAGCACCACGGGGGCGTACAGGGGAACGCCATGGTCGTTGCCCCCCAACTGGTAGCGCAAGGCCGCGGCCAGACAGGTGGTAGCGAGTTTCTGGCGCTGGCCGCCGGATTTGCCTGCGCCGCTGCGATAAATTTCGACCACCACCCCTTCGTCGTCGATTTCCTGGCCGATGAATTCCACATGCAGGCGCACGTCCAGCACCAGGTCGCGCCAGCGCCGCTCTGCGCTGTCCTGGCTGGCGAGCCGCTCGACGATGCGGCGCAAGGCGATAAAGCGCGCCTCGGCGAACGTGCGGTCGTCGCTCCAGGCATGGCTGAGCGCCTGCTGGACATCCTGCCGGAACTCCCGGACTTCCGGGAGCTGGCGGTCGGCGGCATCGATACGCAGGAAGGTGCGCTGTTCCCCGTTCTGGTTGAACGGCACTTGGCGCAGGCTTTCGTTGACCAGGTCCATGCGTTCCAGAATGGCTTTGCGCGCATCGTTCAGATAGGTGGAAAGGGCAGCCAGATTCTGGTTGCTTTGCGTCTGCAGCAATTCGAAGAAGCGCGCTTCGTGGGCGGGCAAACCGTCGCTCTCCAGGCGGGTCAGTTTGGCAAAAAAGTCGGGGGCGGCAGCCAGCGTCGGGTCCAGCCCTTCTGATTCCGCTGGCCAGGTACGGATGAAATCGGCAAAGCGGTCTTCGATGAATCTCCTGCAATCGGCAATGTCGCTATTGATGTCCGCCATTTCCTTGCCCAAGGCTCTTTCAACTTCCCGGCTCAGCCGGTCGATATTGTCGAGACTGGCCACTGTGGGAAACCCGGCGAAACGCGCGTCCAACCCCTGCCGTTGTTCTGGCGTCAAGGCCACGATGGCGGGGTCCTGTTTGAGGGCATCCAGCTTCTGGCGGTGCTCTTCGATCGCCTTCATCACCAGAAGCCGATTGGCTTCGAAACCCCGCAACGCTTTCTCGCCCGCTTCAAGCAAGGCTTTCTGGCTATCGATACGGCGGCTGATTTCCTGCAAGGCGGTGTTTCCTTCACGCGCCTGCCGGATTTGCCCGTCAATGGCGGCAATCCGCTCAAGCAGGGGCGCGACATCGATCTCCGACCATTGCAGATTGACCAGGGTCTGGCATTGCATGGCGCGGGCGGCCCGGTCTTCGTCCTGTTCGCTCAGGTTTCCGAGCTGGCGGTTGAGGGCTTCAATGTTGTTTGCCAACTCCTGCGCCTGCGCTTCGAACAAGGCCCGTTTCTGCCGGTTGTCGAAGCCCAGCACCCAATTGTGGCGGTCATCGACTGCCCTGCGGTCATCCTTTTCGTGGCGTGTCTTGTTGTGCTTGATCTGGCCTTCCTGGGTCAGGGCGCGCTCCGCGTTGCGAAACGCCTGCAAGGAATCGACGCAGGCGTAGTCGAAACGCTGCCGCAATTCCGCATACAGCCAATCCGCCCAGTTGCTTTCCTTCACATTCAGTTTGAGCACCAGAGAGTTCTGGCCGATGGGCTTCGCCTGCCAGGATTCGGCCCGCCCGCTGCGGTAATACACCAGGCGCTTGCCAAGATGGGTGTGGTTGATGTGGCCTGCCAGGGCCGCGTAGTGGCGCTCGTCCACCAGCAGCGACAAGGCGAAGCCGTGCAGAACCCGCTCTATTGCGCCCTGCCAGGCGGCCTCATCCGGCTTCACCTCAATCAGTTCGCCGACAAAAGGCAATACTTCTTCCGAAACACCGATGGCGCACGCGATGCCGGCGCGCAGTTCCAGCATGTCGGCGGGAATATTGGACGGTTGGCGGCGCAAGGCCTTGACTTCATTGGCTGCACGGGCAAACTCGAGCTCGGCGCTGGCTTTTTGGGTACCCAGGTGAATCGCGGTTTCCCGGTTCTCCTGGCTGCGCTGTTTCCAGTTTTCAGACTCATCGCGGGCGCTCCCGAGCAGTTCGGCAAACCCTTGGGGCGAATCAGGCAGCGACCAGCCCAAAAATCGACATGCAGCCTGCGCCTGGCCGCGTTTACGCAGCCGCTCATCCCTTTGCCCTTCCAGGCCGATTTTTTCTGTTTCCCAGCGGGCAATCTGCTCTCCGCCCAGCTCCTGATGCTGGCGCTGAAAATCATCCAGCTGGGCTTTGTGGTGGTTCAACGTCTCCTGACGGCGGCTGATCTCTCCAGACAGGCCAGCGAGTTCAACCTCCTGTGCCGAAAGATGCGACGCGAGCAGCGCCATGCGCCGCCCCTCGCGGTAGCCATCAATGCCCGCGTGCAATTCACTGAGCCGGTTATGTTCGCGCTCGAGCGTTTCGGCCTGCGCCTGTCTTTCGCGCGCCGGCGCCAGGGTTTCGATCTGCTGGCGTGCCGTGACCACGGCCTGGTGCGCGGCATGGAGTTCGCCGAATTCGCCCACCAGTCTTTCGGCGACATCGAAGGTCTCCGGTTTATCCAGCATGAAATCGCGCAGGAAGGTATTGAGATCGCCGAGGTTTTTCGCTGATTGCGTCTTGTGCAGCAGACGTAGCGCCATCTCGCTTTCAATGCCGAGCAGGCGGCAGAAGCGTTCACAGTAGGGGCGAAACTGGTCGCGGGAAAAAACCTCCGGGAAAGTGAGTTTGAGTTTGCGCACATCGAAGTTCGTGCTGCCGAATTCTTCCAGGTCCCTGAGCTCGAAAGGCCGTTCGAAGATGAAGTAATGATCCCGCACATCGGTATTGCCGCTCGCGCCGCCCCGCAACCAGAAAAGCCGCACCAGCACGACGACCTGGCCCAAGGCATTGCAATACGTCAGCGCCAGTGCCGACCAGGTACTGCCCGGCCGCAGATAGCGCGTGGCGATTTCGCCGGATTCGTCGTCCTTTTGTTCCGCCCAGGCGCCGCGAATATAGCTCACCAGGTTGCGGTCACGCCCACTGCGTTCCGCTTCGCGGGCGGCGGCGTTGAAATCGACCCAGCGCGGCGGCACCAGCAATGCCGAAAAGGCGTCCAGCAGCGTGGATTTTCCCGCTCCCGAGCGCCCCACGAAGAGAAAGCCCTTTTCGCTGATCGGGATGTCGTGCAAACCGGAAAATGTCCCCCAGTTGAAAACCTGCAAGCGGGTCATGCGGAACTGCCCCCAATCCGACGAGATGGGCTTCTGCTCCCTGGCGGCTTTCATTCTTCCCTCTCCTGATCCGGCCCGCTGGTCTCTTGAAAAACCATGGCATCACCGGTAGCCATGCGCTGATACAAGCCGGTCAGCGCCTGAATTTCCTCTGCCGAGAACAGCAGTTTCAATGTCGGGGAAATTTCGAAGCGGTCATCGCTTGCACGGATTTTTTGCAGGATGCTGTGCTTTTTGATCTTTTCGATGGCCGCGTGCACCCGCTTTGCGAAACCGGCGCGATCCGTGCTGGCGGCGCGTTCATACAGGCTCAGTTGTTCCAGGATTTCCTCGCTGGAAATCACCGCGCGTTCGCCCTGCGTATCGGCTTGCGTCAGGCGCTGGCGCAAATGCAGCAGCAGCACGGAATCGATGAAGGTCAACTGGGCGCGGCGCAGCAACAAGGGCACTTCCAGGTCGCCCGTATCAGCCTGACGGGTAAAAGCAACCTGCATGTCGCGGTCGATCACCAGCTCGAGAAACAGTTCAGACAAACGGCGGCGAATCACCCCCTCGTCCCGCAGCAGGACGGACCACAATTTCGAATGCCGCCGCCCATCCAGCGAGGGGCCAGCCAGAAGTTGCACCAGGGCGCGGCGCGTCTCCAGCGCCAGCTCTCCGCTATCGCCGAGAAAAAGGGGCTGCGCGGCGCCCTTCTCGGTGCCGTCCTCCGGCGTCTCGCCAGGGTTGGCCGGCATGGCTTGTTCAGACCAGTTCATTGGCCCGCTCCTTCAGGAAAAAGATGCGCGGAATGCGCGCGCTCCGGTGTTGGCCATCGCCGCCAACCCAGGCGACGGTTTCCGCCCCCTTGACCTGGATGCCGTGCCGACTGCCCAGCGCCAGCAAACCGACCACGCTCCCCAGACCCTGGGCGGGCGGAAAGGACTCGACCACCTCGGCGATGGACGCCTGTGAGCGTTCTTCCAGCACCGCGAGCACATGGGCCTTCAAGGTACGAAAGTCGATCTCGGATTGCGCGACCAGTTCACTCACCGACGCCAGCTCGATGGGTGGCGCGTCTCCCGCCGCCATCTGGCCGGGCGGCGCTTGCAGGGAAGGGTCAAACAACACCCATTGCGCCAGCGAGCGCAGGCGGCTGCTGGTCAGCTCCAGTGTGTATTCAAGCGTCTCGGTCACGCGCACCTCGTCCTTCAACCCCAGCGCCGCGCGCTGCGCTTCCCGCAGCAGTTGATTGAGCCGCCGCTGTTCAAGGTACTCCCGGCTTTGCACAAAATGCTTGAGGCTGCGGGCGAAGGTCTGCAGCACATCGTGAACCATTCCCCCCTGTTCCAGCAAGGTGCGCGTCAGCCGCAAGAGAAAGCGCCGTTCGCGCGCATCCAGCTGCGCCACGAACTCACGCGACATCACGCTATCAAGCGCCTGATCCAGGGTAGCTGCCTGCTCGGGGTCGGTCAGCAAGCGCCAGAAGGCGGAAAAGGTGCGCCCCGCGTCACTCTCCGAAATAAGGTCAACACCTGCAAAAAGGGAATCGAGCACTTCCCCCCGGCTGCCTTCGTTGTCCATGATGCGCTCGCGCAAATCGCGGTTCAGGCGTTCGAACTGGTCGCGCACCCGGCGGAAATCGCCCGCCAGATCATCCGCCAGCGTGATGATTTCCTTCGCCCTCTCCAATGCGCTGGCGGGAGGGAGCACCCGCATTTGCCCCTTGTGGATGGCATCGATTTCCCTGTCGATGCGCGCCTGCTCGGCCATCAGGCGATCGATACGGCGAAACTTGTCGGTATCGGTATCCTCGGCCAGCCGCGCCAGGGCATCGATCACCAGCGCCAACCGGCTTTCTGTGGCTGCGGAGTGGGGCTTGGCCAAACCGGACACCAGCCGTATGGCTTCGACCGCATCGCTGGAAAGTTCATATTCCTCTTCCGTGGAACCGGGCGGGAAACGCCGCTCCAGAAACCCCTCAGCCAACCAGCCCGCAACGTAAGCCTGCGCCGTCTGGGGCCAATCCTCCCCATCAGCGCGCAGCGCTTCCAGATCACAGCCAATCCGCTCGTGAAAGATTGATGCGGGAAGACTCCGCTCGCCCTCATACAAATGAGCCTGGAGCAGGCCAATTACCGTCGGGCCGCTGCCCGCAGCCAGCAGCCTCCACAGCGGCTGGGTGCGCATGCGCCGATAGGTGGCAATCGCCTTGCCTGCCTTCATGCGTTCAGCATCCCGTCAGCGGGATGGCCTTCAGAGTACGTCGTCGTCATGCGAGAACTCAAAACCTGTCATTGCCACATTGTAGAGCGGCTTATATACTTTCCGCAGCAACAATCCACCGCGATTCGTTGTGCACATTTTCCAGGCCGCGCAGCAGAAACTGCTGGAATCCCATCACCGTCTTGATGATGCCGAATACGGGTTCCACCGTCTGTTTACGTAGCGCATAGAGCGCGCGGCGCCGCATCGGGCGCCTTGGGGACGCGACCTCCGAGTTTCCTGCCGGTCCTGGCTTCCCTGGCGGCACGCGCTGCCATCCCGGCGTCGTATTCGGCTTTCTAAGGTCGCCAGGGTGTCATGGTCTGGATGGCGGTTGCAGGCGATGTAGCGGCTGGAGAACGTCCCGGTGGCCTAGCCGTAGATCAGCAAGCTCTCGATCTATCGGATGAAAGCTCATGTCTGCGTCCGCGTAATTCCGTTACCGTGATTCTCTCACTTCATGCGTAAGTCCGACAGGCTGCTATAAAAAGAAGTTTCAGGATAGAATGGCCCACGAATCAGTACATTGACATTGAAGAATATTAGGATATATTGATATTAAAAACGGCAATGGATATTGCTGTCGGCACTTCCATCCAGACAATCACATCAACCCAAATACACGGAGGCTAACATGTTGAAATTCGTAGGTGGTTTTATTGCCGGGATGGTTTTTCTCGGCATACTGGCGTGGAACATGATGGGCGGGCTGATGTTCAACGAGATGCCCAGCCCTTTCGGCATGGAGGAAACCGTGGCACGCATCCAGCACAACGTGCAGAAGACCGGCAACGGCTGGGCGCTTTCCGGCCTGCGCAACCCGGCCAAGGCAGTGCAGAACGATGGCGGCAACGTCCTGCCGGTAATGATGATCGAAGCGTGCAGCACCAAGTATTCCGGCCCCATTCTCAAGGAAGACGGTATCCGCTTTCTTTCCATCCTGATGCCGTGCAAGATTTCGGTTTACAAGAAAAATGACGGCAAGGTGTACATCGGCATGATGAATGCCGGGCTGATGGGCAAGATGTTCGGCCCGCTGGTCGGCGAGATCATGGGACACGTGGCTGCGGATCAGGCCAAATTCGTCACCTTCGACCCGAGCACACCGGCTCCGCCGATGATCAAGGGTACGCCGGGCGGCGGCGCTGAGGCCGGCGGTGCGGGCGGCGGCGCAGCAGGCGGTTGCTAGACCACGCAGTGCCAGCCGCGACACAGCGAATTGCCAGACCAAACAATAACGGGGGTCACCATGATTAACAGACAGCGAAAAACAATCGGGGCGTTGCTGCTGGCCTGCGCGCTGGCGTCAGCGACAGCTTTCGCCAACACACCGCCGACGTCGGCAGCGCAGCCGACAGCCGCTCCGGAACAACCGGCTGCGGCAGCGGAAACCGCCAAGCCGAAAGGCAACACCACGGCGGATCACGCTAAATTCAAAGAGCTTCAGCAGGCCTTCAAATCCGGCCCGGAAGTCACCAAGGCCTGCCTGGCCTGCCACACCGAAGCGGCCACGCAAATCCACGGTTCCAAGCACTGGAAATGGGAAGTGGTCAACAAGAGCACCGGCCAGAAGCTGGGCAAGAAAAACGTCGCCAACAACTTCTGCATCAACATCAGCTCCAACTTCACCGGTTGCACCAGTTGCCACATCGGCTACGGGTGGAAAGACAAGCAATTCGACTTTGCCTCGCAGGAAAACGTCGATTGCCTGGTGTGCCACGAAACCACCGGCGCCTACCGCAAGCTGCCGGGCGATTCCGGACACCCGGTGTACGCGAAGAAGGAATTCCCGCCCCACTCCGGCAGATTCGTCGAACCGCCCGATCTCGCCAAGGTGGCGCAAAGCGTGGGCAAGACCAGCCGCGACACTTGTGGCGCCTGTCACTTTTACGGTGGCGGCGGCGATGCGGTGAAGCACGGCGACCTCGACAGTTCGCTGAAAAAGCCCGGCAAATATCTCGACGTCCACATGGATGCCAAAGGACTGAATTTTTCCTGCGCCAAGTGTCACGTCAGCGACACCCACGAGGTCGCGGGCAGCCGCTACACGCCGACCGCTGCCGACAAGGAGGGCGCGCATCTGCGCGGCAAGAAGGACGACACCAACCCGGCCACCTGCCAAGCTTGCCACGGCCAGAAGCCGCATTCGGCGAAAATGGCGAAACTGAACGAGCACACCAGCAAAATCGCCTGCCAGACCTGCCACATTCCCGAATTCGCCCGCGGCGGCCCGGCCACCAAGATGCGCTGGGACTGGTCCACTGCCACAAAGATGGGGGCGGACGGCAAGCCGCTGGAAATCAAGGATAGCGCCGGACGCATCGCCTACACTTCAAAGAAGGGGGATTTCACCTGGGAAACCGACGTGATCCCGGAATATGCCTGGTTCAACGGAAACGTCGAATACACTCTGGTGGGCGACAAAATCGACCCGAGCAAGACCGTTTCGATCAACAAGATCAGCGGCGGCCCCGACGACCCCAACTCGCGCATCTGGCCTTTCAAGGTACATCGCGGCAAGCAACCCTACGATATGGAAAGCAACAGCCTGATCGTGCCGCACACCTTCGGCAAGGACGATAACGCGCTGTGGAACACCTACGACTGGAACAAGTCGCTGAAAGCCGGGATGGAAGTGGTCGGGCTGCCGTTCAGCGGGAAATTCGGTTTCGTCGAAACCGAAATGTCCTGGCCCATCGCCCACATGGTCGCCCCCAAGGACGACGCCCTCACCTGTGCGCAATGCCATAGCAAGAACGGTCGCCTGAAAGACGTGCCAGGCGTCTACATGCCGGCGCGCGACGGCAAACCGTGGCTGGATATCATCGGCTGGACGGCTGCCCTGCTGACCCTGCTCGGCGTGCTGTTCCACGGCGGCCTGCGCATCTACCTCAGCAAGCGGAAAGGATAGGATCATGTCCGAGAAAATCTACGTATTCAAACGCTTCGAGCGTTTATGGCACTGGTCGCAGGCATCGCTGATCATTTTCATGATGCTGACCGGTTTTGAAGTCCACGGCACCTATTCCCTCTTCGGCTTCGGCAAGGCGGTGGATCTGCACACCCTCGCCGCGTGGACGCTGATCGGCCTGTGGGTGTTTGCCATCTTCTGGCACTTCACCACCGGCGAATGGAAGCAGTACATCCCGACCCTGAAAAAAGTCGATGCGATGATGAAGTATTACGTGCTCGGCATCTTCACCCATGCCCCGCACCCATTCCGCGCCACCACGCTGAAGAAGCACAACCCGCTGCAACGCCTGGCCTACCTCGGGGTGATGCTGTTCATCGGACCGCTGCTGTGGTTCTCGGGCTGGTTCTACCTGTTCTATGGCGAGTGGAGCGCATGGGGCGTGGATCAGTATCTGTCGCTGGAATGGGTGGCGTTCTTCCACACCGTCGGCGCTTTCATGATGCTGCTATTCCTCATCGCCCACGTGTATCTGACCACTGCTGGACATACCCCGACCGCGCACATCAAGGCGATGATCACCGGCTGGGAAGAGGTGGAATAAGCCCATCCGCCACGCCAGGCCGCGAATCCGGCCTGCATGGCGGGTTTCCCGCGCACTCGCGGGAAACCCGTTTTCGGAATGCGCCGGATCAAACCTGCGGGTGCGCCCGCTCCGTATTGCTGTGCAACTTGTTCAAGGCGTGCAGATAGGCCTTGGCGGAGGCCACCACGATGTCGGTGTCCGCGCCCTGCCCGCTGACGATGCGCCCGCCCCGGGAAACGCGCACTGTCACCTCGCCTTG
Source organism: uncultured Sulfuricella sp. (assembly GCA_964527565.1). Lineage (GTDB taxonomy): Bacteria > Pseudomonadota > Gammaproteobacteria > Burkholderiales > Sulfuricellaceae > JAGXQV01. The sequence goes on along the minus strand of CAZGOY010000010.1, from coordinate 58,790 downwards.
CGAATCGGTGCCGCTGGTAATGTTGTTTACCGAATAAAGCTGCAAGTCCGCGCCGCTCTTGACCAACGATTCGATGGCCTTGAAAGCCGCATCCACCGGGCCGCTGCCATCGGACTCGGCACTGCGCTCGCTACCGTTTTCCAGCAAAACCAACTGCGCATGGGGTGTTTCGCCGGTTTCCGAACACACCTTGAGCGAGAGCAGTTTGAAATGCTCCTGTTCCAGGACGGATTGCTCGTCGCTCACCAGTGCATGCAGATCCTCGTCGAAGATTTCACTTTTCTTGTCGGCCAGGTCCTTGAAGCGGGCAAATGCGGCATTCAGCGCCTCTTCCGAGACCAGCTCGATGCCGAGTTCCTTGAGGCGCGTCTTGAAGGCGTTGCGCCCGGACAGTTTGCCCAGCACCAGCTTATTCTGCGCCCAGCCCACATCCTCGGCACGCATGATCTCGTAGGTTTCGCGATGCTTCAGCACGCCGTCCTGATGGATGCCCGATTCGTGCGCGAAGGCGTTGGCACCGACGACGGCCTTGTTTGGCTGCACGGGATAGCCGGTAATCTGCGAAACTAGGCGCGAGGCCGGCACGATCTGGGTGGTGTCGATGCGCGTTTCCACCGGAAAAATGTCGCTGCGGGTTTTCACCGTCATGACGATTTCTTCCATGGCGGCATTACCCGCGCGCTCGCCCAGCCCGTTGATGGTGCATTCCACTTGGCGCGCACCGGCCAGCACGGCGGACAGCGAGTTGGCCACGGCCATGCCGAGATCATTGTGGCAATGGGTCGACCACACCACCTTGTCCGAATTCGGCACGCGCTCGATCAGGGTGCGCATGCGCTCGCCCCACACCGAAGGAATGCTGTAGCCCACCGTATCCGGCACGTTGAGGGTCTTGGCGCCAGCCTTGATGACCTCATCGAAAATGCGGCACAGGAAATCCATCTCGGAACGCACCGCATCCTCAGCGGAAAATTCCACGTCATCGGTATATTCCAGCGCCAGCTTGACGGCCTTGACCGCCGCTTCCACCACCTGGTCGGGCGCCATGCGCAATTTTTTTTCCATGTGGATCGGACTGGTGGCGATGAAGGTGTGGATGCGCCCCGAAGCCGCCGGCCGGATGGCCTCACCGGCACGACGCACATCCTTCTCGTTGGCACGCGCCAGCGAACACACGGTGGAATCCTTGATGGTTTCGGCGATGGATTTGATGGCCTCGAAATCGCCGGGGCTGGCGGCGGCAAATCCCGCCTCGATGACATCCACGCGCATCCTTTCGAGTTGCCGCGCAATGCGCAGTTTTTCCTCTTTGGTCATGGATGCGCCGGGGCTTTGCTCCCCATCACGCAAGGTGGTGTCAAAAATGATCAATTTGTCTTTGCTCATGGCTGGCTCCAATGCTGGAAAATGGCTGAAACACGCTCGTCAACCGGGGTTCCCGGCTACGGCACATTAACTACTTAAAAGGGGGGAGGGTTATTATCGCGCGCGCACGCGCAGCAGCAGGCCGACAAGCAGCAGGCTGCGGGGGGAGAACTCGGAAGGAATGAAACTGACGAACTTGAACATAATGGGTTCGACTATAAAGGCTTTGCCGGGGATATGCAATACTGCTGCCGCGCAGCCCGTTTTTGCCAAACGGCTTCCCCCAAACACAGCGGGGAAGCCGCAGGAAAATCTTCAGGCCGCCTGCGGTGCCAGGCCGTCATCGAGCTCATTACCCGCAGCGTGGCGTTCGCACACGCCATCAATAAAACGGCGCAGAAAACCTTCCGTCTGGGAACTGTGAAAGCGGTCGATTTCCTGGCCGTTGCTGTAGGCGATGACCGTGGGGAAACCACGCACGCCATGGCGCCCGGCGATGCGCATGTTTTCGTCGGCATCCACCTTCGCCAGCAGGAATTTTCCGCCGTACTCCTTGACCAGTCTGGCCATCAACGGCTCCAGAACCAGGCAAGGGCCGCACCACTCTGCACCGATGTCCACCAGCACCGGCACACGGCGCGAACGCTCCACGACCAGCTTGTCGAAATCGGATTCTTCAACATCGTAAGAAAGCATCATTTTCCTGAACTCGCACGAATCAATTAATAACCGGATCAGTTTATCCCTTGAAAAATCCCGCCGCCACTACCCGGATGGGTAAATGGCGCGGATATGGCGATTGCCTAACGGATGGTCGCCTGCAACGCCTGCTCGATATCGGCAAGGATGTCGTCGATATGTTCGATGCCGATGGACAGGCGCACCATGTCTTCCTTGACGCCGGCCTTTTCCAGTTCCGCCGGGGAAAGCTGGCGGTGTGTGGTGGTGGCGGGGTGGCAGGCCAGCGATTTGGCGTCGCCGATATTCACTAGGCGCACGATCAGTTGCAGCGCATCGATGAATTTTGCCCCCGCCTCGCGCCCGCCCTTGACGCCGAAGCTGAGAATGCTGGAAGCGCGCCCGCCCATGTATTTGTCGACCAGCGGTTTGCTCGGGCTGTCCGGCAGGCCGGCATACTGCACCCAAGAAACCAGCGGATGGTTTTTCAGGTGGCTGGCGGCGGCCAGCGCGTTGTCGCAATGGCGTTCCATGCGTAGCGGCAGGGTTTCGATGCCCTGCATGATAAGGAAAGCGTTGAACGGCGACAACGCCGCACCCATGTTACGCAGGGGCACCACGCGCGCGCGCGCGATGAAAGCCGCCGCACCGAAGGTTTCCGTATAGCTCACGCCATGATAGGACACATCCGGCTTGTTGAGGCGCGGGAAACGGTCCTTGTGTTCGGCCCAGGGGAATTTGCCGGAATCGACGATAATGCCGCCGATGCTGGTGCCGTGGCCGCCCATGTACTTGGTGAGGGCATGCACCACGATGTCGGCGCCGTGCTCGAAGGGGCGGCACAGGAAGGGTGTGGGCACGGTATTGTCGACAATCAGCGGAATGCCGTGGGCGTGGGCGAGATCGGCCAGCGCGCCAAAATCCACCACGTTGCCGAGCGGATTGCCGATGGATTCGCAGAAGATCGCCTTGGTCTTGGCATCGATCAGGCGTTCAAAACTGGCAATATCGTGGTAATCCGCGAAACGTGCCTCAATGGCGTACTGCGGCAGGGTGTGGGCGAACAGGTTATAAGTGCCGCCGTACAAGGTGCTGGTGGTGACGATGTTGTCGCCGGCCTCGGCGATGGTCATAATCGCGTAAGTAATCGCCGACATGCCGGAAGCCAGCGCCAGAGCGCCGACGCCGCCTTCCAGTTGCGTCACGCGTTTTTCCAGCACGTCGTTGGTGGGGTTCATCATGCGGCTGTAGATGTTACCGGCCACCTTGAGGTCGAACAGGTCGGCGGCGTGCTGGGTATCGTCGAAGGAAAACGAGGTGGTCTGGTAAATCGGCACCGCCACGGCGTGGGTGGTGGGTTCCGGGGTATAGCCGCCATGCACGGCGAGGGTTTCGAATTTCATGCGGTCTCCTGAATTATCGTTGGGGGTTTTGTTGAACGTCAATGGCGGAATGTTATCAGTTATGCGCGGCGTTTTGCGGATTTGGGCGGCACTCTTCGCGCTGGCTTCCCTGCCCGCCGCCGCCGCACTACCTTCCACCTTCCAGCCGGTGGTTGGGGGCGGCGTGCTGTGCCACGATCATACCGAGCACAAATATTTCAATGACTATCTCACCCAGGTGTTCAAGCCGCCATACATGACCGAGGGCGGCGCCTACTGGTTCAAGCCGGAAAACAAGCAGCGCCTGTTCGGGCTGGAACTAACCGACATTTTCGTCAGTGTCGACTCGGTGCGTTACACCTTCATCGGCGTGGTATTCAAAGAGAAACTGGAAGATGCGGCTAAAAAACTACGCGAAGAAAGGGGCATCCGCTTCGAGCCTTACGCGCCGCCAGACGAAAGGGCCAGCCCGGACGTGCTACGCTCCCCCGCCGGCGCTTTCCTGATCCGTTTCAATACAACGCAGAGCAAGCTGTATTGTGCCCGGCACCGCATTGACCCATGGCGCGGCGAAAAAACGCCACCCGTCATGCGGCATGAAAAACTCAAGCCCACCCCACCCCAGTAGTCAGTCAACCTGAAACGATGGCTCGTAGGAGCGATCCTGGTCGCGAATTCAGCGCTTCGCGACCAAGGAGGTCGCTACATTTGGTAAATCAACCTGACGGCTACTAGCACCGGACCGTCAAGCGGCGTCGTTGCCGCCATCGTCGTCCGGCACCGCCGCTTTGCGGCGACCGATCTGGCTAATGGGAATGATGGTGGCGGTGCGCGGCTCGTCGGCGAAAACCGGCTTGAGGTGATTTTCCTCGTGCAGTTCGGCCTCGCGCACGGAAATCAGGGCGAAACACGCCTTGATGTCCTCGATGGTCTGCTCGGAAAGCGGGTGCAGCATGCCCGGCTGGGGGGTGGTGTCCTTGACGATGCTGCCCAGCACGCGGCGCATGACGCGCAGGATGCGCTGTTCCTTGGAAAAATCGTCCAGATTTTCGACGCTCATGCCACGACCTCGTAACCGGCATCGTCGATAGCCGCCTTCAATTGCGCCACCTGCACTTGAGCGGGGTCGAAGGTGATGGAGACCAGGCCATCCTCCAGCTTGACTTCCACGCCGGATACGCCGGGAAGGGGCTCCAGAACGGCTTTCACGCTACGCACGCAACCCATGCAGGTCATGCCTTTGACGGTGAGGGTGATGTTTTCCATGCTTATTCCTTTCAGGCGCATATCGCCAAAATCAATGTAGGTCATGAAGCGGACTTCCAGCGCCGCAGCAGCAGCGAATTGCTGACCACCGAAACCGAACTCAGCGCCATCGCCGCACCGGCAATGACCGGGTTCAGCATGCCGAGCGCGGCCAGCGGAATGCCCAGCACATTATAAATGAATGCGAAAAACAGATTCTGGCGGATTTTCGACAGCGTGGCGCGCGAAAGTTGCACCGCGTGCGCCACACTCATCAAATCACTGCGCATCAGCGTGATGTCCGCCGCCTCGATGGCCACATCCGAACCGTTGCCGACGGCAAAGCCGACATCCGCGGCCGCCAACGCCGGCGCATCGTTGATGCCGTCGCCGGCCATGCCGGTGATTTTGCCTCCGGCCTTGAGCCGTTCCACTTCCGCCGCCTTGTCCTGCGGCAATACTTGCGCCAGATAGCGCGCAATGCCGCATTGCCCGGCGATGGCGGCGGCGGTGGCCGGGTTGTCGCCGGTGAGCATCACCACCTCGATGCCCATCGCCTGCAAGTTCGCCACCGCGGCGCGCGAAGTCGGGCGCAGGGTATCGGCGATGGCGAGCCAGCCGCGCCAGTCTTCGCCCTCGGTGATGCCGATCACCGTTTTTCCCTGATTCTGCAAGGCGGTGAGCCGCGTTTCGTCGAACACCGCGCCCTGCCCGGCGAGCCAGGCAGGGGAACCGAGACGGCAGGTTTTTCCCGCCACCCCTCCACTCACCCCTTTCCCGGCCACGCTGGTGAAATTCTCCACCGCCGCCGGGGTGATGCCGCGCTCACTGGCCTTGGCCAGCAGCGCTTTCGCCAGCGGGTGTTGCGAGCCTTGCTCCAGGATGGCGGCCAGTTGCAGCAGCGCGTCCTCCGTCACCCCGGCGGCGGGAACGACATCCGTCACCACCGGCTTGCCTTCGGTGAGCGTGCCGGTCTTGTCAACGATCAGGGTTTGCAGCTTTCCCGCGCGCTCCAGGGCGGCGGCATTCTTCACCAGAATGCCGTGGGTCGCGCCGCGCCCGACGCCGACCATGATGGCGGTCGGCGTGGCCAGCCCCAGTGCGCACGGACAGGCGATCACCAGCACCGCCACGGCATTGATCAGCGCCTGCGTGAAGTCGCCGCCCAGCGCCCACCACAGGGTGAAGGTGACGGCGGCGATACCCACCACCACCGGCACGAAAATCCCGGAAATGGTGTCGGCCAGGCGCTGAATCGGCGCCTTGGAACCCTGCGCCTGTTCCACCAGGCGGATGATGCCGGCCAGCGCAGTATGCGATCCGACGCCGGTGGCGCGGCATTTCAACATCCCCTGCTGATTGTGGGTGGCGGCGAACACCCTGGCGCCGGTCTCCTTGCCCACCGGCAGGCTTTCGCCGGTCAGCAGGGCTTCATCGACACTGGAGTTGCCCTCGATCACCTCACCGTCCACCGGGATGCTTTCCCCGGCACGCACCACGAATACATCGCCGACGCGCAATTGCTCGACCGGCATTTCCAGCAATTGCCCGTCGCGTTCCACCCAGGCGGTTTTCGGTTGCAGGCGCATCAGTTCCTCGATGGCCGCCGAGGTCTTGCCGCGCGCGCGCGCCTCCAGCAGCTTGCCCATCAGCACCAGGGTGATGACGGCGGCGCTGGCCTCGAAATAGACGTGCTGGTCAAGGCCGAACGCCGTTACCACCGCGCTGAACAGGTAAGCAGCGCTGGTGCCCAGCACCACCAGCACGTCCATGTTCGCTCCGCCGCCGCGCAGGCTGTGCCAAGCACCAACGTAAAAGCGCCGTCCGGCCCAGAACTGCACAGGTGTAGCCAGCACCCATTGCAGCCAGTTGGGCAGCATGTATTCGTGGTAATCGGCGAACATCATACCCATCTGCGCCACCAGCGGCAGCGTGAGCAGCGCAGCGATCCAGAAACGGCGTAATTCCAGGGCATAGGCGGCGGCGCGGCGCTGTTTTTCCTCCGCGCGCCCGGCGGCGACGATTTCGTGCGCACCGTAGCCGGTCTTGTTCACCGCCGCGATCAACTGGGCAATGCTCGCCGTGCCGGGGGTGACGCTGATGCGCGCCTTTTCGCTGGCAAAGTTGACGCTGGCCTCTACGCCCTCGATCTGGTTCAGCGCCTTTTCGATGCGCGCGGCGCAGGCCGCGCAGGTCATGCCGGAAAGTTCCAGCTCGACCTGTTGCGGCGGCACCCGGAACCCGGCCTTGTGAATGGTCTGCACCAGCGCGGCAGGACTAGTCTGGCTTTCGTCGTAATCGATCTGCGCCTTTTCGGCAGCGAGATTGACGCCCGCCGCCACGCCGGGTACGCGGTTGAGCATTTTTTCCAGCCGCGCCGAACAGGCGGCGCAGGTCATGCCCTCGACGGGCAGTTCGATGCGAACTGTCATGGGTAGGTCCCTTTATCCATCGTCTTTAAAACTAAGCCGATCATTTCATAAAAACGCAGCCTTGCCGGTAGGAGGGGCTCTTGTGCCCTTCAGGGCAAGCCCCCTCCCACAGGGTTGGGTGGCATTCATGAAATATCCGGGCTAATCGCAAGTCCTTTCAGCAATGCTGACAGACAATCCATTCACTGCTCCACTATGAATCCGATTGCACGCTTCTTCTGCACAGGCGGTGCCATGAGTTGCCGGATGGCGTCTATCAGCCCGGCAATGGCCTGATCGTGACTGGAGACTTTTCGTTCAAGTTCCTCCAGTTTGACGGCGAGTTCCTTGTGCGTCGACAACATCTCTCGAATCTGGACGAATGTACGAACAATCAGAAGGCTGACTTCAACCGCTTGCAGAGATTTAAGCACGTTTCCCAGCATCAAGGCCCCGTGTTCGGTAAAGGCATAAGGCAAGGATGGGGAAAACTTGAGCCTGGAAAGGTGGTCGCAATTTGCGACCACCTCAATCTTTTCATCCGCTGTAAGCTGAAACATGAAATCCGCCGGGAAACGTTCAATATTTCGTTTTACCTGCTCATTAAGGCGTTTCGTTGGCACGCCGTAAAGTTCGGCAAGGTCGGCATCCAGCATAACCTTGTGCCCCCGGATCAATAGAATTCGCTGAGCCACAGACTCGACAGGAATCAGGTTCGCAGGCATGACAGGTTCCAATTAATCGTGAACCACGACGGCATCTTGCACCTTACCACGCGATGGCGAAACACCGGTGCTGCCGAGAAGTCGCTCCGCGATATGCGTGTTGCCCGCTTCCAGCGCCATTTGCCGGGCGCTGGCGCCGGACTGGCTTTTCAGGGAGCGATCCGCTCCCCTGGCGAGCAGCCGTTCGACGGTTTCGGCATGGCCGTTGCGCGCCGCCAGCATCAGCGCGGTCATGCCGTTGGCGGCGGGGAAATTCACCGGCGCGCCATGTTTGAGCAGTTGCTCGACAATCGCGGCATGTCCGGCAAAGGCGGCGTACAGCAGGGGCGTCCAGCCCATGCGGTTGGCTTCGCCGATGTCCGTGCCGCGTTCCAGCAACACCGCCACGCTCTGTTCACGTCCGTGAAAGGCCGCCAGCATCAGCGCGGTTTCGCCATAGGGGTTGCGCAACCAGGATTTCGCCCCCGCCGCCAGTAGGGCGGCAACCACCGCAGGATGGTCGTCGGCGCGCACCGCAGCCATCAGCGGCGTCTCGCCGCGCTCGTCGCGCGCGTCGGCATCTACGCCCTTGTCCAGCCACACCTTCAGCGCAACGTCGTTGCCGTTGCGGGCGGCGATGAAGAAATCGTCGAACAGGTTCTGCCCCCAGGCCGCACCGCCGGAGGCGAGCAGCAGCAAGGCAAGAAGGACGGACGGGTAGGAAATGGCGGTTTTCATGATGATTTCAAGCAGAGAATTCGACGTTGTGCGACGGCTGCGATGTTATCACAACCGCCCCTACGCCCCCTCCGGCAAGTGCCCGCTTCCAGCGCGGAAAAAAACTGGTAGCATGACCGCCGTTTGCCTGCGGAAAGCAGGAAACCGGCGACATACCAATTTCAGGAGTGAACAAATGCTCAAAGCGTTGATTTTCGATGTAGACGGCACATTGGCGGAAACCGAGCGCGACGGCCATCGCGTGGCTTTCAACGCGGCATTCCGCGAATTCGGGCTGGACTGGGACTGGGATGTCGAACTCTACGGCAAACTGCTGGCGGTCACCGGCGGCAAGGAACGCATCCGCTTTTTCGTCGAGGACTTTCTGCCGGATTACGAGAAGTCGGCGGATTTCGACGACCTGGTGCGCGCTCTGCACCAGGCCAAGACGCGCCATTACGTCAAGCTGCTGGAAGGCGGCGGCATCCCCCTGCGCCCCGGCGTGGCGCGCCTGTTGCGCGAGGCACGCGATGCCGGGCTGACACTCGCCATCGCCACCACCACCACGCCCGACAACGTCACCACCCTGCTGCGCCACAGCTTGGCGCCCGACGCCGAGAGCTGGTTCACTGTCATCGCCGCCGGTGACATCGTCCCGGCAAAAAAACCGGCACCCGACATCTACCTGTGGGCGCTCGACAAACTGGGGCTGGCGGCGGACCAATGCCTGGCCTTCGAGGATTCCGGCAATGGCCTCAAATCCAGCCTGGCAGCGGGGCTGAAAACCGTGGTGACGGTCGGCGACTACAATCACCATGAAGATTTTTCCGGCGCCCTGGCGATATTGAGCGACCTCGGCGAACCGGGCCGACCGTTCAAACCCCTGGCGGGCGCAGCGCGGGAAAGCGGCTGGGTGACGGTGGATTTGCTGAAAAGCTGGCTCGCCGCACCGGCGGCATAGGCGGCGGCAAGAGCGGGCCAAGGTTGATCTGCGCAGCGCCGCCCCCATATACCTCCCGTCATACCAAACTCAGGAGCCTGCCATGAGCGAATTGCTGCATCTCGTCTGCCCGCACTGCCACGCCGTCAACCGCGTACCCGCCGCCCGCCTCGGACAAAAGCCCAATTGCGGACAATGCCACCGCACCCTGTTCGACGGTCACCCGCTGGAGCTTGGCGCCGCCACTTTCGCCAAGCACGCCGGACGCAACGACATTCCCCTGCTGGTGGATTTCTGGGCGCCGTGGTGCGGCCCCTGCAAGATGATGGCGCCCCAGTTCGCCCAGGCGGCAGGCATGCTGGAGCCCCACTTCCGCCTTGCCAAGGTCGATACCGAAGCGGAGCAGACCCTGGCCGCCCAGTTCGGCATCCGCAGCATCCCCACCCTGGCGCTGTTCCGAAATGGCCATGAAATCGCGCGCCAGGCCGGCGCCATGAGCGCGCCTGACATCGTGCGCTGGGCCAACGCCAATATCCACTGAGGATGACTCCCAGGCAGTTTCCGGCGGCTTCCAGATGCGCCAAGGGGGCGGCCAGAACTTTCCGCTTGGTCGGCTCGTCTTTGGCCCGCACACTTACTTGCAGGGATAATGCTTTTCCAGCAGCGAGGGCAACCAACCGGCTACCGGACGCTCGGCAATCTCCGGATGTTCCAGCAGATAGGCGGCGACCAACTTGTCCAGCTCACAACGGCATTCGTTAAAACAGACGCTGCGCCCTTGCAGGGTGTCGAGCACTCCGTTCAGGTAACCGCTGTAATAGCCGGCACGAAAACTGTTGGCGAATGGATCGTTGCGGTTGAAAGCCTCCGCCTCGCCGCCAAATTCACGCAATTGACGGCTGCTGGTCTGTGCCGCCAGCGGCGAAATCACGAACGCCAGCAGGAGCAGGGAATAGCGCATGCCGCGCAAACGGGTACCAAGCTTCCTGCCGGGACCGTCCTTTTCGGTTAAGTCCGACGATAGGCGTCTGCTTGACGAGTATCCTGGCATCCCAATTCCATTGTTCCTCAGGCGACGGTCTTTAATCCCGATACCGAGGAACGCAGGCGGCTGGCGAGTTCGTCCAAGTGTGCTGCGGTATCCGCAGTGGATCTGGCCACGCTACCGTTTTCTTCCGTGATGCGGGCAATGTACTCGATGCGTTCGGCAACCTGATGCACGGCCATGTCCTGCTCTTGCACGGCATCGGCAATGGCGCGCATGTTGGCTGCGGCGCTGGCCGATTCGTTGCCGACGGCACGCAGTATCGCCTCCGTTTGTCCAACCAGTTCCAGGCCACGGCCTGACTCGGTATTGGCGTCACGCATTTCCATTACTGCGGCATTGATCTGGGACTGGATGCCGCCGATCAGGCCGGCGATTTCATTGGTTGCCTTCGTGGTGCCTTCGGCGAGCTTTCTCACCTCGTCGGCGACGACAGCGAAGCCTCGCCCCTGTTCGCCAGCGCGCGCGGCTTCAATGGCGGCATTGAGCGCCAGAAGATTGGTCTGGTCGGCGATCTCCTTGATGACCTGGACGATTCCGCCGATCTTCTTGGAGCTGTCGTCGAGTTGGCCCACGTTGTCGCTGGCATTGCGAATCAGCTTGGCGACACTCTCCACATTGGTGAGTGCTTCGCGCATTGCTGCCAGCGAGCGTTCGATACCGTACTGAGCTTGCTGGGCAACTTCGTTGGCCGATTTGGCATTGCTGGCGGTCTCTGAAATGCTGGTGGCGGTTTCTTCCATGGTGCTTGCCACCTCGCCTGCAGCGACGGATTGCGCTGCCGAACCCTGGGTAAGCTTGGCCCCCGAATTCGCCATTTTCTGTGCGGCATCGGCAATGGACTCGGTCGATTGCTGGATTGCGAGAATAATCTCGGCAATCCGTGCGAGCAGTTCGTTAAATGATGTGCTGGCGATGCCGACTTCGTCTTGCAGGTTGTGAATGGGGACACGTTCCGAAAAATCCCCGTTGCTTTGAACGCGCTTCATCACCTCGACCATGCGGTCGAGCGGCCTGAAGGCGTTGCGGATGTAATGCCAGAGGAACCCGACGCACAGCAGGAAAACCGTGAGCGAAATGGCGATGGCCAGCAGGGTGATGCGCGTATCCCTGGCGTAAGCCTTGGTGTTGTCCTTGGCGAGAACGAAAATTCCCAGCGGTTTGGCATCGTTGTCGTGCAGCATGATCGACGACACGCTGAGATGGGCTTCTCCATGCCGTACTTTGACGTAACCTGTCGTGTCGCGCTGCACGGCGCCGGACAGGTTGGCAAACAAGGGCGGGTCGGTCGCTTCGATGACGGCGTGTTCAAGGGTCATCAAGGCGGTTGCTGATTTGCTCGTCTTGGCGACTTCAGCCAGAAGCGAACCAAAGGTTTTCTCGAATACGGCGACGCCGATCAGGTCGCCGCGCTGGACCAGCGGAATGACGTGGCGGGCCACGGGCGTGCCCTGGGAGGTACGCTCCAGACCGCGTGCCGACTGGCTGGTCTTGATCACGGCGTCAACCAGCGCGCTGCGATCTGCTGCCGATTGAGCCGCCACACCGTGCGCGACGAAAGGGGCGCCCTGCGTATCGAAAATACGCAGGGCGCTGATGACGCCACCGCTACTCAAGCGGTTGAACGTACCGACGCTGGCACTTTTGGCGTCTTCAGGATTCTTCTCCTGCAGGGCCATCATCGCTTCGCTGTTACGCGTGAGGGTGGTCGCACTGGCCTCCATATTGTCCATCGCATTGTCGATGACCTTGTTGAGGAGATTGCGCGTTCCCTCGCGCGAGGACTGTCGATACAAATCCTCGGCATTGCCCATGAGAACAAACGTGGCCCCCCCGAGGATGGTCACGATGATCAGAATCACCAGCACAACAACGCCAAGAATTCGCGTCTTCAGCATTGGAAATCCTTTCCGGAATAGCCTTCAGGTTTTACTCGACCGGATACTTCGCGGCCTTCCAGGCAGGGAAACCATCGCGCAGATAGTACAGGTTCGTGTAGCCCCAGGGTTTGACCTTCTCGATGGCATTGGCGCTGACCATGCACTTCACGCCGTTGCAATAGAAGACGATGGGGTCGCCCGGCTTGGCGTGCTTGGCCAGGCTTTCCTTGGTAAGGCCGGCTTTCAGTTCGAGGTGAACCGCGCCGGCGACCCGTCCGCCTTCCCAGTCGCTGTTGTTGCGGGCATCCACGAACAGGGCTTTCTTGTCATAGAGCGCCTTGGCTTCGGCGGCATTAACCAATTTAGATCCGGCTACCGTTGCGGGGGCTTCTTCTGCGGCGTGAACGCTCTGGAAAAACAGAAAGCATGAGGCAAACACAGCTAGTGCACGATACATGATCGATCTCCTTAGTTTATATGCGATAAGGGCACGCCCCGGCTTTTCCGGCAAAGCGCGCGCCTGTGGCACTGTATCACCATCAGCATGGGGAATAGAAGAGTTTTGTCATAGCCCATATGTTTCGTGGTAAACCACCAGACACTGTGGGAGCGGGCTTGCCCGCGAGTTCTTTGGTTCGGATGAGAAAAAGTCAAAATCTCGCGGCCATACCCGACAGCCTGTCGGCTTGGGCACAAGAGGCCGCTCCCACAGGGTTTGTCAAAATTTATGAAATCTTCGGGATAGCAGCGTTCGCGTTCATCGGCGCTCAGTGAGCGTGGTCGTCCAGCGGCCACAGCTGGTGCGCGTCGAGCAGCAGGCGGTAGCGGCTTTCTGCGGCTTCCAGGCGTGCCAGGGTAGCGGCGAGGGCGGTTTCCTGGGACAGGCGGCGGGCGGTGAGCACTTCCGATAAAGCCATCTCGCCCAGCGCGTAGGCGCGAGCCATCAGTTCGGCGTTGGCGCGCATCCTGGCGGCGGCCAGGGCGGCGCTTTCCCACACGCGCCAGGCGGATTGGGCGGCGGCGATGGCGTTGTCCGCCTCGCGGCGGATTTTTTGCAGCGCTGCCGCCTCGCGTTGTGCCGCCGCTTCAGAGCGCGCCAGGGATTCTGCGGCGCGCGCCGAGCGCGCCGCGCCGGAAAAGGGGATGGAAATGCTGACGCCGAGAGTGCGTTCGTTGCCGCTTTTCCCCGACCCGGCATTGAGCCCCAACGCCGGGTCGGGGGTGCGTTCGGCTTCGGCGCGTTCGGCCCCGGTGCGGGCGAGTTGCGCCTCGATGCGTGCGACGGCCAGTTCGTGGCTGTGCACCAGGATTTCATTGCGCCAGTAATCGGCTTCACGCTCTAGCGCGACGGGTTCGATGAGCGGCAGACCGGTTGGCAGGGTGATGCCGCCGAAACCTTGCGTCAGTTCGTTGGCCGCCATGCGTTCGCGCAAGTCCGCCTGATGCCGGGCGCTTTCCGCGCTGGCCAGCGCCGCTTCGGCCAGCCCCGCCTCCAGCCGGGGCGCATCACCCGCACGTACCCGCTTTTCGACGAGGGCGAGCTGTTCCTTCAGCGTTTCCACCTGTTCGCGCCACTGGCGCGCCACGGCGTTTTCGCGCCCCCAGGCAAACCAGGCCTTGAGCAGCGCGCGGCTGGTTTCGTGGATGGCGTCGCCGTGCAGGGTGACGGCTTGCGCGAGGCCTGTCTCTCCCAGACGCCGGTCGATTTCCGCCTTGCCCGGCAGGCGCAGGGCACGTTCCAGGCCGACTTGCCACTCGTTGTAACGTTGCCCGTTGTCGTCGAGTTTTTTTGCGCCCAGTTGCAGGCTGGTTTCGTATTCTCCGGCTTGCAGCCGTGCGCGCGCGGCCTCTCCGGCGCGCACCCCGGCGCGTGCCCCCAATATGGCCGGGTGTTGCAGCAAGGCAGCCTGCACCTGAACGGCAGGCGGCAGACCGGGGTGATCCCAGGTTGGTGTCGCGTGCGCGGGATTGCCCAGCCCGATAAGCAGAAAAGCCAGTCCGATGTTTCTCATGCAAACCTCCCGAATTCAAATATGGGGGCAATCCAGTAAGCCACTTCGCGGCTTGGCAGGGATTCCTTCAGGTGCGCCACCAGCATGCGCGCATCTTCTTCATTCATCACGATTTCCACCTTGGTGAGCCGCGCGCGACCGCGTACCTGCTCGTTGGCGCTATGGTACACGGAACCCTGGCCGTGACCTTCCACTTCCACCGTGGTGAATCCGCTCGCCAGCTCAGGATGTTCGAGCAGGTGGCCGATGATCGGTTCCTCCAGCGCCGCCGGAAATACCACGGTCAGACAACAATTCGCCGGTTTCATGTTTTCTTCCTTCCCTTCACGCAAAAGCGCGCGTACATCAGCGGCAGGATTACCAGGGTCAGCAGCGTCGAGCTAATCAGGCCGCCGATCACCACGATGGCCAGCGGCTTCTGGATTTCCGAGCCCGGCCCGCTGGCAAACAGCAGGGGAATCAGACCGAAGGCGGTGATGCTGGCGGTCATCATCACCGGACGCAGACGCCGCTTGGCACCCTCGATCACCACCTCTTCAAGACGCATGCCTTGTGCCAGCAACTGGTTGAAATAGCTCAGCATCACCACGCCGTTCAACACGGCGATGCCGAGCAGGGCGATGAAGCCCACCGAGGCCGGCACCGACAGATATTCGCCGGAAGCCGCCAGTGCCAGCACTCCGCCGATCATGGCGAAGGGAATGTTGGCAAACACCAGCACCGCCTGGCGCAGCGAACCGAAAGTGGTGAACAGCAGCAGAAAGATCAGTCCCAGCGCAATGGGCACCACCACCGCCAGGCGCGCCGCCGCGCGTTGCTGGTTTTCGAACTGGCCGCCCCAGGTGACCGAGTATCCGGCGGGCAGAGGGGCGGCCTGCGCCACCGCTACCCTGGCATCCTCGACGAAGCCGACCAGATCGCGCCCGCGCACGTTGGCTTGCACCACCACGTAGCGCTGCGCATTTTCACGGTCGATTTTTACCGGGCCTTCGGTGCGTTTGAGTTGGGCGATGGTCGACAGCGGCACGCTTTCGCCCGAGGGCAAGGTCAGGCGCAAATCGTTGAACAGGCTCGGCGTAGCGCGCAGGTCGTCCGGTCCGCGCAACAGCACCGGGGTGCGGCGCGCGCCTTCCAGCACGGTGCCGACAGTCTGGCCTTCCAGTTGGGCGCGCAGCCCGGCCTCGATGCTGTCGATATCCAGGCCCATGCGCCCGGCGGCCAGGCGGTCGATTTCCACCCTGAAGTATTGCAGTCCCTCGCTTTGCACGCGGTACACATCCTCCGCGCCTGGCACCGATTTCAACGCGTTTTCGGCCTTTTCCACCAACTGGTTGAGGGTTGCCAGGTCGGGGCCGTAGAGCTTCACCGCTACGTCGCCGCGCACACCGATGATCATTTCCGATACCCGCATCTCGATGGGTTGGGTGAAGCTGTAGGCCACGCCGGGAAAGTCCTTGAGCACTTCACGCAGGCGGTCGGTGAGCCAGGCCTTGTCCGGATTGCGCCATTCGGCACGCGGTTTCAGCACCAGGAAGGTATCGGTCTGGTTGAAGCCCATGGGGTCCAGCCCCAGTTCGTCGGCCCCGACGCGGGCGACGATGCCTTTCACTTCCGGTACGCGCGCCATGATCGCCTGCTGGAGTTTGAGGTCGAGATCCACGCTTTGCTTGAGGTTGATCGACGGCAGCTTCTCGATGCCGATGAGGATGTCGCCTTCGTCCATGGTGGGCATGAAGGTCTTGCCGATCAACGGATATACCGCCGCCGTCACGGCCAGCGCCAGCGCCGCCCCGCTGGCGATGCGTTTCGGGCGTGCCAGGGCAAAACGCAGCGTGGGCTCGTAAATCGCTTGTAGCTTGCGCACCAGCCAGGGGTCGCCGTGCGCGCCGGGTTTCAGCAGCCAGGAAGCGAGCACCGGGATGATGGTCAGCGACAGGAGCAGCGAGCCGGTCAGGGCAAAGACAATGGTCAGCGCCACCGGGATGAACAGTTTGCCCTCCAGCCCTTGCAGGGTGAGCAGCGGCAGAAACACCACGATGATGATGATGATGCCGGAGGTGACGGGTGTGACCACCTCGCGCACCGAGCGATAGACCACGTGCAGGTGTGGCAGCCGGCCTTCCTTGCCGTCGTGGGCGAGGTGCGAGACGGTATTTTCCACCACCACCACCGCCGCGTCGACCAGCATGCCGATGGCGATGGCCAATCCGCCCAGGCTCATCAGGTTGGCAGACAGGCCAAACTGGCGCATCAGCATGAAGGTGATCAGCGCCGCCAGCGGCAGGGTCAGGGCCACCACCAGCGCGGCGCGCAGGTTGCCGAGGAACAGCACCAGCAGGATCACCACCAGCACGATGGCTTCCAGCAGGGCCTTGGCCACCGTACCGACGGCGCGTTCCACCAACGCGCCGCGATCGTAAAAAATTTCCGTTTTCACTCCCGGCGGCAGGCTGGGGGCGATTTCGGCGAGGCGCGTTTTCACGCCGTCCACCACCTGTTGCGCATTGGCGCCGCGCAAGCCCAGCACCAGGCCCTGCACCGCTTCGCCCTGGCCGTCCTTGGTCACCGCGCCGTAGCGGCTCAAATGGCCGAGCCGCACTTCGGCCACGTCGCCGATCCGCACCAGCTGGCCGTCGCGCCCGGCGGACAGGACAATCGCGCGCAGGTCGTCCAGCGTTTTCACGTTGCCTTCCACGCGCACCACCAGCACCTCCTCGCCGTCCTTGATGCGTCCGGCGCCGTCGTTGCGGTTGTTGCTTTCCAGGGCCTGCTGCAAGCGGGCGAGCGAAATGCCGCGCGCGTTGAGCGCGGCGTTGTCAGGCACCACCTCGAAGCTGCGCACCAGCCCGCCCAGCACATTGACGTCGGCCACGCCGGGCAGGGTGCGCAGTTGCGGGCGGATCACCCAGTCGAGCAGGCTGCGCCGTTCCATCAGGTCGAGGTCGCCGCCTTCGATGGTGAACATCAGCATTTCGCCGAGTGGCGTGGTGATCGGTGCGAGTCCCCCGGAAACGCCGTCCGGCAGGTCCTTCATCACGCCGGCCAGGCGTTCCGCCACCTGGTTGCGTGCCCAGTAGATGTCGGTGCCTTCCTCGAAATCCAGGGTGATATCGGTGAGCGCGTACTTGGACAGCGAACGCACGATTTTCTTGTGGGGGATACCCAGCAACTCGACCTCGACCGGGGCGGTGATGCGCGCTTCCACTTCCTCCGGCGTCATGCCGGGGGCTTTCAGAATCACCTTGACCTGGGTGGAGGAAACGTCGGGAAAGGCGTCGATGGGCAATTGCTGGAACGCTATCACGCCACCGCCGACCAGCAGCAGCGTCAACAGCAGCGTCACCAGGCGCTGGGTGAGGGCGAATTCGACGAGGCGCGCCATCATCATTCAGTCCCTTCGCTGATGCCCTGCCAGGCGCCCTTCAATGCCACCACGCCGCGTACGGCGATACGCTCATTCCCTTGCAGTCCGCCGACCACCAGGCCGTTGGCGTTTTCCGCCAGCACCGCTACCTGCTGGATGCGGAAACCGTTGGCGCTTTGCACGAACACCAGGGTGCGGCCGCCATCGCGCACCAAGGCGCTGGCCGGAATACGCCACTGTGCGCCGGCGGCAGGGGAAACCACGCTGGCTTCGACGAATTGACCGGGGCGCAGATTTTCCGCGCCTTCGTTTATTTCAGCGCGCAGCATCACGGTCTGGCTGCCCTCCGCCACGCTGCGTCCGATAATGATGAGCTTTCCTGCTGCCAGGAAAGCGGAAACCGTGACGCCTTCGCCGCCTTTCAATTCCGCCGCCAGCTTCAGCGGAGCCTGAATCTCCAGCCACAGGGGTTTCAGCTTCGCCAGCTTGTAGAGCGGTGCCGCCGCTTCCACGCGCTGTCCGGCCAGCACCATCTGCTCCAGCACCACGCCGTCGGCGGGGGCGAGGATTTCCACGGCCCCGCTCAAGGCGGCGTTCTTTTTCAAGCGTTCCAGCGCGGCATCGCCTACCCCGGCCAGTTTCAGCGCCTGACGGCGCTCGGCAAGCTGGGCGGCATTTTCGGCATAATGCCCCTGCGCGGCCAGGTAGCGGCTTTCGGCGATTATGCCTTCGCGCCACAGTTTTTCGTCGCGCGCCAGATTGTCGGCAGCCAGACGGGATTGCGCGGCCGCCTGCAGGAAGCCGCGCTGGATTTCGGCCAGCGCCGGGCTTTGCAGACGCGCCAGCAGTTGGCCCTTCTTCACGCTTTGGCCGGCCGCCACCGCCAGCGTTTCAACCAGACCGGCCACCGGCGCCGCCACGACGTGCAACTGGTTGTTCGGCACCACAACTTGCCCCGGCAGGGGATTGCCGGCGCTGGCCGTCATACTTTTCGGCGGCGCGACTTCCAGCCCCATGGTCTGACTCTGTGTGGCCGAAATCTTCACTTCATCGGCGGCGAACACGGGCGCGGCCAGTAGCAACCCACCCAGGAAAATCCAACGGAATTGATTCATTGTTCCACTCCTTGCCGCAGGGCGGCTCCATTCCCAATCCCAAGCCGCAGGGCGGCTCAAGGCAAATCACACTGACCCTGCCGCAAGGCGGCAAGGCTCACGTTTCACTTACAGGAGGGTAAAGGCGGCGGGAGGCGCCCGGGCGGGCGGTGAAGGCCAAATGAATCTGGATGGAGGCAGCGGCGTTTGCGGCACGGTGGAGGCCACTACCGCAAATGTGGGTTGGGAGAGCAGCGTAACGGCGATGGCCAAGTCGGCGCTGGAGGGGGAAAAGACGGGGTCGCGTTTGAGCTGTGCCGGTGTGCTGACCGAGGGGGCATCGACATGGTGCGCGCTGAATTCCACCTGCTTGTGCGTTGCGCCGATATGCAACCCGTCGAAGTGGATGTGCGCGTCCGCAACGGCGTGCAGGCCGCCGGCATGGGCGTGCATCAAGGGCGCCAAGCATTGCAGGAACGCCAGCGCCCACACCAGGATCAGGGATTTGCATTTTCGGATCATGGGCTTGATTCTAACCGCAAAACACTTCGGTCTCAAGACTGATTTGCATGAGAAAAACCTGGCGGTAGAGTGCAGTGTGGTCAGGTGCTCCCGGTTGATTCTCCAAGTATTTAGCAAGGCGTCGTATTCCCTCCCGTTCTTGTTCGTTCCATCCGCAAAGGCGGCGAGAAGTGCAATGGTCAGGATAGCTTGGTGTTGTTCTTGAGTCATGAGTTGTGCCTTGACATCCCCGTGTCTTGTGAAATTGGGCTTTGTCGTTAATCGTCATCATGTTTCCGCTTGCGATCTTTCTTGCCATTTCCCTCACCTCGGGCATTGCCATAGTTGCCTCGAATGTCATGCTCGTCGGCATTGCGGTGGCACTCGGTACAGTTATCGAAATCACGGATTCCTTCCTCGATATGCTTGCGACGGATTTTCCACTGTGAGTGTTCATGGCAACCGTAGCATGTATAGCGGCTGTAATCGTTGCGAACGTGGCAGGTTGCGCATTTAACGTTGTGGTCGCGATCCAGTTCGAAATACTTCGTGTGTTCAAAGGTGGCAGGAGTCCATTTGTCCTGGCTGTGGCATTGACTGCAATTACCCGTGATTTGCTGGTGCAGGCTGTCCTTGGGTGACTTATGGCAACCCAGGCATTCGTCGCGCGTCGCCTTTTCCAACAACTGATGATTGAACTGCCCGGTCGTTCGGAAACGTTTCACCCCGGCATGATCGCTATGGCATGCGATACAGTCTGTGCTGATGAGTTTTTGGTGGAACGGTGTCGAAGTCAGAGGTTTCTGGACTGGCAAACCTGTAGTGGTGAGTTTTCCTATTTCCTCAGGCTTGTGACAGCTGACGCAGCGTTGTGATTCGGCACCGGTGAAGGTGGCGTGACAGGCAAAGCAGTCCGATTCCAATTTGGCATGGCCGGGAATCAACCTACCCGGGCCAACCATCAGGTGTGGATAGACGAAAGTCAGAATGGCTAAAATAATCAGGTTAGCGGCAAGGATCCACTTCAGTGTGCGGCTCATACCCAGCCCCAGAACAAAAAGATGCTGATGATGTGACCTAGTGCCAGGACGGCAAAGACGATGAAGATTGGGATATGGACTTTGCGCCACTTGGTCATGGCATCTAGGGTGACCGCATCCCAGAACACTGCTCGCTCGATGTCCTCTTTGGACATCCCCCTTAATTGGTAGTGGTCACGCTGCCCAAGGACATACTCACGCGAACGGCCAAGAAGTAGTTTGCCCACCATGCCGCTGATGACATTCACGCCCATTGCAACCGTGGCCAACCAGGGCAGGATGGCGTTGAAATGAATGCCGGCATGTAACAAGACCATCAGGGAACCCAGCCAGGTACCGACTTCGTGCATGCTGAGCCAGGATTTCATGTTGCCCGATGTGATCATCTTGCGCTTGCGCAACGAATAGATCAGGGAGCCAATGATGAGCAAGGTACCCGGAATGCCCAGGTAGCGCCCGATCCAAACCAGATTGTAGCGGTGCAGCAAATAGTCCCCGACAAGGGTAGCCACACCAAGCAGACCTACCAGCAGCGTAAAGGGAAGGATGTGCTTGCGCCAGAGGTTATTGGTCATCTAGGCCTCCAGAGTCACGCTGGTCTTCGGGGTGCAGCTACAGAGCAGGCAGCTACCCGGTTCGGGATCGAAGTCTGGTGCATGACCGTAAGCAACTTCTCCTGTTTTGATTGTCGTTTGGCAGCATCCACAACTTCCCGCCCGGCAACTGAACTCAACCTTTACCCCATTGGCCTCGGCAAAATCCAACAAGTTCCCCATGCCCGGCTGCCAGGGAATCTGTTTGCCGGATTTGGCAAATGTGACAACGATGTCGCTTTGTATTGCCGCCGCAGATTCAACGGCTGTTGTGTTTGCCGAACGCTTGATCGATGCAGGGCCAAAGGCTTCGTAGTGGATGTGGCTCTCCGGCACGCCCCAGCCTTCCAGGCCTAAAACGAGACTTTCCATCATCGGTGTCGGACCGCAGATGTAGAAGTGGTAAGGCTTGAGGGGAAGTTCCGTCCTGAATAACACGACATCCACGCGCCCTTGATGATGATAATCACGTCCAACTTGATCACCCGGCAAGGGATCGCTGAAACACAGACGCAGATGGAAGTTCGGGTAGGTCGCGGCAAGCGCTTCGAGATGGGATCGCTTGATTGGTTCGCTACTGTTGCGAACGCCGTAATAGAGCCAAACTTCCCGGCCGGGCTGCTCGGCCACGCACCAGTTGAGCATGGAAAGCACAGGGGTAATCCCTATGCCACCACCAATCAAGACGACCGGTGCATCACTGCGATCAATATGGAAGTGACCACCAGGTGCACGGACTTGCAGTAGGTCGCCGACATGGACGTGATCATGAAAGTAATTCGACGAGCGGCCCGGGGGATAAGCACTGCCTGTAGGTGCCGGTACGCGCTTGATGGAGACGCGGTAAAACCCCGCGCGCGGGGCATCGGACAAGGAGTAGCAGCGGGTAATCTGCTCTGTCTTGCCTTCGGGCGCGGGTACGTCGAGACGGAATGTCAGAAATTGACCCGGTTGGAATGCCGGAAGTGGCTGCTTGTCTTCCGGTACAAGATAAAACGAGCAGATGGATTGGGCGCCGTCCTCGATTTCCTTGCGATCGACTCGGAAGTTCCTGAAACCACTCCACGTCGCTACAGATGCCGGTTCGGATGATGAAGACAACGTTTCTGTATTGGGAACGATCACCCCCTCATTCCTCAGCACGCCTGTGCGCAGTGCCTGATACTCACTCCAATGCCGCCAGAAGCTGATGGAAAGCCACAGGGCCAATTGCAGCGTGATCCCCAATACGATCCAGAGCAGCAGAGAGGCAGAGGTCATATCCGGCAGTGTCAGCATGGTTCGAAGCTTCTCACATCTAAATTTAAGGAACCCTTAATAAGGACACTTCTATAAAATAGCGTTTCAAGACCCGCATTTCATTGTTGAGTCTTATTTTTCGGGACATCTAGATTCTCAATGTTTCCCCGTGCTGCCGAAGCCGCCATGGCCGCGCGCGCTTTCGACGAACTCATCGACCACGTTGAATCCCACCTGCATCACCGGCACCACCACCAGTTGCGCGATGCGCTCCATCGGGTTGAGCAGGAAGGAGGTCTGCCCGCGGTTCCAGCACGAGACGAAAATCTGTCCCTGATAGTCCGAGTCGATCAGGCCGACCAGGTTGCCGAGCACGATGCCGTGCTTGTGTCCCAGGCCGGAGCGCGGCAGGATCATTGCCGCAAGCTTGGGGTCTTCCAGGTGAATGGCGACGCCGGTGGGAATCAGTTCCGTCTGACCGGGATGGAGTGTCAGCACGTGCTCGATGCAGGCGCGCAGGTCGAGCCCGGCAGCACCCGGCGTGGCGTAGCAGGGCGGGTGCTGCTTGAGGCGCTCGTCGAGAATCTTGATGTCGATTTTTTTCATGATTTCCATTCTCCATACAGTTTGGCGGCATGTCCGATCAGTTGCCGCGCCAGCACGATTTTCGGGGCGCGCGGCAGGGGGTGCATGCCTGCGTCGTCGAACAGGGTGAGGGTGTTGTCTTCGCTGCCGATGGCTTCCTGCGCCAGGTTGGCGGCGAGTAGCGGCAGCTTCTTGCGCTTGCGCTTGGCTTCGGCGTTCTCGAACAGACTTTCACTTTCCGCCGCGAAGCCGATGCAGAAAGGCGCGGCGGGCAGACTCGCCACGCTTGCCAGGATATCCGGGTTTTGCGTCAGTTTGAGGGTCAGGGTCTTGCCGTCCTTCTTGATCTTGTGTGCGCTCGGGTTGGTCATCCGGTAATCCGCCACCGCAGCCACGGCGATGAAGATGTCGCAGTCCGCCGTTTCGCGTAGCACTGCGTTGAGCATTTCCTGGGCGCCAACGACTTTGATTGTCCGTGCTGCGGCCGGGGGAAGCAGAGCGGTTGGACCGGAAACCAGCACCACCTCGGCACCCGCTTCCAGCGCGGCTTGTGCCACGGCATAACCCATCTTTCCCGAACTGGCATTGGTGATGCCGCGCACCGGGTCGATGGCCTCGAATGTCGGCCCGGCGGTAATCAGCACCTTTTTGCCCTGCAACACCTTGGGTTGCCACAGCGCTTCCAGCGCGGCCACCAGTCCAGCGGGTTCCAGCATGCGCCCCATGCCGGTTTCGCCGCAGGCTTGCGCGCCGCTGTCCGGGCCGAGCAGCAGCACGCCGTCCTGTTGCAGGCGGGCTGCGTTGCGCCGGGTGGCGGGATTTTCCCACATCTCGCGGTTCATCGCCGGTGCCACCAGCAGCGGGCAGGCGCGCGCCAGGCACAGCGTGGAGAGCAGGTCGTCGGCCAACCCGTGCGCCAGCTTGGCGAGAAAATCGGCGCTCGCCGGGGCGATCAGGGCGGCGTCGAAACCGCGCGTCAGGGCGATGTGCGCCATGCCGGCGGCGGCGCGTTCGTCCCATAAATCCGTATAAACGGGGTTGCCGGACAGCGCCTGAAAGGTGGCGGGGGTGACGAAACGGCAGGCGGCGGCGGTCATCGCCACCTGCACTTCGATACCTTGCTGTTTCAACAGGCGAACCAGCTCCGCCGCCTTGTAGGCGGCAATCCCCCCGGTGACGCCGAGCAACAGGCGTTTTGTGTGAAATTCAGACATAATGGGCCATTCTAATGGAAAGGATGCGGCATGGCGATTACCGACTGGCCCTCCGACGAAAGGCCGCGCGAGCGCCTGCTCAAGCAGGGGGCGGCGGCGCTTTCCGATGCCGAATTGCTGGCGATCTTCCTGCGCACCGGCATTCCCGGAAAAAGCGCGGTCGATCTGGCGCGTGAACTGATCCGCCATTTTGGTAGCCTGAACGGATTGTTCGCGGCTTCGGAAGTGGCATTTTGTGGGATGCCCGGCATGGGCCCGGCGAAATTCGCCCAGTTGCAGGCGGTGCTGGAAATGTCCAAACGGGCGCTGGGCGAGGAAATTGCCGCGCGCGATGCGCTTTCCTCGCCGCAGGCGGTGCGCGATTATCTGCGCCTGCAACTGGCCGCCCTGCCGCACGAAGTGTTCCTGGGCCTGTTTCTCGACGCGCAGAACCGCGTTATCGCCAGCGAGCCGCTGTTTCGCGGCACGCTCACCCAGACCAGCGTCTACCCGCGCGAGATCGTCAAACGCGCCCTGCACCACAATGCCGCCGCCATTATTTTCGCCCATAATCATCCGTCCGGCGTGGCCGAACCCAGCCGCTCGGACGAAGCGCTGACCCTGGCGCTGAAAGACGCGCTGGCTCTGGTTGATGTGCGGGTTCTCGATCATTTCGTGGTGGCCGGTGGCGGCATGCTGTCGTTCGCGGAACGCGGCTTGTTGTGAATTCGGCGTAAATTCATCGCTTCGAGCTTGAACGGCAGCACCGTTTGTGCCAAAGCTCTCATTGAGTTAGGTCTTGATTATTTATCATACTTGGGGGCACGCGTCGCGTTGCCTGAGGAGGTTCTTTATTGTACGACAGGTATCTATTGGATACCTGTTGACATGGCGAAATGCATTCATTAGATTGCCACTAATCCCACCCAAAAAGGAAAACAGCCATGTCCAAGGAAGTGCAAATGTCCATCAAGATGGAGCCGGAGTTACGCGACCAATTCATGGCGGTGGCGGCAACCCTCCATCGTCCGGCTGCACAGATCGTGCGCGACCTGATGCGGTCATACATTGCCCGCCAGGAAATGCCGAACGCGGAGACAATCGCGGCGATTGAAGCCGTCGAGCAGGGGGATGTTACGACCCACGCCAGCGCCGCCGACTTGTACCGCACGCTGGGCATCTGATGAGTCCGCGCACGCTTCATTCCACCCGCAAATTCGACAAGGCCGTGACGCTTGCAAAACGGCGCGGCAAGGATATGGCGAAGCTGCGCGCGGTCATTGATCTGCTGGCAACATGCCAGGCGTTGCCGCGCGAACTTAAAGACCACCCTCTAAAGGGCGACTGGAAAAACTACCGCGATTTGCATATTGAGCCGGACTGGCTGCTGCTCTACAAAGCCGACGATGCAAACCTCTGGCTCATCCATACGGGTACCCATTCGGACATTTTCGGGGTCTGATTGACGCCACATCCAGAAGGGCTACAACGAGGGGCAAGCCTATCCCGCCTACCGATGGCGCAAGGCGAAGAGCTCGGTGACCTCGCCGCGCCCTTCGCTGCGTATGGGGAACAGCATCTTCAACGAGCAGAGGGGGAAATGCCGTCTCAATGAGTAACGTCACAGCGTGTTGTGGCTTCAGCGGGAAGTCCCCCAAGCCAAAATTCAGCTTGAGTTCCGGCATCGAAATATGGTATAAATCGCGTTTTTAGAAATTCCTCTGGAGTAATTTTCATGGCTCGCGTATGTATAGTCACCGGCAAGAAGCCGATGAGCGGGAACAATGTTTCCCACGCTAACAACAGGACCAAGCGCCGTTTCCTGCCCAATTTGCAGAACCGCCGTTTCTGGGTGGAGAGCGAAAACCGCTGGGTGAGCATGCGCCTGTCCAATGCGGCGCTACGCACCATCGACAAGAATGGTATTGATGTCGTGCTGGCCGATCTGCGCGCCCGCGGCGAAAAGATTTAATCGAGGACCGTCATCATGCGTGAAAAGATCAAACTGGAATCCACCGCCGGCACCGGCCATTTCTATACCACCACCAAGAACAAGCGCACCATGCCGGAAAAGATGCTGATCAAGAAATATGATCCGGTCGCGCGCAAGCATGTCGATTACAAGGAAACCAAGCTGAAGTAAGCCGTTTCCCCGCCGCAAGGCAAAAAAGCCCCGCAAGCCTCAGGCCCGGGGCTTTTTTTATGGCTTTTCGCTCTGGCGCCGCAACAAGGATTTGCCCCAGTAGAAAATAGGGGCAACCCCGATGGCCTCCCCGTTGTTATGCCAATATCATTCGGCCAATAAATTCTGTGGCGCGACAAATATCAACCTTTGCCAGAAGAAAAAAGGGGGCGCTGCAATAACGACAAATCCGTAAATGGGGAGAAGCAACATGCAGGATCGATTGCGCGTGAAGAAAGGGGCATCCGGCGCCGCCGATGCGCGCCAAGCCGTCAGCGAGCTGGCTGGGAAAATCCGGCAGCCGGACACCGCAGCCGTGATTTTTTTCTGTTCATCCCGCTACGACCTGGACGCTCTGGGCGCCGCGCTCAAGGAACACTTCGACTGTCCGCTGATCGGCTGTACCACTGCCGGAGAAATTACCGCCGAATCCGGCTACCTGCAGGATGGCTTGGTTGGCGTAAGCCTGAGTTCCGGCGAATTGAAGGTGCATCCCCGCCTGATTTACCCGCTCGACAAGTTTGGTTTGGACGGTGCGGAGAAACTCGCACAGGGGCTGCGCCGCGATTTCACCCTTGCCGGCGAGTTCGATGCCGCAAAAATGTTCGGCCTGCTGCTGGTGGATGGTTTGTCCATGCTGGAAGAGCAGGTGGTCGCCTCGCTCTACAACCAGTTGGGCAATGTCCCCATCATCGGCGGCTCGGCGGGAGATGACCTCAATTTCCACAAGGCGCATGTTTACTGGGACGGCAAGTTCATGGACAACGCCGCAGTATTCACCCTGTTCGAGACCACGCTGCCGTTCGAGACTTTCCAGACCCAGCATTTCGAGCCTACCGAAACCCGCCTGGTGATTACCGAGAGCGATTGCGTCACGCGCATGGTCAAGGAAATCAACGGTGGCCCTGCCGCCCAGGAATACGCCGAGGCAGTCGGCCTGGAAGTCAAGGAATTGACGCCGCAGGTCTTCGCCGCCTACCCGGTGATGCTGAAAATCGACGGCGAGTATTACGTGCGCTCGATCCAGAAGGCGAACCCGGACGGCAGTCTCACTTTTTACTGCGCCATCGACAACGGCCTGGTGCTCACCGTGGCCAAGGGCACGGCCTTGCTGGAAAATTTGCGCCAGCGCCTGGAAAAAATCCATGAGGACATCCCCAACGTCAAGCTGGTGCTGGGCTGCGACTGTATTCTGCGCCGCCTGGAATTGCAGCAGAAGAACTTGGTTGAAGAAGCGCGCGATATTCTGAAGGGGAGCGAATTCATCGGCTTCAGCACTTACGGCGAGCAATACAACGGCATCCACGTCAACCAGACCCTGACCGGCATCGCCCTGGGGAGCTGAGCATGGAACACGCGGACGCCATGAAGGAAAACATCGCCAAGCTGGAAAAGCAGTTGGCGGCGCAGCGCAAGATCAACAAGGTGCTGATGGAGCGCGTGGAACGCAGTGTCAACGATACTGGCGGCGCTTATTCCCTGTTTGAGCGCAACATCACCCTGCAGAAAAGCGTAGAGGCGCGCACCCACGAGTTGGAGCGCCTGAATGCCGAATTGCACCGCATGATCGACGAAGCCAATCGGGCGCAAGAAGCCGCCGAGCAGGCCAATCGCTCCAAGAGCGTGTTCCTCGCCAACATGAGTCATGAATTGCGCACACCGCTCAACGCCATCATCGGTTACAGCGAAATGTTGCAGGAAGAGGCCGAAGACATGGGGGAAGAAAGCTTCTCCGCCGATCTGCAAAAAATCCATGCCGCAGGCAAACACCTGCTTGGGCTAATCAACGATGTGCTCGACCTGTCGAAAATAGAAGCTGGCAAGATGGGGCTGTATCTGGAGGATTTTGACGTTGCCGACATGGTCGAGGAAGTTTGCACCACCATCCGCCCGCTGATCGAGAAAAACGCCAATACCCTGGAAATCAGCGTGCTGGAAAATATCGGCGAGATGCATTCCGACCTCACCAAGGTGCGGCAAGTGCTGTTCAATCTGCTGTCCAATGCGAGCAAGTTCACGGAACACGGCGTCATCACTCTGTCGCTGGCCCGCGAATGCGGTGAGAACGGTGACTTTTTGGTATTTTCCGTCGCCGACAGCGGTATCGGCATGACCGAGGAACAATTGGGGCGCCTGTTTCAGGCCTTCACCCAGGCGGACGTTTCCACCACGCGCAAGTATGGCGGCACCGGGTTGGGGCTGACGATTACCCAGCGTTTTTGCGAAATGATGGGCGGCGCCATCGAGGTGCATAGCCATCATGGACAGGGATCGCTATTCAGCGTGCGCCTGCCTGCCGTGCTGACTGAGAAAAAGGTGGAAATCTCCCCTGTCGTGGCCCCATTGCCCGCTGCTGCCTGCGCGGTCGGCAGCGATGGCTGCACCGTGCTGGTGATCGACGACGACCCGCTGGTGTGCGACATGATGCAACGCTTCCTCACGGAAGACGGTTTTCACGTCGTCACCGCCAACAGCGGCGATGAAGGTCTGGCGCTGGCGCGCAAGCTCAAGCCCTGTGCCATCACCCTTGACGTGATCATGCCCAGCATGGATGGCTGGGCGGTGCTCGGCGCACTGAAAAATGATCCCGAACTGGCGGACATCCCGGTGATCATGCTGACCATCGTAGACGACAAAAGCATGGGCTATGCGCTGGGTGCCGCCGATTACCTGGTCAAGCCGCTCAGCAAGGAACGCCTGAAGAGCGTGCTCGAACGCTACCATCCCGGAAACGCCGACAAGCGCGTGCTGTTGGTGGAAGACGATGCGCCGACGCGCGATGTGACGCAACGCATGCTGGAAAAGGAAGGCTGGTTTGTCACCCTGGCGGAAAACGGACGCGCCGGGCTGGCGCAGGTAGCCAGCAACCCGCCGGAATTGATTCTGCTTGACCTGATGATGCCGGAAATGGACGGTTTTCAGTTCGTCGCCGAAATGGAAAAGCACGAACAATGGCGCGCCATTCCGATCCTGGTAGTTACCGCCAAGGATCTGAACGACGATGACCGGCGCCGCCTGAGCGGTCATGTCGATCAAGTATTGCAAAAAGGCGCGTACCGCCGCGAAGATTTGCTGAAAAGCGTACGCGAACTGCTGCTTGCCCGGCGCACCTGCAATTCGGCACAAGCACTGGCAGCCTAACCACGAGGGAAAACACCATGTCCAAGATACTGTTGGTCGAAGATAATGAAATGAATCGCGACATGCTGTCGCGCCGCCTGGCGCGCAGAGGCTTTCAGGTGTTGTTTGCCGTGGATGGAGAAGAGGGGGTGAACATGGCGATATCGGAGCGCCCGGACCTCATCCTGATGGATATGAACATGCCGGTGCTGGACGGCTGGGAGGCTTCGCGGCGCATCAAGGCGCACCCGCCCACCGCCGCCATACCCATCGTCGCCCTCACCGCCCACGCCATGAGCGGCGACCGGGAAAAAACTCTGGCAGCGGGGTGCGACGATTACGACACCAAACCGGTGGAGTTCGACCGTCTGCTGGGAAAAATCACAGCCCTGCTGGAAAAGAGTGGCGCAGCACTATCCTGATGCGGTGACTTTGGTGACCCGCCGTATTTCTTCCCTGTTGGTTTTGTTCTGGCTATTTGCCGCCGGCGCCTGGCAGTCGGCACGGGCGGTTGCCCCGGACGCCGTCGGCGAAGTCCGCGTCGCCGTCCTGGCGCAACGCGGGGAAAATTATGCCAGCGCCAGCTGGCAGCCGACAGCGGATTATCTGAACCAGAAGTTGCCCGGCTATCATTTCACCGTCACCCCGATGGATTTTTCCGCTATCCGTCAGGCGGTTGCCGACGGCACGACGGATTTCGTCATCACCAATTCCGGCATGTACCTGGATTTTGACATCCAGTACGGCATCAACCGCATCGCCACCCTAAAGAACCGCTGGCGGGACAAGCGGTACATGACCTTCGGCGGCGTGATTTTCCGCCATGCCGGGCGTAACGATATCCGCACCCTCGCCGACCTCAAGGGCAAGACCTTCATGGCGGTTGACGAATCCTCCCTGGGCGGCTGGCAGGCCGCCTGGGGGGCGCTGCACGATGCCGGCGTTGATCCGTACCGGGATTTTCGCTTTCTGAGTTTCGGCGGCACTCACGACGCGGTGGTGTATGCCGTCCTTGACGGGCGCATGGACGCCGGAACGGTGCGCACCGACACGCTCGAACGCATGGCGGCGGAAGGCAAGATTCGCATGGAAAATTTTGTGGTGCTGGATGAAAAGGCGGAACCCGGCAAGGATTTTCCTTTTGTTCTGAGCACGCGGCTCTATCCAGAATGGCCGATTGCCGCGCTCAAGCACACCGCGCGCGGCCTGGCCGAGAAAGTGGCGGTCGCGCTCATGTCCATGCCCGAAGACAGCCCGGCGGCGCAAGCCGCATCCAGCGCAGGCTGGACCATCGCCCTCAATTACGAACCGATCAACGAGCTATATCTCAAATTGCACCTTGGCCCCTACAAGGATGTCGGTGTCATCAGCCTGCAATCAGTGCTGGAAAAATACCGCTACCTGGTTTTTGCGGGGGCGGCCCTGCTGCTTTTTCTCGCCGCCGTGGCGATCTATTTCTATCGGCTGAACCGGCGCCTGCGCGACGCCCAAAAACAGATCGAAAGCGAACTGCTCCAGCGGCGCGAATCCGAAGAAGCGCTACGCATCCGCTCGGCTGCCATCGAAGCGGCGGCGGCCAGCATTTTCATCACCGACCGCCACGGCACCATCGAATACGTCAACCCGGCTTTCACCCACACCACCGGCTACAGCGCCGCCGAGGCGTTGGGACGCACCCCGGCCCTGCTTAAATCCGGCCTGCATCCGCCCTTCCTCTACCAAACCCTGTGGAACACCATCCTGGCGGGCAAGGTATGGCATGGCGAAGTGACCAACCGGCGCAAGGACGGCACCACCTATGTCGATGAATCCATCATCACCCCGGTTTGCGATGAACAAGGCCGGATCATCCGCTTCGTCGCCATCAAGCAGGACATCACCGCGCGCAAGACAGCAGAAATGCAGCTCGAATACATCGCCCACCAAAACCGTCTGATCCTCAACACCGTGGCGGAAGGCATCTGCGGAGTCGATGCCGACGGGCGCGCCACCTTCATCAACGATGCCGCCATGCACATGCTCGGTTACAGCCGCGAAGAATTGCTCGGCCAATCCCTGCACGCGCTCACCCACCACACGCACGCCGACGGCAGCCCCTTCCCGGCGGAAACCTGCCAGATAGCCGCCGCCGTGCGTAATGGCATTCCCTGTCATATGCCGGACGAACTGTTCTGGCGCAAGAACGGCCAGCCGCTGCGCGTCGAATTCACCGCCACCCCGATGATGGCAGACGATGGCGAACCACGCGGCGCAGTCATATCCTTCCGCGACATCAGCCTGCGCATGGCAGCGGAGGAAGCATTGCGCCGCGCCAAGGAAGAAGCGGAACTGGCCAGCCAGACCAAGAGCGCCTTCCTCGCCAACATGAGCCATGAACTGCGCACCCCGCTCAATGCCATTCTCGGCTATAGCGAGATCATTGCCGAGGAACTGCGCGGCACCGGCCAGGACGAGATGGTGGAAGACCTGGAAAGAATCAGTAGCTCGGGGCGGCACCTGCTGTCGTTGATCAACGACATCCTCGACCTGTCGAAAATCGAAGCGGGCAAGATGACCCTTTCCCTGCACGAGTTCGACGTGACCGAGGTGGTGTGCGACGTGGCGGCCACCGTTCAGCCGCTGGCGCAGAAAAACGGCAATACCCTGCATGTGGAATGTCCTCCCGAAGTCGGCACAATCCACGCCGACCACCTGCGCGTCAGGCAGATACTGCTCAACCTGCTCAGCAATGCGCTCAAGTTCACCGAAAGCGGCACCGTTTCTTTGCGTGTGGCACGGGAAAAGTGCTGCGGTACTTCACAGTTGCGCTTCGAAATTCGGGATACCGGCATCGGCATGACGGCGGAACAAGTGCAGGGGCTGTTTCAGGATTTTACCCAGGCGGATTCTTCCACCACCCGCAAATACGGCGGAACCGGCCTGGGGCTGGCCATCAGTCGGCGTTTTTGCCGCATGATGGGCGGCGACATTAACGTAGTAAGCGAACCCGGCAAGGGCTCTGTTTTCACCGTCACCCTACCGGTGGCCCCCACCCAGCAAATCATCGCAGAGGAGCAACATGCAGCCGACATTGCCTGAAATTCCCGCCTCGTTGCTGATTGTCGATGACACCGAGGTCAACCGCGACCTGCTGGGACGCCGCCTGAAGAGGATCGGCTACCGCCTGTCTTTCGCCGTGGATGGCCACGAAGCCCTGGAAAAGGTTCACGCCGAACGCTTCGACCTGATTTTGCTCGACGTCATGATGCCGCGCATCGACGGCATTCAGGTGCTGGCCACCCTCAAAGCGGACGATGCCCTGCGCCACATCCCGGTCATCATGATTACCGCCCTGAACGAAATGGACAGCGTGGTGCGCTGCATCGAAATGGGCGCCGAGGACTATCTGCCCAAGCCTTTCAACCCCACGCTTCTGGAGGCGCGCATCAGCGCCTCGCTGGAGAAAAAGCGCCTGCACGACTTGCAAGTCGATTATCGCCGCCGCATCGAGGAACACAACACGCTCCTGGAAGAGCAGGTGCGCCGCCAGGTGCGAGAAATCACTTCCGCGCACCTGGCGGCTATTTTTTCCATGTCCAAGCTGGCTGAATCGCGCGATCCGGAAACCGGCCACCATCTGGAGCGGGTGCGCGAATACTGCCGCCTGCTGGCGACCCAACTGAGCGGGGACGAGGCCTGCCGCCACTTGATCGACGAGCGCTTCATCGAAAATATTTACGCCGCCAGCCCGCTGCACGACATCGGCAAGGTCGGCGTGCCGGATCACATCCTGCAAAAACCGGGGAAGTTGACGGCGGAAGAGTTCGCCGCCATGAAAACCCACAGCCTGATCGGCGCGCAAACCCTGCGTGCCGTCGATAGCCAGCATCCCGGCAACGCCTTTGTCGCCATGGGCATCGAAATCGCCGAAAGCCACCATGAAAAGTGGAACGGCAGCGGCTATCCGCACGCGCTGAAAGGCGAGGCCATCCCGCTGCCCGCGCGCATCGCCGCGCTGGCCGACGTCTACGATGCCCTCACCTCGAAGCGCTGCTACAAGGAAGCCATGCCCCACGACAAGGCTACGGAAATCCTCCTTGCGGAAAGCGGGCAGCACTTCGATCCGCGCATCGTTGAAGCCTACTCCGCCATCGAGCATGAATTCCGCGCGGTGCGGACTTTCTATCATGAAGAATGAGCGGCCCGGCGGGATTTCTCCCATTCCCGGTTTCTTGCTTCCGAGTCCTCACCGGATTCCGGCTTGACCGGCCACCGGTCGCGTGGCACGCTCCCTGCTGGAGAGGACAGCGATGATGATGAAGAAAAACATGAAACGGTGGATTGTCCTTATGGGCGCCGCGCTGCTTTGCGGCTGCGCGGCCTATGGCGGTTACGGTCTCAAGCCGGGCCAGGACGGCGTGGACGAGGTGGTGCGCGTCATGGGGCAGCCGGCGTTGCGCTGGCAGGAACCGGATGGTTCGCTCCAGTTGGCCTATCCGCGCGGACCGATGGGCTTTCATAGCTACATGGCGCATTTCGCGGCGGACGGTAAGCTGTTGCGCATTGAAAACGTGATGGACGAGCAGGCGTTCGCCCGCGTCCAGCCAGGCATGACGCAGGCGCAGGTGCTGCGTATCCTGGGGCCGTCCGTGGCCGACCGGTCGGCCTATTTCAAGGCGCGCGACGAATTGGTGTGGGAATGGCGCCATTGCAACGCCTGGAACGACGCGGCGCGCTTCAACGTGCTGTTCGACAACAGCACGGGCACCGTGCGCTCGACCATGAGCCAGACCGAAGCCCAAATGGGCTTGTGCGACCGCAAATGCGTGTGCGGGCGCTGATCGGCAGCTCCCCGCTACTCCGGCGGCGGGTTGCGTAGGCGGGGCAGTTGGACGCGCCAGCGGATGGCGGCCAGCCGTACCGCGATGATGACCAGCATGGCCAGGATACTGGCGTTGTTTTGCGAAAATCCAGCGCCGCGTATCAGGGCGATCATCAATAGCGCGCCCGCCAGCGAGGCGGTGGCGTAAATCTCGCTACGGAAAATCAGGGGAATTTCGTTGCACAGCACGTCGCGGATAATGCCGCCGGACACGGCGGTGACCACGCCCATCAGTGCGGCGATCAGCCAGGAAAATCCCAGTTGCAAGGCGATACCCGCGCCGATGGCGGTGAACAGCGCCATGCCGATAGCGTCTGGAATCAGGAAAAAATTAGTCGGCAGGCGCATGCGGCGCGCGATGAAAAAGGTCGCCGCCCCGGCGCACAGCGCGGAAACCACGTAAGTTTCATCCGCCACCCAGAATACCGGAGAACGCCCCAGCAGCAGGTCGCGCACCGTGCCGCCACCGACCCCGGACACCAGGCCGACCACCAGCACGCCGAACAAATCCATTTCCTTGCGCCCCGCCTCCAGCGTGGCGGTCATGGCGCAAACGGCCACTGCGCAAATATCCATCAGGTAGAAAAAATTCATGGGCTTCCCGGCTTTTTTGTGCGGGGAAGCATATAGAAGTTTGAAACGGGCGACAACTTGGGTTAGAATGCGCGCTCTTTTACAGGCGCGTAGCTCAGCTGGTTAGAGCACCACCTTGACATGGTGGGGGTCGTTGGTTCGAGTCCAATCGCGCCTACCAATTAAATGGTAGGAAAAAAGGCCGGAGAAATCCGGCCCTTTTTTTGTCCAGATTTCGCATACATACAGTCCCGATTTTCATCATTCATCATGGATTCCATGAGTTCCACCGCAACCGGCACTGCGCGCCGCACGGGCACCGTTACCGTCGATGAGATATTTAGCCAAGAACCGTTGCTGGCGGGCGGTTAGTTTTATCATCGCCAATCCTCCACTTGCAAGCCACCTACGCGCTGAAACCCGCCGGAAAGGCCACCTTGCGCGCACCGCGATCTGCCACTAGAATTAGAAAATACCATTTTTTAACTGGGTTGCCATGATCTCGCTAACATTGACACAAAATGGCCGCATAGTCATACCCAAGACGCTGCGCGACCAGCTTGGCCTGCACGAAGGCGACGAAATGCTTGCCGAGATTGAAGACGGCCGACTGGTGCTGAGTACTCGCGCCGCACGCCTCAAGCGCGCCCAGGGATTGATCGAAAAATACTGCCCGGCACAGCCCGGCGAATCGGTTGTCGATGAATTCATTGCCGAGCGGCGGCGGGCAGCTTCGACCGAATGACGCTCTTTATTCTTGACACCTCTGCCCTGCTGGCCCACCTCTGGAAAGAGACTGGCGAAGAGCGGGTCGCGCATTTGTTGACCACTGAGCGTTGCCTGCTCGGCGCAACCAACCTTGCCGAATTGGTCAGCAAAGTCACCGAGCGCGGCCTGCCCGCCAGTAAAGTGCCGATTCTGGTCAGTTCGCTCAATGTCGAAATCGTCCCCCTGACCCAGGAACAGGCTGAGCTTTCCGGCATCCTGCGCCAGCCAACCCGGCACCAGGGGCTCTCGCTCGGCGACCGTGCCTGCCTGGCATTGGCCAAAACACTGGGCGGCACGGCCATCACCGCCGACCACCCCTGGCTGGCGCTCGACCTCGGCATCGCCATCGAGTGCATCCGCCCGGATTCACACTGATCACTTTTCCCGGCAGTCCAGAAGGAGCGCGCAACGGCACGCTGGCAAGCCTGGCTAGCGGTGCTGAAGTCGGTGGGCATGCGGCTTTCCGTGGGACCGGAAGACAAAGCGCACGCGTGATCTGACAGAAAAAATTTAGATGATGAATGCCGATACCCGCTCAAGGTGCAGGGGGGCATCACTTGTGACACTTTGGCATCACGCTTGAAGCTTGCAAACATGTGCCCTATGTAATATAACAAGGAAAATTATTGGAGCCATTATTATGAGCGTAGGACCCAGCGGTCGCATTGTGGTCGAGGTTGAGCCAGAGCTGAAACGAGAGCTCCATTCTGCCTTGGTCAAGGATGGGAAAACATTGAAGGATTGGTTTGTAACTCAGGCTGAATCTTTTGTTGAGAGCAGGCAACTGGCTCTCCAGTTCGATCACAAATCATCAACGAAACAGCAATAACGTTTCAGTTCAACTTTTCGGGGAGCCAAAAACGTGGCAAACAGTAAACTCGTCAAGCCTAAAGCCGTCTGGAGCCCGAAATCACCGCAGCACAATACCTGCTGCTGCACGGCGAGGGCGCGAACGCACAGCCGGGCTTGTTGCGCATCACCTCGAAGGGGCCGCGCATACTTTCCAAGAACGCACTGAAACACCAGCGCTACCCTGGCGAGCCGGGCGGCGATTTCTACCTGGTCTTTGATGTCGAACCAGCCACCGAGTTTGACGGCTTTAGCTGGGACTACGCCAAGCTGCCCGGCAGGCCAGAGGGAAGAAAGTCTGGATGGCCCTTCGCCGTGACGCTGGATGCTGTGCTGGCAACCGCGAAAGAAAATTTGCTGGCTGACTCAGGGGGCGGCTGACTTGGCGGCGCACAAATACCCTGCGGCGGTCAGGGAAGTCGCTGCGACCCTGAAATACCGCTATCACGACTTCGACCACTACAACCTCAAAGACCCGCTGGACGAGCTGCTGTTCATTATTTGCAGCACGAAGACCGAGGAAGCGAGCTACCGGAATTCCTTTCGGGCGCTGAAAGAATCTTTCCCCACCCCTCTCCACATCGCCGAAGCGCCAGCAGAATACATTGCCCAGACCATCGCGAGGGGCGGCCTGTCCAACCAGAAGGCCAGGTCGATGCGGAATTTGCTCGACGCGGTCATAGGCCAATTTGGCGCGCCAACCCTTGAACCGCTGCGGTCGATGAGTGACAAGAAAGCCGAAGCGTTTTTGCTGGCCCTGCCCGGCATCGGTAAAAAGATTGCCCGGTGCGTGTTGATGTATTCCCTGGATAGGCAGGTTTTTCCGGTGGACACGCACTGCTGGCGTATCGCCCGGCGTCTGGGCTGGGTCAGGCCGACCCAGAAGGACAAGCACTGTGCCCCGCGCGACATGGACCGTCTCCAGGCAAGGATTCCGCCCGAGCTGCGCTTTTCCCTGCACGTCAACATGGTGTCGTTGGGCCGGGAGATCTGTGTGGCCACGAAGCCGAAATGCGAGATATGCCCGGTAGCCGCGCAGTGTCGCAGGATCGGCGTGGCGCGTGGCGGGGGAAAAGAATAATTGTCGCGCCGTCAGATATGAAGTATGGTTTTGCGCATATAGATCGGGAAGATTTTGAGAAATACATGCCCGATCAGTGATTGCACGGCAATATAACGAGACTTGCTATTTTATATCTAGGTAGATATATTGTTAAGACTATTTGTTCATGAAGATGCGGAAGATGATCTGGAGCAATTGTGGGAAACAGAGCCCACAGCCGCAGCCCGGATTGCTGTCCTGATCGAAGAGCTGGAAGGCAATCCCAATCTGCTGGATCGCCTTACTCAGCAAGATTTTGGAGCCTACGGACTGGCCGATTTCCACGTCAGTAAATGGCTGGAGCAATGGCGACAAGGCAAAGACTTGTGGCGACTAAAAATTTGGGACCTGGAAAACAAAAATCTGCGCTATCGCGTGGTTTACGCATTTATGTCTCGCCAGCAGGATTACTGCGTGCTGGGAATTCTTCCAAGGGATTTCAACTATGACTCAAACCATGACCTTACCCGTCGCATCCTCGCGGCCTACAAAGACCTTTAGCAAGACCGTTTCCGCTTCAGGCATTGCTGAAGTTACCACGTCCGATGCGCGGTCGTGCGTGGTGCTATCGCTTGAATCACATCCCAAGCTTCAGGTAACTGTGCCAGCCAAGCATCGCCGTATGAGCGACATTGCAAAGACATGGGTAAAGGATGATAGCCGCCGCAAGGCCATCGAAGAGGCGCGGCAATGGGTAGGCAATACCTTCCATGGCGAAGATGGCGATACCGTGCGAACTCTGCGATTACGCAAGGGCTGGTCGCAGACGCAGTTGGCCGAAGCTATCGGCACTAGCCAGTCTCACGTTGCGCGCATCGAGCGCGGCGACCAGAATCTGGCAATCCAAACATGTCGCCGCCTGAGCGATGTGCTGGGCATCGACATGAACACGCTTGACCTAGCGTTGCGCCAGCAAGAAAAATTGGCTTTGGCGAAGGTCGAAAAATGAATCGCCATGTTCAGACTATTTTCTGCGATGACATCCGTCATGAATTGGGCGGAAAGCTGTCGTATATCGGGGTCTATTCTGGCCACTTGTTTGTGCCGTCATTTCCAGTGACTTTGCCGAAACTTTGTTTGGCTTTGAGTGTAATTACCCCAGCCAACCAGCCATTTCAGAAGTTAGAAATGCGAATATTTAAGGATGACGAGCAGATTGCCGAGGGTATTTTGGACGAAGCAGGGCTTTCCGAAATAATCGAAGTAACGGCAGATGAAAGCGGTAATTCAGCAGCTGATAAGCGCGTACAAGTGCTTAACTCGCTGTTTATGTTTTCGCCATTTCAGATTGACGGGCCTTGTCATCTGCGCGTTCGCGCTGTGACTGAATCTGAGGAATTGAAGGGGCTCGCACTTTCCGTCGCGCAGGCCACCGCTGACATGCTCTGACCCCGCCAATTACATCATGCTACCGATCGAAGGATAGAACATCCCGGACAGCAAGCACCCTGCTAATTGGTGAGTATAAAAACAAAACGCCACAAAAGTGGCGTAATTGCTTGTCAACTGGCGGAGAAGGAGGGATTCGAACCCCCGGAGGATTGCTCCTCAACGGTTTTCAAGACCGCCGCATTCGACCGCTCTGCCACTTCTCCGAAGAGGAGGCATCATACCGTTAGCGCGCGCGTTTCGCCAGATTGAGTTGAAACTTTTCCGGTGCTTGGGTAGTCTTAGCGGGGCAATCACATTTTCAAAACGGAGGAAAACCATGCAACCTGAATTGCGCACCATCGACCCCAACGCGCAGGGACACTTTGGCGGCCACGCCGGCGAACTCGCGGTTTCGGCCAATAAAGTCCTGCGCAATACCTACCTGATGCTTGGCCTGACCATGGTTCCCACCGTAGTGGGCGCCTTTATCGGCACCAGCCTGAATTTCTCGTTCATGGCGCAGCATCCGTTCATCGGCGCCATCGCCATGCTGGCGGTGATGTTCGGCCTGTTCTGGGGGATTTCCGCCAACCGCGACAGCGGCGTGGGCGTGGCCTTGCTGCTGGCGCTGACGTTTTTCATGGGCGTCATGCTCGGCCCGATCCTGCAAGCGGCGCTGCACCTGAAAAACGGCGCGCAACTGGTCGGCCTGGCGGCCGGCGGTACGGGGGCGATCTTCTTCGGTCTTGCCACCGTGGCGACCGTCACCAAGAAGGATTTCAGCTTCCTCGGCAAGTTCCTGTTCATCGGGCTGATTCTGCTGATTCTGGCATCGCTGGCCAACCTGTTCTTCCAGGTGCCGGCCCTGTCGCTGACCCTGTCGGCCGTCGCTGTGCTGATCTTCTCGGGCTACATCCTGTACGATGTCAGCCGCATCGTGCAAGGCGGCGAAACCAACTACGTGATGGCGACGCTGGCCCTGTACCTGAACGTCTACAACCTGTTCGTCAATCTGCTGCATCTCCTGATGGCGTTGGGCGGCGAACGCGATTAAAGCGGCGTATTTGCCCCGCCCGCACAACCCCTCTGCCGCGCGAGCGGTGGCGGGGTTTTTTTCGTCCCGGCGCAGGATGCATGTCACGGTTGCCCCTGACCCGCTGCTTCCCGTATAGTCAAGGGTTCCCGAATTTTCCGCGAGTCACATGGAATCCATCAAAATCCGCGGTGCGCGCACCCACAATCTCAAGAACATCAGCCTCGATCTGCCGCGCAACCAGCTGATCGTCATCACCGGGCTGTCCGGCTCGGGCAAGTCGTCGCTGGCTTTCGACACCCTTTACGCCGAGGGGCAGCGCCGCTATGTCGAGTCGCTCTCGGCTTACGCGCGCCAGTTTCTGCAGTTGATGGAAAAGCCCGACGTGGACCTGATCGAGGGGCTTTCTCCGGCGATTTCCATCGAACAGAAGGCCACCAGCCACAACCCGCGCTCGACCGTCGGCACGGTTACGGAAATCCACGATTACCTGCGTCTCCTGTATGCCCGCGTCGGCGACCCGCATTGCCCGGAGCACGGTACCGTGCTGTCGGCGCAAACCGTGTCGCAAATGGTCGATGCGGTGCTGGCGCTGCCGGAAGACACCCGGCTGATGATCCTGGCGCCGCTGGTGGCCAACCGCAAGGGCGAGCAGGTCGAACTGTTCGACGAGATGCGCGCCCAGGGCTTCGTGCGCCTGCGCGTCAACGGCGAAATTTTCGAGATCGACGCCCTGCCCAAGCTGGAAAAGAACAAGAAACACACCGTCGATGTGGTGGTGGATCGCCTGAAAATCCGTGCCGACTTGAAGCAGCGTCTGGCCGAATCGTTCGAGACGGCGCTACGCCTGGCCGACGGCAAGGCGCTGGCGCTGGAGATGGACTCGGGCCGCGAGCATCTGTTTTCGGCCAAATTCTCCTGCCCGCTGTGCAATTACTCCTTGCAGGAACTGGAGCCGCGCCTGTTCTCCTTCAATAACCCGATGGGTGCCTGCCCGGAATGCGACGGACTGGGGCAGATGAGTTTTTTCGATCCCAAACGGGTGGTGGCCTTTCCGCACTTGAGCCTGGCCGCCGGGGCCATCAAGGGCTGGGACAAGCGCAACCAGTATTACTTCCAGATGCTGCAAGGCTTAAGTCTGCATTACGGTTTCGACACCGAAACGCCGTTTGAGGAATTGCCGGAAACCGTGCGTCACGCGGTGCTGTTCGGCAGCGGCAAGGAAACCATCAGTTTCCGCTACCCCGGCGAGAAAAATGCGCGCAGCCATTGCTTCGAAGGCATCATCCCCAACCTGGAACGGCGTTACAAGGAAACCGACTCGTCCGCCGTGCGCGAGGAACTGGCGAAATACATCAACTACCAGGTGTGCCCTTCCTGCGATGGCACGCGCCTGCGCGTGGAAGCGCGCCATGTGCGGGTGGGCGGCAAGGCGCTCTTCGAGGTGAGCCACCTGTCCCTGAGGGGCGCCTATGATTTCTTCGCCCTGCTGCAATTCGACGGACAGAAGCAGGCCATCGCCGAACGCATCGTCAAGGAAATCGCCGCGCGCCTGCGCTTTTTGAACAACGTCGGGCTGGATTATCTGTCGCTCGACCGTTCCGCCGAAACGCTTTCCGGCGGCGAGGCGCAACGCATCCGCCTGGCGAGCCAGATCGGTTCCGGCCTCACCGGCGTGATGTACGTGCTCGACGAGCCCTCCATCGGCCTGCACCAGCGCGACAACGACCGCCTGCTCGCCACCTTGCGCCACCTGCGCGACATCGGCAACACCGTGATCGTGGTGGAACACGACCAGGACGCCATCCTTTCCGCCGATTACGTGGTCGATATCGGCCCCGGCGCGGGCGTCCACGGCGGCCAGGTGGTTGCCGAAGGCACGCCGCGCCAGATCCAGGACAACCCCGAATCGCTCACCGGGCGCTACCTGTCCGGCGAATGCCGCATCGAGGTGCCGCCGCAGCGCCACGCGCCCGATCCCAAACGGATGCTGCAACTGACCGGCGCCTGCGGCAACAATCTGCAAAACGTCACCCTCGACCTGCCGGTCGGCCTGTTCGTCTGCGTCACCGGCGTATCCGGCTCGGGCAAGTCCACGCTGATCAACGACACCCTCTATCGCGCCGTGGCGCGCCACCTTTACGGTTCATCGACGGAACCGGCAGCGCACGGGGAACTGCACGGCATGGAATTTTTCGACAAGGTCATCGATGTCGATCAAAGCCCCATCGGGCGCACCCCGCGCTCCAACCCGGCCACCTACACCGGCCTCTTCACCCCCATCCGCGAATTGTTCGCCGGGGTGCCGATGGCCCGCGAACGCGGCTACGGGCCGGGGCGCTTCTCCTTCAACGTCAAGGGCGGGCGTTGCGAAGCCTGCGAGGGCGACGGCGTCATCAAGGTGGAAATGCACTTCCTGCCCGACATCTACGTCCCCTGCGACGTGTGCCACGGCAAGCGCTATAACCGCGAGACCCTGGAAATCCAGTACAAGGGCAAGAGCATCCACGAAATTCTCGCCATGACCGTCGAGCAGGCCCACGAATTCTTCAGCCCGGTGCCGGTGGTGGCACGCAAGCTGGCGACCCTGCTGGATGTCGGCCTGGGCTACATCACCCTGGGGCAGAGCGCCACCACCCTGTCCGGCGGCGAGGCGCAGCGCGTCAAGCTCTCGCTGGAACTCTCCAAGCGCGACACCGGGCGCACCCTCTACATTCTCGACGAACCCACCACCGGCCTGCACTTCCACGACATCGAACTGCTGCTCACCGTGCTGCACCGCCTGCGCGACCACGGCAACAGCGTGGTGGTGATCGAGCATAACCTCGACGTCATCAAGACCGCCGACTGGCTCATCGACCTGGGTCCCGAAGGTGGCAACGGCGGCGGAATGATCATCGCGCAAGGCACGCCGGAGGAAGTGGCAGCCAGCGGGGTGAGCTATACGGGGAGATATTTGAAGGGGATGTTGGGGGTTGGGGCTTAGTTGGAGAATCGAGCCTTCTTGGTGGCTATTTTATAGCTGAAGTGTTCACGAGAAAATATTATTGTGTAATCATTCCAATGAATAACTTTTCCTTAAGTGGAACCAATCTGTACCGCAGTTCTTGAGTAACGGTCATCTAATAATCGAACTCTTAATCGGCAATACCATGCTTGCTATTTTTACTGCATGACATATTCACTTGGTTACTACAGCCCATCCGTGCAGGCAGAAATAGAAAGCTGGCCGCCCAGCATCAACGCCAGTTTTACGCGGATTGCCGTGCAAATGGCGGGATCAGGGCCGAACCTCGGGTTGCCCTACACCCGCTCCTTTGGCGATGGCTTGTTTGAGATTCGCGCCAAGGGTAGAGAAGGAATTGGACGGGCATTCTTTTGTGCCTTGGTTGGACGGCGAATTGTAATGCTGCACGGATTCATCAAGAAGGCTCAACGGACGCCGCTCAAGGAATTGAAGTTGGCGCGCCAGAGATTGAAGGAGGTTCATCATGCCGAAGCAAACCACGAATGAAGACTGCTATCAACCGGTTGCCTTCGACCCCGAGGCGTATGCGGCAAAGCGCTGCGAGACCGACCCCGAGTTTCGCGCTGCCTATGATGCGCTGGAAGACGAGTTTGCCGCCTTGGCGGCACTGCTTGATGCCCGCAAAAATGCTGGGCTGACCCAGGCCGATGTTGCAAAACGCATGGGCGTTTCGCAGCCGGTGCTGGCGCGTATCGAATCCAACCTCGGCAGCCGCAAGCATTCCCCTTCCTTGGCCACTTTGCGCAAGTATGCGGATGCCTGCGGGAAGAGACTTGTTATTCAGATGGTTTGAGTTTAGGGAGATTGCTCAATCATGAAGAAGCATCAATTAGTACTCGGCATCGCCTGCCTGTGGTTCCCTTTTGCAGCGTTTGCGCTCGACCCGACCCCATCGGTGAAAGCCACGCCCATCCTCAAGACGACGAGCAGCTGGAACAATCAGCCAATCCAGTATCCGCAGGGCCCTGCCGAGGTCACCGGTCTGCTGGTCGAGATTGCGCCGGGCGCAGAGACCGGATGGCACTCGCACCCGGTGCCATCGTTTGCAGTGGTGCTGGAAGGTACCCTGGAAGTGCGGCTGAAAGATGGTCAGGTCAAGCGCATCAATGCGGGAGAGGCTCTGGCGGAGGTGGTCGATACCCTCCATAACGGCCGCAACGTGGGCAACGGCACGGTCAAGCTGGTCGTATTCTATGCAGGCTCGACGCAGCGCCCCCTGACGCTGAAAGAGGCGGAATTCAATGCGGCGGCGAAACCTTAATGGGCGTGGACTGGAACAGTCAGGAAAAAGACACTCCCTGCGCCGGGCTGGGACTCCAGCCAGATTTCTCCGCCATGATGCCGGACAATCTGCTGGCAGATCGATAGCCCCAGGCCGGTGCCGTGCGGTTTGTCGGTGAGGGTGTCGCCGATCTGCCTGAATTTGTCGAACACCTTGCCCCGATCTTCTTCGGCAATGCCGCAGCCGCTGTCCTGGACGCTGAAGCGGACGAAAGCGCCTTGCCGTTCGGCACGCAGGCTGATCTGCCCGTGGTCGGTGAATTTGACGGCGTTGCCGACCAGATTGATCAACACCTGGAGCAGGCGGTTTTCATCACCCCGGACAGCGGGCAGGTCAGGGGCGATCTCACTTTCCAGCGCCAAGCCTTTCTGCCCGGCCAACGGGGCGGTGACGGCGATGGTTCGCTCGATCAGGCCGCGCGGGCTTACCGCAGCGAAGTCCCATTCCATTTGGCCGGCTTCCAGTTTGGCGCTGTCGAGCACGTCATTGATGAGCCGGGTGAGACGCTCGCTTTCCTGGGTGATGATGTCGAGATTTTCGCGCACCTGGGAGATTGCGCGCGCGGTTTTTTCATCCGCCGCCACCTTGGGAAAAATCGCGTCTTCCAGCTTTTTCCTTACCAGCCTGGCAAAACCGAAAACCGAGGTCATCGGCGTGCGCAACTCGTGGGAGA
Source organism: uncultured Sulfuricella sp. (assembly GCA_964527565.1). Taxonomy (GTDB): domain Bacteria; phylum Pseudomonadota; class Gammaproteobacteria; order Burkholderiales; family Sulfuricellaceae; genus JAGXQV01. The sequence goes on along the minus strand of CAZGOY010000010.1, from coordinate 13,960 downwards.
CGTTGGAGAGAAAGTCCGACTTGAGGCGGTCGAGTTCCTTGAGCTCCTCGTAAGCCTTTTCCAGCGCGGCGGTGCGTTCCTTGACGCGAATATCGAGGCGCCGGTTGAGGCGGTGTATGTAAAAGGCGATGCCGCCCACCACCATCAGCCCGGTGAGAATAATCGCCAGATAGAGGTAATACCAGGTGAGATCGACCTTGCGGTCGGGCTCGTAGAAAAACCCATCCAATTTCCGGGCGATCTTGACGACACCGAAACGCTCATAGCTTTCAGCGATATGTTGCCAGCGCCCTGGGTTGCTGTGGCCGATCTGGATCACATCCGGGTTGATCAGGGTGTTCAGCGTCCTGGCTTCGAACAGCAGATGGGCACGGCTTTTGTTTTGGGTGTTGTAGCGTTCGAGGATCAGTTCGATGATTTCATCGGGATGCGCAAGGGCGTAGCCCCACCCCCGAATCGAAGCCTCGCGGAAGGCCGCGACAACGCCGGGACGCGCTTCCTCCAGTGACTGCCGGGTAAACAACGCATCTCCATAGAAATCCATGCCATAGGTCTGCGGCCTGAGAACGCTGTAGGGGATGCCCTTCTGTTCCAGGGTAAACGGCTCGTTGGAAAGATAGGCGTAAAGCGCGGCCACCCGCCCTTCGATCAGGTCGTCGAGGTGGCGGTCGTCGGGTACGAATTGCATTTTTTCCAGCGGGATACCCTCATTGAGGAACATGGCCTTCAATTCGACATCCTGGTCGCCGCCCATCAGTGCCACCGGCCCGGCGCCGACCAGATCGACCGGACGCTCGACACGGCTGCGCATCAGCAGGATGCTGGGGGAATGCTGGAAAATCGGACCCAGCAGCAGCACCGGCTTGCCATTGAGGTAATCGATCACCAGGCTGGAATTGGAAACGCCGAAATCGGCCTTTCCCGACAGGACATCCCCTACCGGATCGACGCCTGGGCCGCCCTGCCTGATCGTGACGTCCAACCCCGCTTCCCGGTAGAAGCCCTTATGCATGGCCGCGTAATAGCCGGCGAACTGGAACTGGTGCAGCCAGCGCAGTTGCAAGGTGACCGGGATATTGGCCGCCGGGACGGCGGTAGCCTGAAACAAAAGCACCACCGCCAGCCAGCCAAGCGTCGGCTTGCACCAAGAGCTGCCCCGCACAAAGGCAAAATGCTGCTTACGGGGCAAGGTGGATGTCGGCATCAGGGTGCGCCGGGAGACTCGACAGGCTCCCGGCGGTTTACAGAACCGGGGGAACCATCGATCGGAATAGTAAAATAGAAAGAGCAGCCTTTACCCAATTCGGAATCCAGCCAAATTTCACCGCCATGATGCTGGACGATTTGCCGGCAGATCGACAACCCCAGGCCGGTTCCCTGCGGCTTGTCGGTAAGGGTGTCGCCGATCTGGCAGAATTTGTCGAACACCTTTTCCCGGTCTTCCGGGGCGATGCCCGCACCGGTATCGCACACGCAAAAACGGATGAAGCCTCCACTCTCCTCGGCGGACAGGGTGACGCCGCCTTGCGCGGTGAATTTGACAGCGTTGGAAATGAGATTGATGAGCACCTGTAGCAGACGGTGCTCGTCACAGGACACGGCGGGCAGATCCGCCGCGCACGCGTAGGAAAACGCCAACCCCTTCTGCTCCGGCAGCACAGCGGTAACGGCGGCGGCACGCTCCAGCAGCCAAGTGGGAGCAAGCGGTTTGAAATCCCACTCCACCTTGCCGGCATCCAGCTTGGCGCTGTCGAGCACATCATTGATGAGTTTGGTGAGGCGTTCGCTTTCGTGCGTGATGATGTCGAGATTCTCTCGCACCTGAAAAATCGCCTTGTCCGCTTTTGGGTCCGCCGACACCTTGGGAAAGATCACCTCTTCCAGCTTTTTTTTCACCAGCTTGGCAAAGCCGAAGACGGAAGTCATCGGCGTGCGCAACTCGTGGGAGACGTTGGAGAGAAAGTCCGACTTGAGGCGGTCGAGTTCCTTGAGCTCCTCGTAAGCCTTTTCCAACGCGGCGGTGCGTTCCCGGACACGGGCATCGAGATGGCCGATATTATCCTGCAGACGCTCCACCATGCCGTTAAAGGCCAGCGTCACCACGCCGATCTCATCGTCGCGCCGCAGCTCACAACGGGCGGCAAGGTCGCCGCTTTGGACCTGATACGCGGTTTCGGCCAGGCGCTTGAGCGGATCGACCAGCCGCTTGATGAACAGGTAGACCAGCGCGACGGAAAGCAGCAGGGTCACGGCAAACGCCGCCAGCAGGCGATTCTTGAGGGTGCGCGCGCTTTCCTGCAATTCATCGACATACACCGAGGAGGCGACGTACCAGTCGAACCCCTTGAAGTAACGCGCCCAGGAAATCTTGTCATGAACATACCTGCCGGGGTCGGCGGGATGATCCCACTTGTAGCGCACCCCTTCCGGGCGGTCGGCGACGCCCATGACGATCGTGCCGATGGGTTTTCCGCTCACCGGTTCGAGCAGCGTGGTGACATCGGTGTGCTCGATATTGGCGTTGGGGTGGATGTGCATGTGCATCCGGCTGTCGAAGATGTAGACATAACCGGTTTTGGCGATGCGCAGCTTTTTCAGGCGCTGGCGCAGTTCGTCGATGGCCGATGCGCGCCGCTGTTCGAGCATCTTTTCGATGTCGTCAATGTACACGCCGGTGCCGATCACCAGTTCAAATTCCGGCAGGTGCCGGTAATAGGACAGTTTCTCGATCTGCTGCTCTTCCCCCAGGCGGCGCCACCAATAGGAATGAAATCCCTCACCGTTTTCGCGCCCCCCCGCCACCATCGGCGGCACGATCAGGTTGCCGCGCGTGTCGCGCTTTTGCGAAAAATCCGCGTTATTGAGCTTGGAATCGGGATGGGATACCAGCACCGAACCGTAGTCGGACGCCCATACATAGTCGCCCTGGCCGTAGCGGATGTCGCGCAGTTCGTTGAGCAGGCGCTGCCTAGCCTGGACCTTGTCCAGCCGACCGGCATGCACCTCCTGCAACAGGCGAAGGGCGCGGGATTCCGTCACGGAAACAATGTCGCGCAATTCCTGTTTGCGCGCCTCCACGAGGGAATCACGGCGGCTTTCCAGGTTCCGCTCGATTTGCTCGACCATTTCGTACACGTTGTCGAGCACCGTGCGCGCGGCACGCTCCTCGATGTTTTCCACCGAGGTTTCAATGAACGGCACCGATACCGCGTAAAGAACGGTAAACAGGAGCGCGACGGCCACCGTGGTGGTGGTGAAGGCACGCACGAACAAACGTGAGCGGAAAAGGCCCTTCATGCGCGTTTCATCCCAGGTAACGCCCGATATCGACTTCGTCGATCTGCTCGGGCGCGAGATGTTTACCGGCATACGCGGCGAAAATCCGTTCGGAAAGAAACAGGTCGAACAACTCGCCGTCGATATGGTTGTCGAGCTTCATGCGGTGCATGACGCCGATGGCCCAGTTCAGGGTGCCGGGCTTGCGGTAGGGGCGATCGGGCGCGGTGAGCGCTTCAAAGATGTCGGCGATGGCGACGATGCGCGCCGGAATCGAAATAGCGTCGCGCTTGAGGCCGCGCGGATAGCCGCTGCCGTCCATGCGCTCGTGGTGGCCGCCGGCATATTCCGTGATGTTGCGCAAGGCGCGGGGAAAGTCGATCTGCGACAGCATGTTGATGGTGTGGACGGCGTGATCCTCGATGATCTTGCGCTCATCTGGATTCAGCGTGCCGCGCGGGGTGCACAGGTTATAAACCTCGTTTTCGCTTAGCAGGGGATGGGCGCTGCCTTTGGCATCGCGCCAATGCCCCCGGGCGATGCCGTGGATGCGCGCCACATGCGCGTCGGAAATGAACTCGCCGCCCGCATTGCATTTTTCGAGAAAGGCAAGATCATCGTCGAGTTGGCGCAAGCGTTCCTGGTAAACAGTTTCGGCGGATTCCGCCTCCACACCTTCCGCCAGCGCACGGAAGTGGTCTATCCGGGCGTCGCGGCGCAACAACTCGAAACGCAGGGCAACCAGTTCGATGCGGTTGACGATGGCGTCCAGCTTGGTGGCTTTATCCACCACCCATTCCGGCGTGACCACCTTGCCGCAATCATGCAGCATGGCTGCGATTTCCAGGGCATTGCGCTCGTTTTCGTCGAGCACGAAATCGGCGAATGCGCCGTCGTCCATGCGGTGGGCCGTTTCCGCGATCATCAGGGCGATTTCCGGGACGCGGCGGCAATGCCCTGCAGTATAGGGCGATTTGGCGTCAATCGCGGTGGCAATCACCCGGACGAAAGACTGGAACATGTTTTGCACGGCGGCGTAAAGCTGGGCATTGCGCAAGGCAGTAGCGGCAACGGATGAAAGGGTCTGCGCGCGTTTCAGATCGCCCGCGCTAAACCCTTCGGCATGGCGGGAGGCCAAAACCAGCACGCCGAGCTGCTCTCCATGAGAAGCCAGGGGCAGCCACAGCAGGGCCTGCAAATCGGGCACCTCCCCCGACCACAGCGGCGAGGACGGCAAGTCGTTGAGAATGTCACCGGTTTCACGGGGGGCGATTTCGGCAAACAAACGGCTGCTCTTGATTCTGGCGAAGACTTCGCTGGCGTCCGCACCGAAAGCCAGTTCCTGCTCGTAACCGCCTTGGGCGGCGGTACGCAAAAACACCGCGCCGTAATCCGCCACATTCCTGTGCCCGTCAAATTCCTTGAGCAGAGCGGCAACCACCGCAGCAGGCTTGAGTGAATGGTTGAGGTCGGTGACGGCGCGTTGCAGCAAGGCCATTTCGCGGTAACTTTCGAGCGTTTCACGCGCGACCGAGCGGCGCCCGTATTCCGCTTCGAGCATGCCTTGCAAGGCGTGCAACAGGAAGCTGCCGCAGATTTGCGCGGACACCGCTTCACTCTCCGCAAGCGTGCCCAGCAGCAGCACCCCCACCCGCTCGCCTTCCAGCACCAGGGGGAAAGCCAGCACGCCCGTAGCGCGCTCAACCAGGCGGTCGGCATCGCCTATCTCGACCAAGCGTTTCTCTCCCAGTTGCAACGCCACACCGACACCGGGCGGCAACAGGGGAAGCGCCAGCTCAATCTGGCGGCGCGCCCAGGCGGGCTTGAGAAAGTTGTCTGCCTTGATCATGATGGGAGGGGCGAAGCGCTATCCGATGTACGGCCCGCCTCCCTTTCCATGCCGGAAAAGGGAATTTCAACGCCCAGCATCCAGCGAACGCGGGGTTCTGCCTTGGCCAATAGAGCGGGGTTATCCAGACAGGCTTGAAGGAAGAAGCGACGATGCGCGTCGATTTGCTCCAGAAGACGAAGGTTTTCTTCTCCGTTCACGGCGTTTCTCCCATTTGAATTTTGCGCAGCGCCTCGATGTCAATGGCGTCCTTGCTGCGTCCCGTCCCGGTCTTCATCTCGATCAGATGCTCGATTGATGCGATGGGCACCGCGAGATTCCCCACTTTTATCAGTGCGGCATCGCGCCGCAAGGCCGCAAAATCGACCACGGGCCTGATCAGGACATCGATCACTGGCGTTGTCATATCGGCACCGCGCAGGGCGAATGCCAGCATTCCCTTTTCCTGATACCACTTTTCGAGCAGGGCGGGTTGTGCGAGGTCATCAATCGCCACCGGAACCAGTGAGCGTAATCCCGCCGACTTGGCGCAAGCAATGAAAGTCCTGAGATTTTCAGGATTCATGGCCAGCACGACGTCCACATCGAGCGTGGCGCGCTGGTAGCCGTGAAGCGCAACCGCCAAACCGCCGACGACCACATATTCGACCCTGGCGTCCGACAGCATCTCGATCAGATGGAAAATGTTCACGCCTGAAGAATCTCGCGCGCCAATTCGAGAATCTCGTCGGGGTCGAACGGCTTGGTGACGAAACGATGCGCGCCCTCTTCCAGCCCCCGCACCCGGTCTGCTTCCTGCCCCTTGGCAGTCAGCATGACGATGGTGGTGCCACTCAGCGCCGGGTTCTTGCGCACCGCCGCGCACACCTCATAGCCATTCATCAGCGGCATCATCACATCCAGAAACACCAGTTGCGGCCGCTCGCGCTCGATTAGCGCCAGGCCTTCCGCCCCATTGGCAGCAAGCAGAATTTCCGGCGCGCCTTCCAGGTCTTCCAGGGTTTGTTCGAGCAGCGAACGGATATGGACTTCGTCGTCCACGATGGCGATTTTTGCGGTGCCGGACATAATTATTCTCTCTTCACTTATTTGATTTTCCCGGGTTTGATTTTCCCGGGCTGAAGCATCAATCCCGCCACGGGCGGAGTCCCGACCGATGCAGGCACCGGCATGATCATGACTTCCAGGGCGGGCGTGGCATTGAGAAAGCCGATGTCGACCCGGCTGAGCAGGTCGGCGGGAATCGCCACCATGCCCTGAAAGCCTGCCTGCACGCGGGCGAGCAATTCGCCGACCGGGCAAAAGCCCACTTCGCAATAAGCCGTGAACCCGCCCGGCACCATCGCCGGTAACTGGCCTTCCTCGTAGATCACCAGGAAGTGTACCTTGTTCGCTTGTACGCCGGCACTCCCGGCATCGTCGAGCAGCGAATGGATGTTTTCGACGAAGCGCGCTTCGTCCAGCGGCTTGCTCATGGCGACATCGCCGCCCGCCGTATCCCAGCCGGGTATGGCCGAAATCACCATGATCGGAATCTGTTTCAGCTCGGGGTCGGCGCGCAGCGCGGCAATCGCCGTGCGCCCGTCCATGACCGGCATGGCGAGATCCATGGTGATGAGATCCGGCTGCCCGTTTTTCGCGGCATCGATGGCGGCCTGCCCATCGGCGGCGGTGATGACTTCGTAGCCCTGCTCCTGCAACAACTGGCTGAAATAGTCGCGCACGCCAGGATCGTCATCGACCACCAGCACGCGCGTGCCGGCGCGCGGCGGCACGCCGGCAGCGTGTCCCTCTTCCCGCTTTGCGTCTGCAAGGGCAGAGATTTGTGCGGTAAGGTTAAGGGTGTTTGCCAAGCCCTGCGTCGCTGGCGGCAAGGTCAGGGAGAAGACGCTGCCCTTGCCGGGCTGGGATTGCGCCCAGACTTTCCCGCCATGCCGGTTGACGATCTCGCGGCAGATCGCCAGGCCCAGACCGGTACCCTTGGGGCGGTCGACCAGGGTGTCACCCTGTTTGGCCTGCTGGAACTTGTCGAAAATGGATTCGGCTTCCTCCTGCGGAAATCCGATACCGCTGTCACGCACCTCGATCTGGATCATGTTCCCGGCATTGAGAAAAGCTTTCACCGTTACCTCGCCCCGGTCGGTGAATTTGACGGCGTTGTTGAGCAGGTTGACCAGCACTTGCAACATGCGGTCGGCATCGCCGACGAACAGCGGCAGACCTTCCGCGATTTCCATGCGCAGCGCAATCTCGGGCTTGTGCTCGAACATGCCGTGCGCCGCGTTGGCCGCATTTTGAATGAAGGTGGCAACCTGCAATGGCTCGTCGCGCCAGTCGGTACGTCCGGATTCGATCTTGGCGAGGTCGAGCACGTCGTTGATAAGGCGGGTGAGACGCTCGGATTCGTTGAGAATGATGTCCAGGTTTTCCTGGATGCGGGCGGATTTCTTCTGCAACTGGGGGTCGTCGCCCGCCAGCGGCGCGAAACTGCGCGCGAATTCGCGCTGGATCAATTGCGAGAAACCGCGGATGGAGGTGAGCGGCGTGCGCAACTCGTGGGAAACCGAGGAAAGAAAGTCGGATTTCAGTTTATCCAGTTCCAGCAAGCGGCGGTTGGCGGCTTCCAGTTCAGCGTTGCCCAGGTTCAGGCGCTCGCCGGCCAGCTGGAGGCGCGAGAGGATGGCCTCGGTTTTTTCGAACTGTTCGACCACCAGTTGCGCGGTGATTTCCGCCGCCTCGCGCGAAACGCGGATTTCCTCGCGCAGCATGCGGTTTTCGGCCTCCAGCGCGGCGCGCCCGCCATCATCGCTGACGTATCCCGCCGACGGCGGGAAATCACGCCGTTCCATGGGTGGCCACCTCCAGGCAACGCTCGGCCAGTGCGCGCACGGCCATTTCATCGAGCCTCCCTTCCGCGCCGACCAGGGCAATTTCAGGCAGCGGTGCCGCGCACACCTGCGGCAGCAGGTGCAACAGATAAGGCAAGCCGGCGCCGTGGCCGTAGCTTCCGGCATGGGCGGACACCTGCTCGCGCCCCAGCACCACGATGCTGCCGGGTTGCGCCATGCCCGCCACGGCATCGACGAACACCACGCGCCGCCGCCCTTCCAGCAGACCCAGCAGGTTCAGGCCGCATAAGCCGCCGTCGATGACTTCGATTTCCGGCGGCAAAACGCTGTCGGCCAGATGGTCGAACACCCGCCACCCGGCATCATCACCCGCAACGAAGCGATTGCCCAGACAGATGACGGTGGCGGCGGCGTTCATGGCTTCAGCAGCGCAACGGGGTTTTGTCGGCACCGACCACATGCACGGTACACACCAGGCAGGGATCGAAGGAGCGCACCACATGCCCGGCTTCCACCGGGTTGTCAATATCGGCGATGGCCGTGCCGATCAGGGCTTCCTCCCATGGGCCGCGCACCCCTTGAGTGTCGCGCGGCGAGCCGTTCCACGCGGTGGGGGTGACGATCTGGTAGCGCGCGATCTTGCCGTCGCGGATTTCCACCCAATGCCCCAAAGCCCCGCGCGCCGCCTCGATCAAGCCGAAACCGCGACCTTCCTGAATCGGTGGCACCGGGGTGTAATAGGATTCGCCGTAGCGCGCCGCCATCTCGTCGATCCAGCTTGCCATGGCGGGCAGCAAGGTCGCCGGGCGCGTCAGGCGCGCCAACTGGCGGATAAGCAGGTTCACTCCGTCGCGCCGCAGCAAATCGGTAAACAGCGGGTCGCCGGCGACGATGCGCTCGGCCAGCGGTCCGGTTTCCGCGGGCAGGTCCGCATAGCGCGGCGCCTTGCTCCAGGAATATTTCCTGCCGTCTGCGCCGCTGGCGTAAGGCACCGTTTCGCCTTCGAAGGGATGCTTGCCGCCGGGGTAATCGGCATACCACGACGAGGCGACATGTTCCGCCACGTGGCTTTGATCGAAAGGCAACACCCGTCCATCCCCTGCGACGATCCCGGCAGCGACCAGTTGCTTGTCCGCGCCGGAGCCGGTAATAGCGCTATCAATCGGCAACTCCAGCGAACCGTAGGAAAGGAAGTGACCATGACCGCGCCCCTGTTCATGCAACCCGGCTTCGCGGGCGAAGCGCAGGAAAAAACCGGTATCGCTGTTGCGGTGCGCCTCGCTCTCGTTCAGCCAGGCGTCGAGGTCGGCAGCGCTTTGCACGGCCTGCCAGCGTTCCAGCGTGCAGCCGAGCACGCTCTTTTCGTACCACTGGCGAAAATGCTTCAGGATATGGCGGCACTGGTTCAGTTCGGCCAGGGGGGGGATATAGGTCACGCCGCCCGGCACCATGTGCGCGCTGTGCGGCCACTGTCCGCCCAGGATGGCGATGATTTCCAGGATGGTTTTGGTCTGCCGCACCACATCGATGCAACGTTCGCCCGCCAGCGGCGCGTAGCGTTTTACCGCTTCGGCATAAAGCGGATGGTTGGCATAAAGGGATGCGGTAAAATCCGGCAAGAACATCAGCACCGACTGGCGCACGTCGCTCTGGCAACTCTCGACCATCAGCGTCACGTTGCGCAAGCGGACCGCGTTGGCGGGAGGCGTCACCCCGGCGATGTGGTCGAGCGCCCGCGCCGCCGCCATCAGGTGGGTGGTGCTGCAAATACCGCATACGCGCGGCGTGATGACCAGGCCGTCCAGCGCGCCGCGCCCGATCAGCAGGTTTTCGAAACCGCGAAACATGGTGCCTGAACTCCAGGCATCGACCACCCGGTTGTTTTCCAGTTCGACACGGATTTCCAGGTCGCCTTCGACGCGGTTCAGCGGGATGTCGCGGATGATTCTTTTGGTCATATTGGTGCCTCCCTAACTTTCATGGCGGTAGCCACCCCTGAAGATGAAACGCCTTGCAAGATTGCTCCGCCTTTTACCCCAAACCCCTCCCGGCCTCCCCTTGTCAGGGGAGGAGGCGCGGCTCTCCCCCTGACAAGGGGGAGCTGGAGGGGGTTTGATTTCGCGTTGTTTCACGTTAAATCCCGGTCTCGCGCTTTTTCAGGCGTTCCGGCGCGGCAGCGGCGGCCATGCCCTTGTAGACCATGTAATGGGCGCGGCTCACGCCTTTCGGCAATTCGATGGGCACGCCCTCGATATTGCGGGTTTCAAAGAAAGGCGACGGCATGGGAAATTCCGGGTTGGTGCAGCCGAAACAGGGAACGCCGGCGCGCGTCTTGCTCGAACGGTTGTTCCACAGCAGCTTGTTGCACGGCCCGTCCGCCAACGGCCCGTGGCAGCCCTTGTGAAAGAACAGGCAGCCGCGCTGGGCAAAATCCCATTCCTCGACCCGGTATTCGTGATATTCGTTGCGCGTGCAGCCTTGGTGCACGGTCATGCCGTACCAGTCCAGAGGACGGTTGTATTCATCCAGCTCCAGCGTTTGGCCGGCAGCCAGCGCGGTCAGCGTCCCGGCCATCACTTCAGGATGACACGGGCACCCCGCCAGATTGACGACCGGCAACCCGCCCGTGGAACGGAAATCGGTGCCCAGCAACCCGCCCGGTGTTTTTTTGTGAAATTGCAGGCCGCAAGCCTGGATTTCGCTATCCGCGCCGATACCGCCGAATGCCGAGCAGGTACCGGCGGCGACCACGAAACGCGCCCGCTTCGCCAGCGCTGCGGCGAGGTCTTTCTTGGGGCGGCCGTGGCGGGTGTCGAACATGCCGGTACCGGAAGGGCCGCGAATGATCGCGCCTTCGACCACCAGAATATCGAGCGGCTGTTCGCCCGTAACCAGATTGTCTATGAGTTCGTCTTGTCCGGCTGGAGAAAGCGTGGAAAGGGAGGGATGCCACAACAGGCGGATGTCGAGAGTATCGAAAAGTTCGATCAGATCGGGCGAATCAGACCCGAGAAACGACATGCTGTCGCCGCCGCAGGCGCCGCTTTGCAGCCAGTATAGAGTGAGCACTTCCCCCTCCCACCATGAATTTATTGAATTATTTATTTCAAACGATCCGGCGCGCAGACGCCAGCATGACTCTGTCATGATATGTCGCTTCAAAAAAAACCTCAATGACAAACATCACGATAAATATCACCCTTGGCGCATCTCCCGCGCCGAAGTCCGGGTTGTCCGCAAGCCTGCGCTCGCGAATCAATTCCGGGTAAAATAGCGCCCATTGCCGTCCATTTCAGGAGAATTCCATGACCACCAAACACTGCAAGCTGCTGATTCTCGGTTCCGGTCCCGCCGGTTATACCGCCGCCGTTTACGCCGCGCGCGCCAATCTCTCGCCGGTGCTGATTACCGGCATGCAGCAGGGCGGCCAGCTCACCACCACCACCGAAGTAGATAACTGGCCCGCCGACGTGGACGGCGTGATGGGTCCGGCATTGATGGAGCGCTTCCAGAAACACGCGGAACGCTTCAATACCGAGATCATCTTCGACCACATCCACAGCGCGAAACTGACCGAAAAACCGTTCACCCTTACCGGCGACAGCGGCACCTACACCTGCGACGCGCTCATCATCGCCACCGGCGCCTCCGCCCGCTATCTCGGCCTGCCCTCGGAAGCGGCCTTCATGGGGCGCGGCGTGTCCGGCTGCGCCACCTGCGACGGTTTCTTCTACCGCAACCAGGAAGTGGCGGTGATCGGCGGCGGCAACTCCGCGCTGGAAGAAGCCCTGTATCTCGCCAACATCGCCAAGAAAGTCACCCTGGTGCATCGCCGCGACACCTTCAAGGCCGAGAAGATCATGGTCGACAAGCTGATGGACAAGGTCAACAACGGCAACATCGTGCTGGAGACCTTTAGCGCACTCGACGAAGTGCTGGGCGACAAAACCGGCGTCACCGGCATGCGCATCAAGAACATCAACGACGGCAGCACCAAGGACATCGCCCTCCAAGGCATCTTCATCGCCATCGGCCACAAGCCCAACACCGACATCTTCCAGGGCCAGATCGAACTGGACGGCGGCTACATCGTCACCCAGGGCGGGCGCAACGGCAACGCCACCCAGACCAGCATCGCGGGCGTATTCGCCGCCGGCGACGTGCAGGACCACATCTACCGCCAGGCCATCACCAGCGCCGGCACCGGCTGCCAGGCCGCACTGGACGCCGAGCGTTATCTCGACAATCTGGGCAAATAAGTCTTTGCGGGAGAGATCATGGGCATTACCTACGCCAACATCGGCATCGAGAATTCATTCCAGAAACGGCGTCTCGACGTCAAGGCACTGGTCGATTCCGGCTCGGTATTTCTGACGGTGCCGGAACACCTGGCGGTACAGCTTGGTTTCGACACCACGGAAGTCGGCACACGCGAGGTCATACTCGCCGACGGCTCCCACAAGGCCGTGCCGATGATCGGCCCCCTGCGCGTCCATTTCGCGGATCGTTACTGCGACCTCTCGGCGCTGGTCATGGGTGACGAGCCGCTGTTCGGCGCCGTCCCGATGGAAATGATGGACCTTGTCCTTTCTCCGTCCACCCAGACTCTAACTGTCAACCCTGCCAGCCCCTACGTGCCGGTGGCCCTGGCGAAGTGACCGGCAAGCGTCCGCGCAATCTCCCCCCGCCCCTGACCGAAGAAGACCGCGCCCTGTTCCACCAGGCGATGGCCGGGGTGCGGCCCCTGCGCGGACCGCGCCGGGTGCAGCTTTGCGCGCCGCGCCCGTGGCCCGAGCCGCGCCCGTTCCGCGAAGACGCGCAAGCGCTGCCGCCCGACGGCCTCAGCGACCACATCGCCTGGCTCGACGGCATGGCAGGCGACGAGGAACTCACCTTCCTGCGCAACGGTGTGGCGCGCCAGGTGCTCAGGAACCTGCGGCGCGGCCATTGGCCCATCCAGGCCGAAATCGACCTGCACGGCTACACCAGCGACGAAGCGCGCCGTCACCTGGTGGCCTTTCTCGACGAATGCCGCGATGCCGGCCTGCGCTGCGCACGGGTGATCCACGGCAAGGGGCTGTGCTCGCCCAACCGCGAGCCGGTGCTCAAATTCAAGACCGCCAACTGGCTGATGCAGCGCGCCGACGTGCTGGCCTTCTGCCCGGCGCGCGCCGCCGACGGCGGCGACGGCGCCCTGGTGGCGCTGCTCAAGGGAGCGGCCAGAAAGTCATGACAAAGCCGCGCCGGACACGTCTTGCCGCGAAATGAAATATCGCGTTTAATCCGGCCAGACAAGCCAGAATTGGCGGGGTGGGCATGCTGGGGTGTTAAAAACCGGAAATCATCCCGATAAAGAACTGAAAAAGTGTAGGTATTTTATTGGGGTCTACTTAATGGCTGGGCATTCAAAGCACGATGACGGAGCAAAAATGAAGCATTCATGGGAATACTTTTCTCTTCATTACCTAGACATGTGGTTGAGACATGACCTGCTTTATCATAAGTCAATAAACAGTGGGACTCGCGACGAGAGGTTGAATTCCATTAAGAAAGCGGCGACATACTACAAAGTCGCCCGAAATCTACCAAAAGAGTACGACGAAGATATTGGTTGTGCCAGGTATGAGCCGATTTTAAAAATAATAGATAAGGCTATCGCCTCTGACTTTTCAGGTGACACTGTAAAGTCGATCAGAAAAGTACAGAATAAGATTTCTAAAGCCTACGGTGATAGAGGCGTCCTTTCGATCACTACAAAATTGCTGTGGCTAAAAATACGTGACCCAATCATCATCTACGATTCTCAAGCACGTAAGGCATTAAAAACAGACGATGGCGATTTGTCAGGATTCTATGAAGCATGGCGAACCGAATACAGCGCACATAGCAAAGCCATAGCCAGTGTGTGCTCCAAGCTGAGTAGTGTTTCCAAATACTCTCCTGATTAGTTACATGCCTCAGTTGGGTGCAATTTTCTGAGCACAGG